>QZJG01000005.1 GCA_003599275.1 Nitrospiraceae bacterium | reverse complement strand
CGGCGATTATGACTGCCGTGCCGAACCGCTTGTGGCTTTTTACCCTGACGTTGATTTTTTTGCCGAGGGTCTGCGCAAAGGCGATCCCGTCCCCCTCGACAACGATGTCTATGTCGAGGTTGGCCTCTCCCCGGAGGAGGTCCCGCACGGAGCCTCCCACAATGTAAGCGGAAAATTCGAGCTCAGCCGCGGCCTCTCCTGCAAGTTTCAGAAAGTTGAAAACCTCAGCAGGGTATGCCGACTTGAGAGATGCTGAAAGGTCCTTTCCGATCGAGGGCTTTTCAGTCAGTTTTTCGTGAGAGATTATCCGGTCTTTTCTCAGCAGGCTCTCGTAGAGCGACCTGAGGAGGTCCGTCCTTGTTATCGCCCCGGCAATCCGCCCGTCTTCGACTACGGGCATGAACCTCTGGTTGCGCTCCACCATCAGGGACTCGATCTCGCTTACCGGGGTTGAAGGCATTACCGTGGAGGCGTCCGTTGTACAGAGCTCGATCACCCTGGTCTTGCCGAAACCGTGAAACAGTGCTTTCTCCACGACCTCCCTCGATATGAGTCCGTAATAAGTGTTTTGTTTGAGGACCGGCAGGACATTTACCTCATATTTAGTCATCGTCTTTTCCGCGGTGGATATTGTGCTGTTCCAGACGATGGTCTTCACCGGACTTGTCATAATGTCTCTTGCCGTCCTTGCCGGATGTATCTTCTCTTTGAGGACGGTCAGGATATTGTTTTCCGTCTCTTCCAGTGACATATCCCTTATCGTTGCGGAGGACGCCTGTGGGTGTCCTCCCCCGCCGAAGACCTGCAGTATCTCGGAGACGTCAACCTCCGGCGAATGGCTCCTCGCTATGGCCTGCACCTTATCTTCCATCGATACAAGGAGGAAGATAACATCAACGTCCTCGATGTCCCGGATTTTATGGGCCAGAAAGGCGATGTCCCCCATGTAGGCGTCTCTTGATGCCTTGGCGATCTTTATCCTGATGTCGTGGATAAGATAGTCTTTAGAGGAGTGTATCAACTCATTGAGAAGGTCTATCTCACCGGTGCTCAGCTCTTTTGTCATGAAATCGGAAACGATATTAAGATTTGCGCCCCTTTTAAGAAGATACGCGGCTGCCGTTATGTCCCTTACTGTCGTTGAAGGAAACAGGAGCGGGCCTGTTTCCTCGTAGATGCCAAGCATGAGGATTGTGGCCTCGATGGGAGAGATGCTTATTTTGTCCTTTTGCAGCATCTCCGTGAATATTGTAGTAGTAGCCCCAACGGTCTCTATTACTTCCTTCTGTCCTCTTATGTCGTCCGGGGAGAGCGGGTGGTGGTCGTAAATATGGATTATCAGGCCGGGTTTGTCCAATATCTCCGAGAGCCTTCCGGTCCGTTCGGGACTTTTCACGTCTACAAGTATCAGCCGCGTTATCTCCTGAAGGTTTAAGTCCTTAAGCTTTTTGAACTCTACGGGTATATGCGGCGACGCTAAAAAGTCGCGGACGCTCTTTTCCTGTGAGCCGGGGAATACAAGGAGCGCCTCCGGATAATATTTCTTTGCCGCCACCATAGAGGCAAGGGCGTCAAAGTCGGCGTTTAAATGGGTCGTGATTACATCCATGCTGCATCAATTATAATCCAAGTCCGGCCCTTATGATACAGGTCAGGGACATGGGGAGTTGACAAGTCGAAAATATGTGATATACTTCTTACCAAATATCTCTTTATTTGCTATTTTTAGCAATAAATTCGAGCACTTGAATTTCCTGAAAAAGTTATTGTAAAGTTTAGAATACGCAAGTCAGAATTTAACCACAGAGGCACAGAGGCACAGAGAAGAAAATATTAGTCCACAGATTTCACAGATAAAAGAAATGAGAATTCTTTTAAAAAAATCTGTGACAATCTGTGTAATCTGTGGATAAATTCAGTCATTCTCTGTGCCCTCTGTGGCTAAAAGTTTTATTTAATAAACGGAGGTACTTTAATGGACAAAAAGGTCGTGAAGAACTCCAGCACCACCAAGTTATTCAGCTCCGAAGAGCTCAAGCAAACGCGCGATGCCATGGATTTCATGGCGAACCTCCTTCAATCCTCGACAGAGTATTCCATCATCGGCAAAGACCTCGATGGGAAAATCCTGCTGTGGAACGAGGGCGCGCGCCGAATTTACGGCTATGATCCGGAAGAAGTGGTGAGCAAGGCCAATTCCTCCATCCTTCATACGGAGGATGACGTCAAGGCGGGCCGGCCCCGCCAGATCATGGACGCGGCCATGCGCGAGGGCAAGTGGGAAGGCACGATCAACCGCCGCCGCAAAAACGGCGAGATCTTCACCGCGCGCGTTGTTATAACGCCAAGGCGGGACGAGTCAGGACAGGCGGTCGGTTTTCTATTGATATCGAAGGACGTATCCAGGGAGCAGCGCTTCAGCGAGGAGATGCGGAAGGCAAAGCTGTTTGACAGCGCCATCGTGAGCAATGCCCAGGAGGCGGTGGACTTCATCACGAATATCCTTGAATCATCCACCGAGTATTCGGTCATCGGTAAAGACCTTGACGGCAAGATACTGCTCTGGAATGAGGGCGCGCGGCGTCTGTATGGTTATGAGCCTGAAGAAGTTGTAGGACGGCAGAATTCTTCAATCCTCCATACAGACGAAGACGTTGCCTCAGGTAAACCGAGAGAGATACTCGAAGCGGCCCTGCATAACGGCAAGTGGGAGGGCACGATCAACCGCCGCCGCAAAAACGGTGAGCTTTTCACGGCGCGCGTCGTTATCACCCCCCGCCGCGATTCCTTGGGCCGGGCCATCGGTTACCTCCTCATTTCAAAAGACATCTCCGATGAAATCCGCCTGACCGAGCAGTTAAAGTCAACCCAGTTCTACACCCGTTCACTCATCGAATCAAACATTGACGCCCTGATGACCACCGACCCGCTGGGCATCATCTCGGACGTAAATAAGCAGATGGTGACCCTGACAGGTTATACGCGGGACGAGCTTATCGGCTCTCCTTTCAAGAATTATTTCACGGACCCCCAGCGCGCCGAAGAAGGCATCAAGCTGGTGTTGCGCGAAGGCAAGGTCACAAACTATGAATTGACGGCGCTTTCAAAGACCGGCCAGATGACGGTCGTTTCCTATAACGCCTCGACCTTCCGCGATGCAAAGGGCAGGCTCCAGGGCGTGTTCGCCGCGGCCCGTGACATCACCGAGCAGAAGGGACTTGAGCAGAGACTTCGCGATTCACAGGCTTACAACAGGGGTCTTATCGAGGCCTCGGTCGACGGACTCATCACCGTTGATCCCACGGGCTCCATCTCCGACGTCAATGCCCGTATGTGCCAGATGACGGGTTATACGCGCGAGGAGCTTATCGGCACCCCGTTTATAGATTATTTTGTAGACAGCGAGAGCGCGGATTCCGGGGTCAGGCAGACCTTTGATAAAGGCGTGGTCACGGATTACGCCCTGACAATGGCCACACGTGAGGGGCAGAAGCTGGTCGTCTCGTTCAATGCCTCGGTGTTTAAAGATCCCACAGGCGGCGTCAAAGGCATATTCGCCAGCGCCCGTGACATTACCGAGCAGTCGCGGCTCCAGACCCAGCTCTCTGAAGAGCGCGCATATAACAGGGGTCTCATCGAGGCCTCCCTCGATGGTCTTATCACGGTCGATCCGATGCTGAACATCACTGACGTCAACGAGACCATGTGCCGCATGTCGGGTTATTCGCGGCAGGAGCTTGTCGGCACGCCGTTCCCCGGTTATTTCACTGATTCAAAGCGCGCTGCCGAGGGCGTCAGGCTGACCCTTGATAAAGGCGCGGTCACAAACTATGAATTGACCCTTCACACCAGGGAAGGCAGCGAGCAGCTTGTTTCATTCAACGCCGCCATATTTAAAGACGAGTCCGGCGCGGTGCGCGGTATTTTCGCCAGCGCCCGTGACATTACCGACCAGTCGCGGCTGCAGGGACAGCTCAGCGATGAGCGGACGTACAACAGGGGTCTTATCGAGGCCAGCGTGGACGGCCTGGTCACGGTCGACGAAGACATGACGATCACGGACGTCAACGAGACCATGTGCCGCATGGCGGGCAGACGGAGAAACCAGCTCATCGGCTCTTCATTCCCGGCATATTTCAAAGAGCGCGAGCGCGCGGCGGAAGGCGTGCGCTTCACGTTTAATGAGGGTTCGGTCACCAACTACGTTTTGACCCTCCAGGCCGCGGACGGGCAATTGGTGCCTGTCTCATTCAACGCCGCTATATTTAAAGACGCATCCAACAAGGTGCGCGGCATATTCGCCAGCGCCCGTGACATTACTGACCAGAAGAAGCTGGAGTCCCAGTTGAATGCGTCACAGTTTTATACCCGTTCACTTATTGAATCCAACATAGACGCCCTGATGACCACCGACCCGCTGGGCATAATCACCGACGTAAACTATCAGATGGAAGGCCTGACGGGCTTTACCCGTGAAGATCTTATCGGCGCGCCTTTTAAAAACTTTTTCACGGACCCGCAGCGCGCTGAGGAGGGCATCAAGCTCGTTGTGCGCGAAGGCAAGGTCACAAACTACGAGCTGACCGCCCGCGCAAAAGAGGGCAAGGAAACGGTCGTCTCCTATAACGCCACAACCTTTAACGACAGGGAAGGCAAGCTGCAGGGCGTGTTCGCCGCGGCCCGTGACATTACAGAGCAGAAGAAGCTTGAGCAGCAGCTCCGTGAATCACAGGCCTATAACAGGGGTCTGATCGAGGCCTCGGTCGACGGTCTTATCACGGTTGACCCTGACGGGATAATCAGCGACGTTAATGACCGTATGTGCCAGATGAGCGGCTACAACCGCGCTGAATTGATAGGCACGCCGTTTGCCGATTACTTTACCGAGCCGGCCCTGGCCCTTTCCGGGGTAAGAGAGACCTTTGACAAAGGCGTTGTTACGGAATACGCGCTGACCCTGATCAGCCGCACCCGCAGGCTGTTGCAGGTGTCGTTCAACGCCTCGGTGTTTAAAGACCCGTCCGGAAATGTCAAAGGTATATTCGCCAGCGCCCGTGACATCACCGACCGCGTGCGCCTCAATGAGCAATTGCAGGAGCAGCAGACCTACCTGCGCGGTCTTATCGAATCGTCCGTTGACGGTCTTATCACGGTCGATCCCGAAGGGTTCATTACAGATGTGAATGAGCAGATGTGCCGCATGACCGGCTATCCCCGCGAAGACCTGATCGGCACGCAGTTTAAAAACTATTTCACCGATCCCCTCCGCGCCAGCATGGGCGTCAAGCGCACCATCGCAGAGGGCGTGGTCACCAACTATGACCTTGTGTTAAAGACCAAGACCGGCAAAAAGTCCACGGTCTCATTCAACGCCTCGGTGTTCCGCGCTGCAGATGGCAGGATGCAGGGAATATTCGCCAGCGCCCGTGACATCAGCCAACAAGCGAGACTGCAAACACAGCTTGTCGATCAACAGGCCTACAACCGTTCACTGATCGAGGCGAGCGCGGACGCGCTCTTTGCTATCGCGCCTGACGGGGTGATAACCGACGTTAATGAGGAAGCGACGCGCCTGACGGGTTATTCCCGCAAGCACCTTATAAATTCCATGTTCTCGCCTTATTTCACAGAGCCTGCCCGCGCCAATGCCGGCGTGCAGCAGACCCTCTCCCAGGCGCGGGTCCTTGGATACGAGCTGGTGCTTATCACGCGCCAGAACAGGAGGATACCGGTCAGCTTCAACGCCGGCGTGTTCTCCGATGCCGCAGGCAAACAGATCGGCATACTTGCAGCAGCCCGTGACATTACCGAGCAGAAGAAGCTGGAGCAGCAGCTCCGCGACCAGCAGTTCTATTCACGTTCTCTAATTGAATCCAACATAGACGCGCTGATGACCACCGACCCAGTCGGCCTGGTCACGGACGTCAACCAGCAGATGGAGGCGCTAACCGGCCATACCCGTGAGGAGCTGATAGGCACGCCTTTCAAGAATTACTTCACAGACCCCAGCCGCGCGGAGGATGGCATCCGGCTGGTGCTGCGCGAGGGCAAGGTCACAAACTACGAGCTTACCGCCAGCAGCAAGCAGGGCCGGGAGACGGTCGTCAGTTATAACGCGACAACGTTTGCAGACCGGGACGGCAAGCTGCAGGGCGTGTTCGCTGCGGCGCGTGACGTTACTGAGCGCAAGCGGTTTGAGCAGACCCTGCAGGAGAAGAGCGAGGAAATGGAAAACGCCAACCTTGCCAAGGACCGGTTCCTTGCAAGCATGAGTCATGAATTACGCACGCCGCTGAACGCGATCATAGGCTTCACCGGCACGCTGCTTATGAAGCTGCCGGGGCCGCTGACAACAGACCAGGAAAACCAATTGACGAATGTTTCAACAAGCGCCAAGCACCTGCTCCTTTTGATCAATGACCTGTTGGACCTTGCAAAGATCGAATCAGGCAAGATAGAGATACAAACGGAGCCGGTCTCCTGCCAGGCTGTAGTGCAGGAAGTCACCAACACGCTGCGGCCTTTGGCGGAAAGCAAGGGGCTCAAGCTGTACTACAGGATGCCGGACCAGGACGTGATAGTAGGCACGGACCGCCGCGCTATCAGCCAGATACTGCTCAACCTGACTTATAATGCGATCAAGTTCACCCAAAAAGGAGAAGTGAGGCTTGAGCTTCGCCGCTACAGTTACAACGGCGCCCAGCGCACCGAGCTGAGCGTGATAGACACCGGCATTGGCATCAAACCCGAAGATCAGCAAAGGCTGTTCCATGCCTTCACCCAGGTGGACACCTCAAGCTCCCGCAAGTATGAAGGCACGGGGCTGGGCCTGTACCTGAGCCAAAAATTGGCCGAGCTTCTCGAAGGCCGGATCACCATGAAGAGTGAGTACGGCAAGGGGAGTGAGTTTACGATAGTGCTGGATGAGAAGGCGTAAAGACAGGATCAAGGGTCAAGTGGCAAGACATTCCTTCCCCCTTGACGGCAGGGTGGGGGTGATGAAAGTTATGTGCGTGGGTAGTTTTTCCCCTCTAAAAAGAGGGGCCAGGGGTGTGTTTTAATGAAAATTAAATACAATTCCGAGTTGAAAGAATTAGCTCGACGCTTGAGGAATAATAGTACAAAAGCAGAAATAAAACTTTGGAGTTGCTTAAAAGGGAAACAACTAATGGACTATGCCTTTCACAGGCAAAAACCGGTAGAAAATTACATTACAGATTTCTTCTGCAATAAACTGATGTTGGCCATTGAAGTAGACGGTTATACGCATGGCTTTGAAGAGGTATTTGAAAAAGATAAAAAGAAAGAACAACGTTTAAGAGAAATGGGGATAACAATTTTGAGATACAGAGATGAAGATGTAATAAACAATATTGATGGGGTAGTAGAAGATATAAAAGATTGTATGAAAGGAATTGAAAATAAACACACCCCTTAATCCCCTCTTGTTAGAGGGGAAATTAGAAGCCTGTCACCCCTCTAACAAGAGGGAGTGTTTTGACGGAGATATAACCATGCTACTTTCAAACTACGAACTGATCGAAAAGATCGCCGAGGCCCCGCAATCGGCGATTTACAAGGCGTATCACAAGAAAAACCCGGCGCGGCTGCTGGTGCTCAAAATCCTGAAGGCGGGCAGCCTGTCGGAATACAAGCAGGCGCAGTTCAGGCAGAAGATCGAGCACCTCAAGGTGCTGAACGACCCGGCAGTGATCACGCCGGTCTCCTTCGGCGAGAAGGACGGGGTCTGCTTCATAACCCAGGACTATTTTGAAGGGGTGACCCTCGATAACATGAAAAATAGGGACACATCCCATTTTGGAGAAACAAAAATGGGATGTGTCCCTATTTTTCCCCTGAATGATTTCTTCACAATAGCGTGCAGACTGGCAGGGGCGCTGGACAAGGTGCATGAGGCCGGGATCATTCACGGCGGGGTCAAGCCCCACAACATACTCGTGGACGTCAGGACCCTCGACGTCCGGCTGATCGATTTTTTCAGCGCGATAGACGTGAGGGACGTCAGCCATTTTATCTATGATCGCTCCTTTGTCCGCGATACGCTGGCCTACACTTCTCCTGAGCAGACCGGGCGCATCAACCATAGAGTTGTGTTTGCCTCGGACCTCTATTCCCTCGGCATCGTGTTCTATGAGATGCTGACCGGGCGGCTCCCGTTTTATTCGGATGACCCGCTTGAATTGATCCACGCGCACCTTGCCAAAGAAGCGCCGAAGGTGCATGAAATAAATCCCAATATCCCGGTGGCCCTGAGCAAGATAGTGGCCAAGCTGATGTTCAAGCAGCCTGAGAAGCGTTATCAAAGCAGCAGCGCCCTGCTCACGGACCTCCTGCGGTGCAAGGACGAATTTTCAGCCATCGGCACCATACGCGAGTTCCCCCTTGAAAGCCGCTTCCTGACCCAGAGGGTGACCTTCATATCCAAGATGGTGGGACGCGACAAGGAATCGGAGACAATCCTCGATGAATACGAGCAGGTGGCGCGCGGCGAATTCCGGGCACTGTTCATTTCAGGCCTGTCGGGAATAGGGAAGACGCGCCTCATTCAGGAGCTTCAAAAGCCTATTGTAAAGCACAGGGGATATTTCACCTCCGGAAAATTCGACGTGTACCAGAAGAACATCCCGTACAGCTCACTCATACAGGCCCTGAGAAATTTAATGCGCACCTTCCTGACCGAAAGTGACGAAAGGGTCGCGCAATGGAAGAACAAGATATTGAAGGCCGTAGGCAAAAACGGCAAGGTGCTGACGGACGTTATCCCGGAGCTTGAGATACTAATAGGCGTCCAGCCGGGGGTGAAGCAGTTGCCGCCGGTGGAATCGCTCAACAGGTTCCATGACATATTCGACCGGTTCCTGACCTGCCTTGCGAGCGAGGAGAACCCGCTGACGCTCTTCATTGACGACCTTCAGTGGTGCGACGTGGCCTCGTTCGACTTCATCACAAATATCTTTGCAAATTATAATGACCATCCTTATTTGTTTTTATTGGGCGCGTACCGTCATAACGAGGTCGATCCGAGCCATCCCCTGACAAAACTCATTCGCAGCGTCAGGGACGGCAGCCAGCCTTTGAAGGAGATCAGGCTGGAGCCATTGAAGCCCCAGCATTGTCATGAGATGGTCTCATACATCCTTGATTCCCCCAGGCCGCAGACAAGGAGCCTGGCGGATTTCATAAATACCCTGAGCGAAGGAAACCCGCTGTTCGTCAGTGAAAGTCTGTCCTATCTCCATAATGAAGACCTCCTGTTCCTTGACAGCGACAGGCAGTGGCGGTGGGACCTGGACAAGATCAGGCAGTCCAACATGCCGACCACGGTAGTCGCGCTTTTCAGCTCCAAGATACGGAGGCTCCCTCCCGACCTTGTGGCCCTTCTTGAATACTGCGCGTGTATGGGCAATACCTTTTCGCCTACCGAGATATCCGCTATCAGGGATATAACATTGCTTGGGACCTTTGAGATGCTCAAGCCCGCCCTCGGACAGGGCCTGCTTATGGAAAATAAAAACCAGCTCCAGTTCATTCACGACCGCGTGCAGGAGGCGGTACTTTCCGCGATACCCGCAAAAAGGCGGCGCGAGATCCACCGCGAGGTCGGCAGCTACCTCCTTTCCGCTGTTCCACCGGGGGCCGAGCTTGAAAAGCTCGATAACCTGTTCACCATTGTCTCCCATCTCCACCTTGGGAAAGAAGAGCATCCCGACAAAGATACCGCGTATTTTCTCTCCGACATCAACTACCACGCAGGCAACAAGGCCCTTGACTCCCTGGCCACGGAGGCTGCGAATGAGTATTTCAGCATAAGCAGGGAGCTGCTGCCCCAGGACTGCTGGGAAGAAGCATATTATGAAAGCACCTTCAAGATATATAAGAAGGCCGCAAAGACGGAGCTTATGTGCGGCAATTACGGGAACTCCGAAAGACTGCTCACCCAGCTCCTTGACCATGCAAAGACCGACTTGGACAAGGCGGAGTGCCTTGCGGAGCAGACGACCTCCTTGTCATCCATAGGCAATTTTATAAAGGCGATTGAGACCGCGAACCGGGGGCTTGCCTATTTCAATAAGGCCATCCCTGAAAGCGCGGATGAGGCGGACAAGAGAAGGGCTGAGCTTATGAGCGCCATAGCCTCAAAGAACGTTGACGTGTGGGACACGATCCTGAACATGCCCTTTACCGATGACAGAAAGAGCAAGATCGAGCTGGCCTTCTACAGCGAGCTTATCCCCGATTTGTACATGTCCGGGCTTGTGCCGCAATTGTATCTCTCAGCCGCGCAGTCTACCCAGCACTGCCTGGCAGGAGGTATGGATGAGTCCGTGATCTATTCCTTCAGCATCATGGGGCTCCAATTGGGGGAGCAGGAGGAATTCGAGCAGGCGTTTAAATATGAAGACCTGGCCCGTGACCTCTCCGCCAAATACCCGAACACCTTCGGCGCAACACGCGGCATGAACGGCATCGTCTGGTGCAACATGCATTCACGCAGCCACCCGAGGGAGATCGTGGATTACTGCCTCAAGTCAATCCAGTGCGGGAAAAACTGCGGCGACCTGTATAACGCCGGGCTTTCATACGGCCCGTTGATGTGGAACCTCCAGGTGCAGGGCGCGGACATGGCCATCATCGATGACGTGGCAAAGGAGTGCCTGCAATTTTCAAACAGGTATCACCTGTCCTTTTCAGTCGGCCTTGCCGAGGCCATGCAGGCGGGCTGGACCGCTCCCATGAAAAAAGATTACGCGCCCGTGTCCATGGATGAAAAACTGAGGAAGTGGGAGCGTGACAATCACATCGCCTCTGCCGGGAGCTATTACGTCCACATGGCGCTGATGCATTATTACTTCGGAGAATATGAAGAGGCCGAGCGGTACATCGTCGGGGTAAGGAGATATCTGTCCGGTCTTACCGACAACGTGCTCAAGAGACAGTGGCACGTCTTCCGCGTATTGAACGCGCTTAAGCTTTACGAGCGCGGCACGGGCTTCAAAAGCAAAGACAAATTATTGGCCGAGATCAGGCCCATTATCAAAAAGGTCGAGACGTGGGCCGCGATGGGGCCTTTGCTTAAACCCTATCTGGCCTTCCTCTATGCCGAGCTTGAGAGGGTCACCGGCGAATTCAAAGAGGCCCGGGGTCTTTACCTTGACGCGATAAACCTTGCGCACAAGCAAAAGTATATATTCCTTGAAGGCCATCTCAATGAATGCCTGGGCGAGCATATGCTCCAGGCCGGCCAGTTCCCTGAGAGGGTGTATTTTGTGGAGGCTGCGCGCCTGTACGGCAAGTGCAGGGCGGAGCGCAAGGAGATCAACCTCACTGCGAAATACCCTGAGTATTTCGAGGAAGAAAAGACCTCATACCCGCAGCTTGAGGCTGTCCAGGCGTCGCCGTATACACTGCCCGACCTTGACATCGAATACCTTATGAAGTCGTCCCTCGCCATCTCCGCCGAGATAGAGCAGGACGCGCTACTGAAGAAGATCATGAACGTGGTCATCGAAAGCTCCGGGGCCCAGCACGGCTATCTCATGATCGAGGAAGAAGGCGAATTATTTGTGCGGGCAGAGAGCCACGCTGCCGATAAGGGAGAGTCAAAGAGTTCAGGAGTTAAAGAGTTCAAAGAGTCATCAAAAACTCCGCAACTCCACAACTCTTCAAACTCTATAAACTCTAAACTCGAAGACGCGACGGACATATGCAAGGCCGTTGTCCGTTACGTATACCGCACCGGCGAGCGTCTGATCCTGAACAACGCCTCACAGGAGGGCGCGTTCAAAGACAACCCGGAGGTCCAGTCCATGCAATTGCGCTCCGTCCTTTGCCTGCCGGTAATCAAGCAGTCAAAGATGATCGGGATACTCTACTTAGAAAACCGACTTGCTGATGCGGTCTTCACCTCCGAGAAGACGCAGATGACCGAATTGCTCACCTCCCAGGCCGCCATCTCCCTTGAGAACGCGCGGCTGGTCAATGAGATGATGAAGATGGAGAAAGAAAGAATAGGTCTTATAAGTCCTATATGACCTATGTCCTATAGGACTTATTTTCTGTTAGAATATCCGAATGCAACAAGCACGAATACTGATCATCGAAGACAACCCTGCGAACATGGAGCTTATGAGCTATTTACTCAGCTCCTTCGGCTACACGGTCCTGATTGCGCATAATGGTGAAGAAGGCATAACTACGGCAAAAAGGGAGATGCTGGACCTCATAATCTGCGACGTGCACCTGCCCATAGTAGACGGTTATGCAGTTGCGAAATATCTCAAAAAGGACCCGGTGCTGCGCCAGATCCCGCTCGTAGCAGTTACCGCATTGGCGATGGTAGGCGACCGCGACAAGGTGCTCTCCGCCGGCTTCGACGGCTACATCGATAAGCCGATAGTCCCGGAGAAATTCGTGGGACAGATAGAGGAATTTATAAAGAACAAATAAGTCACGACTTTTAAGACCTATTTTCCAGGAAACAATCTATGTCCACCATGCCTGACAAAGATTTCCCCATAGTAGCCATCGGCGCTTCGGCAGGCGGTCTAAACTCCATCCAATGCTTCCTGAATGTATTGCCGAAGGACCTCGGTTTTGCAATCGTCTTTCTCCAGCACCTTTCGCATAAACACGGGAACCTTCTTCCCGGCCTGCTCCGCTCCGGAAGACCTTCTATTGATATAAAGGAGATAACCGACGGAATGGAGGTCCTTCCCGGAAGACTTTATCTCTGTCCGCCGGGGGTGGAGCTACGAATTGAGAAAGGGGTCCTTCATACAGCGCCGCTTTCCGGTGGGCACTTTCATCTGCCCATCGATGAGTTCTTCATTTCCCTTGCCGAAGACGCCGGGGAGCGGGCCATAGCGGTCATCTTCTCCGGGGCAGGCACGGACGGGGCGCGTGGAATTCACGAAATAAAGAATGCGGGCGGGACGGTCTTTGTCCAGGCACCGGCCACTGCCGAGTTTCCGGGAATGCCTCTCGCCGCCATAGATACGGGGAAGGCGGACGGCGTGCTGTCGCCTGAGGAAATCGCCGCAGAGATATTGAAGCTCCACGGGGCCGCCTCAATAAGCACTGAAGGCGTTATTACAGGGGAAGATTTCGAGACCTTCTACCGGCTGATAATTGAGAAGACCGGGTACCGCTTTAATTATTATAAACAGAACGTAATCAACCGCAGGATCAGGAGGCGCATGTACCTGCGCGGGGTCCTGTCGGTGAAGGATTACATGGAAATGGTGGCGGAAAATGACGCCGAGGCAGGCGCCCTTGCCGCCGACTTCATGATAGGGGTCACCTCTTTTTTCCGTGACAGGCTGGCATGGAAGGCCCTCAATCTCGGCGTGATAAGGAAGCTCGCAGCGGAAGAGAATGACTTCCCTGTCCGGGTCTGGACCCCAGCGTGCGCAACCGGGGAAGAGGCGTATTCCATTGCCATGATGCTTCACAACGAGTTTGAGCTTGCCGGGAGGAAGAGGGAGATACAGGTCTTTGCCACGGACGTCAACGACCGGGCGCTCGATAAGGCGCGTGAAGGCAAATACCCCGGCAGCATTGCCGCCGACGTGCCGCCGGATTTCATGAAGAGATATTTCACATGCTCCGAAGACGGCCTTTCGGTGATTATCGGCAAAGAGATACGCGAGCGCGTGGTGGTTGCCAAACAGGACCTTCTCACAGACCCGCCGTTTTCGCGGCTCGACCTGATCATCTGCCGCAACCTGCTCATATATCTCGAACCTCTGGCCCAGGAGAAATGCATCACCCTGTTTCATTATGCGCTTAAAGAGGGGGGCTATCTCTTCCTCGGCAATGCGGAGTCCGTCGGCAGAAGCAGTTCCCTCTTCAGGTCCCTGGCCCATAAAAAATGCCGCGTCTATCAAAAGATCGAGGCAACGACTTCCGCAAGACTGCCGCTTCCGGTTCCCTTTGCATCGGAGCGCGCTGTGCCTCTTCCAACGCGGGCGTCGATCACGGAGCAGCAGTCCGTCACCGGGGCCATCCAGGAGTCCCTGCTTGAGGAATATGCCCCTGCGGCAGTGGCGATCAATCAATATTACGACATCATTTACCATAACGGCCCCACCAACAGGTACCTCCGCCAGCCCCGTGGCGCGCCCACGCAGAACCTGCTTGAGCTCCTCTCTGAAAACCTGCGAAGCAGGGTCCGGGGGGCGATCTACAGGACGACCCGGGAGGCAAAACCTGTCTCGATCCGGGCCAGCATACCCGGAGATGACGAGAAGAAAATCCAGGTCACTCTGCGCATTTCAAGATTGAAAGGGGACCTGTCCCTTATCGTGTTCCATGAGAAGGGCGGGATCTCCGAGCAGGAAGCCGCTGCTATGGAGGCCGCTGACGTTGATGTCAATGCCATCCGCCAGCTTGAAAGCGAGCTTTCGGCAACGCGCACGGACCTCCAGAGCCATATTGAGCAGCTTAAGAGCCTCAACGAAGAGCTGCAATCATCCAACGAGGAATTGCAGGCAGCCAACGAGGAGCTTGAGACCTCGAGGGAAGAGCTGCAATCTCTGAATGAAGAGCTTATTACCGTGAATTCCCAGCTCCAGGGCAAGATCGAGGAGCAGGATGAGACCAACAACGACCTGAACAACTTTCTCGCAAGCACAAATATACCTACAGTATTTCTTGATCACCGGCTCAGGGTGAAACGCTTCACCCCCGCCATGTCAAGGCTGCTGAAGCTCATCCCCTCCGACGTGGGAAGGCCGATTGCGGATATGTCGCAGGAGGCTGTCGGCCCAGACCTGATCGCCGACGCGCAAACCGTTCTCGACAACCTTGTCCCGGTGAAGAATGAAATCCTGCTCAAGGATGTCTGGTATGTCAGGACCGCGCTCCCGTACAGAACTTCCGACAACCGTATCGAGGGCGTGATCATCACCTATAGCGACGTCACCGAGATCAAATTGGCGGAGGAGCGCACAAGACATCTCGCTGAGGCCTCGCGCAAGCTGGCCGCCGTGCTTCGGGATTCCAACGACGCGATAATGGTCCATGACTTCGAGGGAAATATCACGGTCTGGAACCATGGGGCGGAGCGGTTGTTCGGCTGGACCGAGACCGAGGCACTGAAGATGAAGATCAGAGACACGATACCGGCTGAGAAGCTCTCAGAGGCGCTTGCGTACCTCGAAACCCTGTACCTCGGCGAGCCAGTGTCCCCGTTCGAGACGAAGCGTCTCACAAAGGACGGCCGCGTTCTGGACATCTGGCAGACCGCGACCGTATTGGCTGACGATACGGGGAAACCGGTCGCCATTGCGACTACCGAGCGCGATATCACGGAGCGCAAACGGGCCGCGGAGGAGATCAGCCGCGCAAGGGAGGAATGGGAGCGGACCTTCGCAAACGTTCCGGACATGATAGCGATACTCGACAATAACCACACGATCATGCGGGTAAACGAATCAATGGCAAGGCGTCTCGGACGCAAGCCTGAAGAGTGCGTCGGGATGAAGTGTTATGAGGCCGTGCACGGGACAACGGCCCCGCCTGATTTCTGCCCTCATTCCCGCACCATTAAGGACGGCCGCGAGCACGTCCAGGAGATACACGAAGAGCATCTCGGTATGGACTTGCTGGTTACCACCACCCCGATGTTTGATGAACAGGGAAAGTTGATCGCCTCGGTGCACGTCGCCCACGATATCACCGAGCGAAAGAAGGCGGAGGAGGAATTGCGCGCCAGATATGAGGAATTGACCCGCTTTAACAATGCCGCGGTCGGCCGGGAGCTGCGCATGATAGAATTGAAAAAAGAAATAAACGAGCTCTGCGCACGGGCAGGCCTGCCTTTGCGCTATGCCCTCGACTTTGAAGACGAACAATAAACATTATGAAACCATATTCAGAAAGGAAGACGAGCATGCAAAAAATGATGTCAGCCCTTAAGAAATGCGCGACCGGCATCCAGGGCCTCGACGAGATAACGCAAGGCGGGCTGCCGAAGGGCCGCCCCACGCTGGTCTGCGGGAGCGCGGGCTGCGGCAAGACCCTGCTCGCAATGGAATTCCTGGTGCGCGGCGCGGTCCAGTTTAATGAACCGGGTGTATTCATGGCCTTTGAGGAGAACGCGGAGGAGCTGACAAAGAACGTCGCCTCGCTCGGCTTTGACCTTGAAGACCTTTCAAAGAAAAAGAAGATAGTTGTCGATTATGTATATATCGAGCGGAGCGAGATCGAGGAGACGGGGGAATATGACCTTGAAGGGCTATTCATCAGACTTGACCATGCCATCAAATCCGTCGGAGCAAAGAGGGTAGTGATCGATACTATCGAGGCCCTTTTTTCAGGGCTGCCTAACCCCAATGTCCTGCGCGCGGAGCTGCGCCGCCTTTTCAGGTGGTTAAAAGCGCAGGGAGTCACCGCTATCATCACCGGAGAAAAGGGGGAAGGCACCCTTACCCGCCACGGGCTTGAAGAATATGTGGCCGACTGCGTTATCATGCTCGACCATAGGGTGACGGAGCAGATATCGACGCGCCGCCTGCGGATCGTCAAATATCGTGGTTCCGTACACGGCACGAACGAATATCCCTTCCTGATCGATGAGACCGGCTTTTCAGTCCTGCCTATAACTTCTGTCGGGCTCAATCACAAAGCGACCGACGAGCGCGTGCCGACCGGCATCCCGAGACTCGACGCGATGCTTGACGGCAAAGGCTATTACCGGGGCAGCAGCATCCTTGTATCAGGCACGGCAGGCACAGGAAAGACAAGCCTGGCCATGCACCTCGTCAACAAGGCGTGCAGCCGGGGCGAGCGGTGCCTTTATATGGCCTCAGAGGAATCCGCACACCAGATCATCCGGAATGCCAAGTCCATCGGTCTTGACCTCGCCCCCTGGGTGAAGAAGGGGCTTCTGCACTT
This sequence comes from Nitrospiraceae bacterium, assembly GCA_003599275.1. Classification (GTDB taxonomy): domain Bacteria; phylum Nitrospirota; class Thermodesulfovibrionia; order UBA6902; family UBA6902; genus SURF-23. The sequence goes on along the minus strand of QZJG01000005.1, from coordinate 75,075 downwards.
TCATGTGGCAAGGCCGACATACTCCGGATTGGAGATGCACCTCGTCACAATCAATAAGCTGATCAGGGAATTCCGGCCGAACATTGCGGTTATAGATCCGATTACCGGCATGACAAATATCGGGTCAGTGGATGAAGTCAAGGCCATGCTGATGAGGATGATCGATATACTGAAATCCAGTTATATCACCACCCTCTGCACAAGCCTCACCCACGGAGGTCAGAACCTGGAGCAGACCGTGGTCGCGGTAACGTCCCTCATGGACACGTGGCTCCTCCTTCGTGATATCGAATATAATGGAGAGCGCACCCGGGGTCTCTACGTGCTTAAGTCAAGAGGCATGGCGCACTCCAACCAGATACGGGAGTTCCTGATAACAGCCAAGGGCATAGACCTCACCGATGTGTACGTGGGACAGGGCATGGTACTGACCGGCTCAGCCCGGAGGGTCCAGGAGATGAAGGAAAAGGCAGAGTCCGTTGTCCGCAGGGAAGAGCTCGAAAGGGTCAAACGAGAGCTCGAGAGAAAGCGGCTGATCATGGAGGCAAAGATAAATGAAGTCCGCGCAGAGTACGAATCTGCTGAAGAGGCACTGCTGGCCAGCGTGAAGGAACAGGAGCTGAAAGAAAATGCCCTTGCCGCAGACCGCGGCGTTATAGCAGGCATGCGCAAGGCGGACGCATCGTCGAAAAAAAAGGGACGGATATACAAACAGAAATAGCAAGTGTCCTGTCTTATTAATAGATATACGTTATCCGTCATTCCCGCAACGTCGGGAATCCTTCTTTTAAAAAGGGAAGATTCCGGACAAGCCGGAATGACAGCCCGGAAAATATAAAGAACTGTTAGGGGCAGTACAAAAGGGAGGAAAAGATGAGCGCTGCTGCAAAAACCGAAAAGAAAACATCGTCGAAGTCACCGGCAAAAAACCGGAAGGCATTATCTAAACCCGCAAAAGGAGAACCGGCGGGTGAAATATGGGAGCTCAAACTCTACGTAGCAGGCCAGACCCCTAAGTCCGTCACCGCCTTTAACAACCTTAAGAATCTCTGCGAAGAGCACCTGAAAGGCATATATAAAATAGAGGTGATAGACCTTTTGAAAAATCCCCAGCTTGCGAAGGGCGATCAGATACTTGCGCTTCCCACACTTGTAAGAAAACTTCCCGTGCCGATAAGGAAAATAATAGGCGACCTCTCCAATACAGAGCGGGTCCTTGTGGGCCTCGATCTGAGGGTAGGGAAATGAGGACGATATGAAAAGGAAGACCGAAGATACAATCAGCAATTTAGAGGAAATGGCCGGTGAGAAGAGCAAAGAGAAATATATACTGAAGCTCTACGTGACCGGCATGACGCCGAGGTCCATGAAGGCCGTCATGAACATAAAGGGAATTTGTGAGGAGCATCTCAAAGGCCGCTACGAACTTGAGATTGTAGATATCTTCCAGCAGCCGGTGCTTGCAAAGGGTGAACAGATCATTGCGGCGCCGACCCTTATAAAAAAGCTCCCCCTGCCGATCAGAAAGTTTATAGGCGACATGTCCAATACTGATAAAATCCTCATCGGCCTTGATCTCAGGACGAAGAAGTAAAGGGCAAAAACAGGCATGGCAAAAAAGGAAAAAACAAAAGCCGAACTCTATCATGAGATAGAAGAACTCCGCATTCGTCTTCGCGAGGCCGAGGAGACGCTTGACGCGATCAGGAGCGGAGCCGTCGACGCCTTGGTGGTCTCTGCCCCTGGGGGCGATCAGGTCTATACCCTCCTGGGCGCAGAGCACACGTACCGCGTGCTCGTGGAGTCTATTCATGAAGGGGCCCTCACACTTACGGAAGACGGCGTCATCATTTACAGCAACAGGGCCTTTGCAGGTATGGCTGCTACTTCATGCGGCAATCTGGTTGGCGTCCGGCTTAGAGAGCTGATAACCGATAAATACCTTGAAATATTCGACACGCTCTGGCAAAACGTGCTTCTTGAAAACGCACCCGCCGAACTTGAACTGAAATCGGACGGAGGCAGTCTGCCGGTTTACATATCGTGCAGCACGCGCCTGACCGATGGCGTGCCGTCGGTCTTTGCCATTGTCACCGATATATCGGAGCGCAAGAAGGCGGAAAAAGCCCTCAGGGAAATCAACGAGACACTGGAGCAGCGCGTAGTCGAGCGCACAGCCGAGCTTCAGGCCGCCAACGCTTCTTTGCGCGAATCCCGCCGGGCCGCCCTCAATATCATGGAAGACGCCATCGCCGCCCGGCAGCAGGTTGAGGAGGCGAGTGACGAACTGCGTGAAAGCGAGGAGCGCCTGGCGCTTGCGATAAGCGGTACGCGTATAGGGATGTTCGACTGGGATGTGCTGACCGGCGACATCTTGTGGACCGAGCAGCTCGAAATGATCTTAGGCATCATTCCCGCTACTACTACTACTACTACTACTACTACTACTACTATGCGGCAGCATACATACCGGGATTGGACCGACCGTGTGCATCCTGATGATCTGCCGCTAATCGAGGAGGAAGTGCGCCGCAGTCTTGCAGAGCGCTTGCCGTATGAAGTTGAATACCGCGTTGTCTGGCCGGACGGCAGCATCCGCTGGGTCGCAGGCCGGGGCGTCTTTCGGTATCATGAAGAAGGACAAGCCGTCAGATCACTTGGCATCGTCATAGACATCACCGAGAAGAAAGAGGCCGATCAGGAGCGCGAAAGACTGATTGCGGAGCTGGAGCGCTCCAACAGGGAGCTGGAGCAATTTGCCTATATCGCGACCCACGACCTCAGTGAGCCGCTCCGCATGGTCTCAAGCTATATGAAGCTGATTGAGCGTCGTTATAAGGGACAGCTTGATAAGGACGCTGACGAATTCATCAATTATGCAGTCAACGGGGCGGATTACATGCAGACGCTGCTGAGGGACCTGTTGGCTTATTCCCGCATTGGAAGGGACACAAAGCCGTTTGAGCTGACGGATTTAAATAAGGTATTTAAGCGGGCCTCCGATAATCTGCAAAGCGTAATTAAAGAAAGCGGCGCCAGGGTGATATGCGAAAAACTGCCGACTGTTTACTCTCATGAGACGCAAATGGTGCAGGTGTTTCAGAACCTTATCGGCAACGCGATTAAATTTCGCAGGGACAGAAATCCCGTTGTCCGCGTATCAGCGGAGCGGTTGCCGGACGGATGGCTCATTCAGGTTTGTGACAACGGCATCGGTATAGCCCGTGAGTATTTTGACCGGATATTTCTCATGTTCAAACGTCTTAACAGGAGTGACAAATATCCCGGGACCGGCAGCGGGCTCGCGATATGCAAAAAAGTAGTCGAGCTGCAGGGGGGGCGTATATGGGTGGAGTCGGAGCCGGGAGTGGGGTCTACGTTCTATTTTACGATCCCGGATAAAAGGTAGGGTCAAGGGGGTACGATCGGAGATTCGTGCCGAACTCGATTCCGAGGGGCAGGGGTCATGGGTAAGAAATCCACTGCCCATTAATGGGGAGATACAACTTGTTTCCCTCCCCCTTGACGGGGGAGGGTTAGGGTGGGGGTGACCATTAAATGATTAATCCATTATATGGTAACGCCAGGACGTTGCGGAAAAGGCTAACCAGAGCAGAGCAACTTATATGGAATAATTTACGGCTTAAACAGATAGAAGGATTTAAATTCAGGAGACAACAACCAATAGGTAATTACATAGTTGACTTTGTATGTTTTAGCAACCGCTTAATTATTGAAATAGACGGAGGGCAACATTCTGAAAATGAAAATGATACAAAAAGAGACAAGTATTTTGCGCAGAGAGGATTTAGGGTTTTGCGATTTTGGAATAATGAAGTATTTTTAAATACAAGAGGAGTATTAGAGGTTATAAGGATGAACTGTATTGAAACACCCTCCCCCTCACCCCCTCCCGTCAAGGGAGAGGGCAGAAGGGTGGCCTCCTGACTGCCACGAATACGACAGAGGTGAAGCCTCTGTCCGAAAGGGAGGGGGCAGAAGCCATTGCCCCTATTTTTTATATGGACAAAGAAACTACATCCACTATCAATATCCTCCTCATCGAGGACAACCCCGGTGACGTGCGTCTGATGCAGGAGATGCTCAGGGACGCGAAGGTGCATAACTGCCTCCATGTTGTAAACGACGGGGAAGGGGCCATGTCTTTTCTCCGCCGTGAGGGGACATATTCCGGCGTTCCGCAGCCCGATCTCATTCTTCTGGACCTGAACCTCCCGAATAAAAGCGGCCGCGAGGTGCTCAGGGAGATCACGAATGATCCGGAGCTGAAAGACATTCCAGTTGCGGTGGTGACTTCTTCGGAAGACAGAGAGGACATTATCGTAAGCTACCGCCTCGGTGCGAAATACTACTTTACCAAACCGTTGCGGTTTGAACACCTGAGGCAGATAGTGCAGTCGGTTGAAGAGTTCGGGTTTATGATAGTGAAGAAAGGCGAGAGAGATCAAATAAGAGATGATTTTTCGACTAAATCAGGATTAAAAGTCTGAGATTTTCTGATAAAGAAGTTTTTGAGAAATTCGATGCGGACATAGAAAAGATTTGGAGTTGTTTATGATTAAAAAATCTCCTCTGATCCCTCTTTTCCAAAGAGGGGCTAACCAACGCATCCTGACAGCCGTCTTCTTACTGTCGGCGCTGCCGGTTCTGGCGGTAGTAATGTTTCCCTCGCAGTTTGACCGTGTTATACCTGCGGAGTCGTATGTTGTCTTCCATAACATAGCCGAGTTTTTCAGCATTATGGTTTCCTTCTCCATCTTCGGCATCGGCTGGTATACTTATGAACGGTCCGGTAACCGGCACGCGCTTTTTTTGAGCACTGCCTTCCTTTCCATCGGCCTCCTGGACTTCATGCATACCATGAGCAACGCCGCCATGCCTGCCTTTATAACCGCCAATTCTTCCAACAAGTCTACCCAGTTCTGGATAGCCGCGAGGCTGTTCCAGGCCGCGGCATTCCTGGCCAGCGCATATATTTACCCGGAGAGACCCATCAGGTGGCTGTCGAAAAAGGTGTTGATGGTGTCGGCCATTCTCTTGACAGGGCTTGTAGTTACCGGGACCGTCTTTTTCCCTGAGTACGCACCCGTCACCCATATCCAGGGGACCGGCCTTACACCTTTCAAGAAAATCTCCGAATACCTGGTAGTCGTGGGCCTGTGCATTTCGGCTGCAGTTTACCGACGGCGGATGAAGAAGACCGGGGACAGGGCCGTAATCTACTACCTGGCTGCCTTTATCATCAGCATCTTCAGCGAGATCATCTTTGCGAGCTACACGAAGGTGTTTGACACCTATAACGTACTTGGGCATGTCTATAAAATAGCCGCTTTTTACATGATGTATAAGGGGGTATTCATCGCATCGGTCAATGAGCCTTATATGAAACTCGCGGACATGACGGTTTCGAGGGATGAATTAAGCAAAGAGATGGAGGAGCGCACGCGGGCGGAGGAAGCACTTCGTGAGAGCGAGCAGCGTTATCACTCGCTGTTTGAAAACATGGTGGAAGGGTGCGCTTACTGCAGGATGCTTTTTGATGACCTGGGACGCCCTGCGGATTTTGTCTATCTCGACGTCAACAGCGCCTTCGGAAGACTGACCGGTCTGGAAAACGTAGTGGGCAAAAAAGTGACCGAGGCAATTCCCGGCATCAAGGAGTCACATCCGGAATTATTTGAAATCTACGGCAGGGTCGCGCTGACGGGCAGGCCTGAGAAATTCGAGATTCAATTTGCCCCGCTGGACATCTGCCTGTCCCTTTCGGTCTACAGCATGGAAAAGGGACATTTTGTGGCCGTGTTCGACAACATCACGGAGCGTAAGTGCGCAGAGAGAGAAAGGGAAGCCAATATCGAGCAGTTGAAGTCCCTTGCCGATAACCTTGAGCGGTACAACCGGGAGCTTGAACAGTTCGCCTATATCGCGTCCCACGACCTCCGGGAGCCGCTCCGCATGGTCTCAAGCTTTTTGCAGTTGATAGGGCAGAGGTATAAGCACAAACTTGATAAGGACGCCGATGACTTTATCGGTTTTGCAGTCAGCGGGGCCGAGTATATGCAGATGCTCCTCCGTGACCTTCGCAGTTACTCAAGGATTGGAAGGGGAGAGGAGCCTTTTATTCTGACGGACCTGAATGTCGCGCTCAAGAGGGCGTCCGACAATATGAACACAGCGATTGAAGAAAACCGGGTTGAGATTATAAACGAAATACTGCCGTCCGTTCATTCTGATGAAGTACAGATGGTGCAGTTGTTTCAGAACCTTATTGAAAACGCAATCAAGTTCCATAGTAATGAGCCGCCCCGCATCCGCATTTCAGCCGAACACAAAGGAGCCGAATGGGTCATACAGGTCAGTGACAACGGCATCGGTATTGCCCCGGAATATTTCGACAGGATATTCCTCATGTTCAAGCGTCTTCATACACGCGACAAATATCCGGGCACAGGCGCCGGGCTGGCGATCTGCAAGAAGATTGTGGAACGTCACGGAGGGCGTATATGGGGCGAGTCGGAGAAAGGCAAAGGGGCAACGTTTTGTTTTACGATACCGGATAAGAGACAGAGTCAAGGGGCAAGGGTCATGGGGAAAGGAACCGTTGCGGTTTGAACACCTGAGGCAGATAGTGCAGTCGGTTGAAGAGTTCGGGTTTACTATTGTCAAAGTGCGGGAGAGGTGATAGGATGTGCGGATACGTATGTTGTTTGACTTATCACATGATTATGTGATATACGTAATCATGTGATTTTGGAAAGGAGGTTTTATGGAAAGGCAAAATTTGACGTTGTCGCTTCCCAGGGCAATAGTGAAGAAAGCGAAGATGCTTGCGCTGAAAGAGGAAAAGTCGCTGAGCGCATTGATCAGGGAGTCTCTCGAAGATAAGATAAGGAAAGATACGGGATATCAGGACGCGATGAAGCGGGAAATAAAGCTTATGGAGCAGGGGCTGCATCTCGGCACCGGCGGACATATGCCTTGCTCGCGCGAGGAGCTTCATGAGAGGAGATAAGGTCTTTGTCGATACCAACGTGCTTGTGTATGCCTATGACCTTGACGCAGGGCACAAGCACCGTATTGCGCTTGATATCATGAAAGACCTTTGGGCTTCCGGCCTCGGGACGTTGAGCACCCAGATCCTGCAGGAGTTTTTCGTTACAGTAACAAAAAAGATCCCTGCGCCGATTGATCCGGCCTTTGCCAGAGAGACAATAAAGAGACTCTCAAAATGGGACACGGTGATAATTGATATTGAAACGATAATAGAAGCGACAGAATTACAGGAAAGATACAGGTATTCTTTCTGGGACTCGCTTGTTGTAGCGGCTGCCTTCGCAGGCGGCGCGACAACGGTCCTTTCAGAGGACTTTGCCGACAACCATAAGATAAAGGGCCTAACGGTCAGAAACCCTTTTGTATGAAAGCAACCGTTAACCACCTCTGTCGTATCGGAATCATAACTCCCTCTTATCTTTTTACCTCAGATCTTTCGTCGCTTCACTCCTTAGAACCCCCCACCCATAATCGGTTACAGGGGCTTTCACTTTACTATTGTCAAATCGCAGTACAGGTGATAGGATGTACATATTGATTTGGGGGTAACAAACCATGACCGTAAAAAAATTACGCATCCTTCTCATCGAGGACAACGATGGAGACTTCCGGCTGATAAAGGAAATGCTGACTGAGGCAACATCATTGTCTCAGTCGCTTGAGCATTCAGGCACCCTTTCGGACGGATTGGCTAAATTAGCCAAACACTCCTTTGACGTTGTTCTGCTGGACTTCGGGCTTCCCGACAGCGGCGGGATCAACTCCATTGCCGGGATAAAGAAGCTTGCGCCGAATGTCCCGATTGTTATGTTGACGGGTCTTGAAGATGAAGGCACGGCTATTTCCTCGCTGAAGCTTGGCGCACAGGACTACCTGGTCAAGGGGAGCGTGAACAGCGGCCTGCTGGTCCGTTCAATTCGGTACGCCATTGAGCGAAAGCTGATGATGGATGCGCTTGCGGAGTCCGAGGAAAAATACAGGGACCTCGTCGACAATGCGCTCGCAGGGGTGTTCAAGACAAATCTCAGGGGCGATATCCTTTTTGTAAACGATGCGCTGGTCAGGATGCTCGAATATGGATCGGCGGAGGAGTTTATGTCCAGCAGGGCCCTTTCTATCTATGAGGCCCCGAAAGACAGAAAGACTTTAATCGACAACCTGAAAAAAACAGGGAAGCTGGACAACTTTGAAATCAGGGCCGTCACAAAGACGGGAAAGGCCAGAAATCTGCTTTTCAGCATAACCCTCAATAAGGATGTTTTGTCCGGAATTATCATAGACATCACGGAACGCAAACAGATAGAAGAGGCCATAAAGCACCAGGCCTATCATGATATGCTGACCGGCCTGCCGAACCGGGCGCTGTTTATCGACCACCTCAAACTCGCACTGACACAGGCGATGCGCGACCAGCATATGGTGGGCGTTATGTATCTGGACCTCGACAATTTCAAGGAGATAAACGATTCCCTGGGACATGCGGTAGGAGACCTGCTCCTGCAGGCGGTCTCGCGCCGTCTGAAGACGTGCCTGCGTGAAAGCGATACCCTGGCGCGTCTCGGCGGAGACGAATACACCGTTCTCCTGTCGCGCGTAAATCATGAAGAAGACATCGTCACTATCGCGAGGAAGATCGTATCGTCCTTCCTGGAGCCGTTCATGGTCAACAGTCATACGCTCCACACGTCGCCCAGCGTCGGCATCAGTTTGTTCCCGGTTGACGGCGATGACGGCGATATATTGCTTAAAAACGCGGACGCTGCCATGTATGCCGCCAAGAAGAGAGGACGGAACAATTATCAGTTTTATAACCCGACAATGAATATCCGGGCGCTGGAGCGGCTGAAGCTTACAAACCGCCTGCGACACGCTATCGAGGCCGGGGAGCTGGTCCTGCACTACCAGCCGCAGGTGAGCCTGGACACCGGACAAATACTCTGCGCCGAGGCCCTGGTGCGCTGGCGGCATCCGGAGATGGGCCTGCTGCATCCCATGCAGTTTATACCGTTAGCTGAAGAAGCGGGTCTTATCGTCAATATCGATGAATGGGTGCTGCGGACCACCTGCGCGCAGAGTGTGCAATGGCAAAAGGACGGACGTTCGCCTGTTTGCATAATGGTAAATCTTTCGTCCCGTTATTTTCAGAGGGCCGACATTGCGGAGACGGTCTCCGCTATATTGAAAGAGACCGGCCTGGACCCGGGCTACCTCGGCATCGAAATTACCGAGCGCACTGTAATGCAGGAGATAGAGCTGGCGGTCCCTTATCTCAATAAACTGACCGATGCCGGAGTGAGGTTTTGCATTGACGATTTCGGCATAGGATATTCGTCCCTGAACTACCTGAAGAAGCTGCCGATCCAGATGCTCAAAATAGACAAGTCCTTTGTCCTCGGTCTTTCGGCAGACCCTGATTACAAGTCGATCATAAATGCGGTCATCAACCTCGCCCACAGCCTGAACCTTAAGGTGATCGCGGAAGGTGTCGAGACTGAGGAGCAGCTTGCATTCCTGCAGATCATACGCTGCGACGAGGCACAGGGGTATCACTTCAGCAGACCGCTGCCGGCCAATGAATTTGCCGCGTTTATGGAAGCAAGGTGTTAGGAAACAGTAACAGGCTGCACTGCTGAAAAAGTCCGTATTTATTGTCATTACGAGGAATCCCGCATAGTCGGGATGACGAAGTAATCTCGTAACCATTCAGTTACGTAATCTCAAACTTATTGATTAATTAGTAGCGAGATTGCTTCGCTTCGCTCGCAATGACAGCTAAAATACTTTTTCAGAAACCTGCCAGGTCAGCTCTTTTCCAGAAACAACTTCAGCGTCTGGCATCTTGCAGGATGTCTCAGCTTTCTCAGTGCCTTTCCCTCGAGCTGCCTGATGCGCTCCCTCGTGACCTTGAACTGCTTGCCGACTTCTTCGAGAGTGAGAGAGACGCCGTCTCCTATGCCGAAGCGCTTTTCGATGATCTCGGCCTCTTTTTTGGTGAGCGTGCCTATGACCTTCCGGACCTGCTCCTTCAGCTCCTGCTGAATTACGCCGTCAAGCGGGATGGGGGAAGACTTGTCTTCTATAAAGTCTTCGAGGTGGCTGTCTTCGTCATTGCCTATGGGCGCTTCGAGAGAGACCGGCTCTTTGCATATCTTCAGTATCTCGCGCACCTTTTCGAGCGGGAGATTGATCTTTTTTGCTATTTCCTCTGCCTTCGGTTCCCGCCCGAGGTCCTGTACGAGATATTTTGATATATGCGTGACCTTATTGATGGTCTCTATCATGTGGACCGGAAGCCTGATGGTGCGGGCCTGGTCCGCAAGCGCCCTTGTTATGGACTGTCTTATCCACCAGGTGGCATAGGTGCTGAATTTGTAGCCCCTCTTGTAATCAAACTTGTCTACGGCCCTCATCAACCCTATGTTCCCCTCCTGTATCAGGTCTATCAGGCTGAGCCCCTTGCCTATATACCTGCGGGCTATGCTGATGACCAGTCTCAGGTTTGCCTCCGTGAGCGACCTCTTTGCTTCGAGGACCTCCGCCCTGCCGTCCTCTACGGCCTTTAATGCGAGAGGCACTTCTTCTCCTTTAAGTCCAAGCTCCGACTCTATGAGCTGCATCTCGGCCCTCAGGCCCTTAAAGCCATCATATAGTTTTTTGACTTCATCAGGAGATTTCCCGAGTTTGCCGGCTGCGGAAATGAGCATCTTTCCGTTCTTTAATTTTTCCACAGGGACGTCAATCTGCGCCCTGATGCCTTCGATCTCTTTGCATATTTCTTCATGGAACGATGCCATATTTTTGAATTGCGAACAGAGGCTTTCAACAATTTCTTCCCGGAGGTTGAGGTTTAATATATGGCTGATTATCCTGGACCTGTTTGCCGCCATCTGGTCCTTTATTGTTTCGCGTTCTTTTTCGTCCGGTTTTCCGGCCGACAGTCTTTCGAGATAGGAGTCCCTTTTATCAAAGAGGGCTTTCAGGGTCCTGGTCGTCTTCAGGATATTTTCCAGGAACTCCGTCTTTTCGGCGTCCGTCAGGTCTTTCTCGATAGAGCAGAAATTTTTCAGGGCAACCTTCTTCTGCTTCAGAAGAAAGGGCAGGTGCAATATCTGCCTTACAATGAAAGGTGAGGCAAATATGGTCCCCGAGACGGCGTTCCTTGCCTCCTCCATCTTCTTTGCGGTCTCGACCTCTCCGTCTTTTGTGAGCATCGGGATCGATTCCATTTCACGCAGGTATATTTTTATCGGGTCGTCCCACGTGTAATTCGGCGAATGAAAAACGTTCCTGCTTTCAAAAGCGGGATGGTCCAGTCCGTCCGGCTCCGGCATTATCTCTTTTAAGCCGTTGTCCCTGATCTCAGTGTACTCTGCTGTTTCTTCCATTTTTCCTGCCTCCCAAAAGATGCAATATTTTGAATTGTTCAACGGTATCGATGCCCGCGATCTCCGCGCAGGTCCTGAAGCCGTTCTTTCCGAAAAATTTCCTGCTTTCTTTCCTGTGGGGCTGTGTGCAGAGGTCTTCCAGCGACTGAAGTATAATGGCCTCGGCAAGGCCCTTCACTCCACTGGATTTTCCGCAGACCGGCCCGGCGTTAATTGAAGGCCGCTTTCCTGCTGCCGTAAAACCCGCCGACGAATGAGTAATCATGGTTATCCCTCTCCTTATCAGTGGTTATGCCGTGTGTCAGTTTTGCCAGTAATGTCCCGGACAGGCCCGTTATAATGAACGGGCTTTTCAGGCGGATTGAAGTGCGATAGGCCTGTTTAAGAAGACGTGTGCACTTCCGGTCTATCCGTCTTACGTTGTTGAATTTCAGGACCGAGCGGTCAATGCCGTGGATTGCCCTCATCAGGACCAGTTTCAGCTCGTCTTCATATTCCCTCGTCAATTCGCCGCAGAAGGTAAACACCCCCACGCTGTCGAACTGTTCAAACTCGCATATCATTTTTGCCTTCTTCCCCCTTCCTGTAATGTGTTGCAAAAGCTGCCTTGCTGTCCACCTTTGCAGAGTAAGGACATTTGCTGAAATTTTTTGTCTTGCAGTACGTCTGGAGGTCGGACATTTTCGGGACATACGGCCTGCTTCCTTTTTTGCAGAGCAGTATGATCCAGTTTTGCCATTCCGCCAGATTAGGGCATTTTACTTCCTCCATTGAAGCCTCCTGTAAAACTAAAAAGTAAACCAGAGTTATGATTTGTACAGACGGTTTTCCCTGAGTGTCCCTTCCAGTCCGCATCAAAGCAGTGATGACTTCCGGAATCAGGTAAGGAGATGCATTGCAGAAAGTGTGCCAGAGGGCAGGAAGAGCTGAAAAACTATTTTCTGCGTCTATTGTCGTCATTCCCATGAAAGTGGGAATCCAGTTTTTTTAATCTGTTACTGGATGCCCGCATTCGCGGGCATGACAATCATTATTCCAGGAGAATATCTTATAGCAGCTTGAAGACCATGACATGTCGCACTTTCATGACATGCCTGAAATCATGACATGTCATGATTTTCCCGTGGAGTTTGTTCATGGCTGACATCGAATTTCTCCAGCTTGCGGTAAATGGTCCTGACGTTTACACCTAAAAGCCGCGCGGCCCTGGACTTGTTCCAGCCCGATGTCTCAAGCGCTTTTATTATGGCCTGCCGGGACAGCCCGTCCTGGTCAGTGAGGAAATAATCTTTTTCTTTGAGGAAATCTTTCAGGCCCTGCGGGAGATGTTCGAGTGTGACGGTGTCCTGTTTGCAGACTATAAGGGCGTGCTCAAGGGTGTTCTCAAGCTCCCTGATGTTGCCCGGCCAGGTATAATCCAGAAAGGCCTTCTTTACGTCTTCCGACAGCGCCTCGACCCTCTTATTCAGCCTGACATTTAAATTTTTGAGGAAATAGTCTATGAGCATGGGGATATCGTCTTTTCTGTCCTTCAGTGCGGGCAGCGACAGCCCCATGACTTTCAGGCGGTAGTAAAGGTCTTCCCTGAATTCGCCCAGCCTGACCTTTTTTGCGAGGTCCTGGTTGGTCGCGGCGATTATACGGACGTCTACTTTTATCGGGGTGGAATCGCCTACCCGGTCTATCACCTTTTCCTGGAGTACTCTCAGGAGACGCACCTGCATCCTCTGGGAGATGTCCCCGATCTCGTCAAGAAAAATGGTGCCTCCGTCCGCATTCTGAAAACGCCCTGTCCTGTCCCTGTCGGCCCCTGTAAATGCGCCCTTTACGTGCCCGAAGAGCTCGCTCTCGAGAAGGTTCTCCGAGAGCGCCGAGCAGTTTACCTTTACAAGAGGGCCGCTGCTCCGGCTGCCGGTATAATGGATGGCGTCTGCGACCAGCTCCTTGCCCGTGCCGCTTTCTCCGGTAATGAGGACGGTGGATGGTACGTCGGCCAGGTCTTCGATAAGGGAAAATATCTTCTGCATTTTCTTGTTCTGCCCTATGATATTGTGGAACTGCCGGCGCTCCCTCAGGTTCCTTTCGAGATCGTTCAGCACGGTTTCGTCCCTCACGACCATGACCGCCCCGGAGAATTCACCCCGGAAGTCTAAAAGGGGAGCGGTCGTTATAGTGACGACCTTTCTGAGACCTGCGTTATTCAGACATTCGGTGCGTTGCATTTCGAGTGCCTCTTTTGTGCCGATGCACCTTTTCAGCGCGTCGAGGCATTTGCCATTGCACGCGGACTGCAGGGCATCAAAGGGTTTGCCTCTCCATTCGCGGCTGATATCGCAGACTTTCTGTGCCGAATCGTTGACTTCCATAATCACAAGATCTTTGTCTACGGTAACTATGGCGTCTTTGACGCTCCTGAAGATAGCCTCGAGGTTTGCGCGGTACTGCTCGTTTTTGTCCTGGAGCATTTTGTGGCGTACTGCCGTCCTTGCAAGATGCAGGAGGGTCGCCTGCCGGATGGGCTTGGACATATAATCGAAGGCCCCCATCCGGACCGCCTCGGACGCCGTCTCGACATTGGGGTATCCGGTAATCATGATTACGGGACAGTTGATTTTTCTGGTCTTCGCCTCTTTCAGGATATCGAGACCTGATTTGTCGCCAAGAATAATGTCCGTAAATATAACGTCCGGGTTCATTCCGCTCATTTCCGACAGTGCCTCGTCGAAGTTTTTGGCGGTAGCAACGGAGTATCCTTCATCCGAGAGGAAGTTCTCGAATGTAAACCTTAAACTCTCTTCATCATCTATTACAAGTATTTTAGATTTCATGTTTTTCCGTTTTGCATCTCCTCATTGTCAAAGCCGCAGACTTCCGAATTTGCCCCGTCCGCAGACGGAAGCTCGACCACGACATTTGTGAAAGCCCCTTCAGAGCTTTCGATTTTAATTCTACCATGATGGCTGCTGATAATCCCGTGGCTTATGCTCAGTCCCAGCCCGGTCCCTGCACTGGGAGGCTTGGTCGAAAAAAACGGGTTCATTATCCGGTCCAGCACCTTCGGAGGAATGCCGGTGCCCCGGTCATGAAAAATTATTTGAACAAAAGATGCATTGTCGGCTTTTATTTCTCCAGCCGTGATCTCGATGACCTTGTCATTATGTGCTGCCGGATATCTCTGGCTTAATGCATAACGTGCATTGCTCAGGACGTTAAGAAAGACCTGTTCAATCTGCTGCGGATGCGCAATGACGCGCGGGAGGCCGGGGGGAATGTTCACGGTGAGTTTTATGCCGTCTTTTCTCATCATCGCCCCGGTCAGGGAAAGTGACTCGTGGAGTATGTCGTCAATGCAGACCATGCGCCTTTCCTCGCTGCTGCCCTTTGCAAAAGAGAGGAGATTGTCGACAATATGGACGATACGGTCGCTCTCTTTTATGATGCGGCCGGAAATCTCGTGCTCTTTGCTGCCTGCCGTGCTTTTGTTTGCCAGTATCTGCGCGTAATTGATAATGCCGTTGACCGGATTGTTGATCTCATGCGCCACTCCGGCCGCAAGCTCCCCGATGGCCGCAAGGTGGCCCATCCTGATGACCTCGGCCTCAGCCTGCTTGCGGTTGGTGATGTCTTCTACTATTTCGAGGAAACGGACGATGTCCCCGCTTTCATTCAATTCGGGGATTGTAGTCACCCTGATAAACCTGACGCCGAGAGGTCTTTCTATTATCGCAGGTTTTTTATCTGTAAAGCATATGCTTTTTTTACAAAAGGTGCAGATCTTTTCAAGGTCTTTCTTTGTTGTATCGGCGGCATGTTCTCCCACGGTATCATAGCAGGGCTTCCCCAGGATTTCTTCTTCACTGACACTGATGAGGTCGCAGAAAAACCTGTTGGCCCTTATTATGTTGAATTCGCGGTCGAGATATACGATCCCAAGAGGCAGGCCCTGGAAGATTGTCCTGAATTCTTCGTTCAGCAGGCGCAGCTCATTTGTACGTTCCGTAACCATTTCCATGAGCTTTTCATGGTGCCATTTTTGCACCTCCTGCTCTCCGGTCAAGACGATAGGGTTTTCCGGGGCCGGTTTTTGGCGGGGCGGGCCTTTTGGGGTCTGCCTGTGTCGTGTTGATTTTTTCATGACAGATTCCGCATTGCTGCTGTCATATACAGGGAGATATGCTCCTTTGATACTTTCTAATATAAGCTTACTCCTCAGCAATTGCAACCTATTAAACCGGCAATCAAATACTACAGTCCGTCATTCCCGCTTGTCGGGAATCCAATGGCTTGTCCTGCGTAAAACAAAAAGATTCCGGACAAGCCGGAATGACAATGACAAAGGTGACATCTTGATTGCAAAGTGGAATTAGGATCAGCTCTTCTGCAGCCTGTCCAATATCTCAATAAACCCGGGGAAAGACGTATTGATGCAGTCCGTGTCCGAGATTATCGTCTCTCCGTCCGTCATAAGCCCCGCGATCGCCATGGACATTGCTATCCTGTGGTCTCCGTAACTCTTAATGGCAGCGGGCCCCAATTTTTCTTTTCCTCCGATTATCAGACCGTCTTCGAGCTCTTCGGTCCTGACGCCCATTTTGCTTAATTCCGCGGCCATTGCAGCTATCCTGTCCGACTCCTTGACCCTCAATTCTTTTGCGCCGGTTATCTTTGTTTTTCCCTCAGCCACTGCCGAGGCAACGCAGAGTATCGGAAATTCATCAATGGATTTTGGGACCATGTCGCCGCCGATTTCTATTCCGGTAAGAGAAGAATGTCTGACGAATATGTCGGCCACCGGCTCGCCGGAGACTTCCCTTGTATTTTCGAGTCTGATATCAGCGCCCATTGACTGAAGGACCTCCAGCAATCCCGTCCGGGTCGGATTAATGCCGACGTTTTTTAAAAGTATCTCCGAGCCGGGAACGATCAGGCCTGCCACAATGAAAAAAGCGGCGGATGAAAAGTCTGCCGGGACGGTCAAATCAAAGGGTCGCAATACGGCCCTGCCTTTGATGCTTACCGATAAGCCGTCTATTTTTATGTCGGCCCCGGAAGCCCTGAGCATGCGTTCCGAATGGTCCCTGGATTTTTCAGGCTCGAGCACGGATGTAATGCCGTCACAATAAAGCCCCGCGAGAAGTATCGCGGATTTTACCTGTGCGCTCGCAACCGGGGATTTATAGCTGATCGGTTTCAGTTGTCCTCCGGTAACAGTCAATGGCGGGTTGCCGTTGTCCGATTTAAAGACAGCGCCCATTTGCGCAAGGGGACCGATCACCCTTTTCATGGGCCTGCGTGACAGTGACGCGTCTCCCTTCAGGGTCGCTGAAAACGGCTGCCCTGCAAGGACGCCGCAGAGGAGCCTCATGGTCGTTCCCGAGTTCCCGCAGTCAATAGGACCTTCAGGGTTTTTTAGCCCGGAAAGGCCGTTCCCGTTGATTAATATTTCTGTGGGGGACATCTCTTCTTTATGCTCTGAGTTCTGTCTTCTGACTTCAATTTCCACTCCCATTTGCCTGAACGCGCCGACGGTGCTGAGTGGGTCTTCTGCATAAAGGAAATTCCTGATGACGCTCCTGCCCTCTGCAAGAGACGCGAGGATTACTGCGCGGTGGGAGATGGATTTGTCCGGCGGAGGTGTAAGTTCGCCGCGCAAGGGGTTTTTGTGTTTGATGCTAATCTGACTCAAGGAGCTGCCTTGCCTCTTTGGCCTTCCTGAATTCTTTTTCGAGGGCGGCCCAGTCTGATCTTTCGATAAGTCCGGTCAGGTGCGACACGGAGGATGAAAACTTTTTCATGGTGCGCAAGAGGTTTTGCCTGTTATAAGCGCATATGTCACGCCAGAGCTCCGGCGGGCTCAGGGCGATCCTTGTCATATCTCTCAGTCCCCGGCCTCCATGACGGATGATGCCGCTGTCGACTTTCATGATGCTGTTTACCAGCGCATAGGCGACCACGTGCGGGAGGTGGCTCACTGCGCCGAATATCAGGTCATGCTCTACGGGGTCCATCAGCACAGGCTTTGCCCCGAGGGACTTCCACAGGCCGATGACTTTTTTCAGCGCGGGTTTATTTGTATCTGTAGCGGGGGTGATTATGCACCTTGCATTCTGATAGAGATCGGCTGTGGCGCAATCTATGCCGGAGCATTCCCGGCCTGCAATGGGATGCGCCCCCACAAAACCGACCTTGTCCGGCATCAACGGTCCGATCTTTCTGACAATCTGTGCCTTTACGCTTCCTACATCAGTTACTATTGCGCCTTTTTTTATGTCCTTCCTTATACTTTTTACAATAGTTTCAACACGGCCTACAGGCACGGCAAACAGGACCAGATCGGCATCCCTGACACTGTCGGCATATTCAGTTGTATAGTCGTCAATTATGCCGAGTCTTTTTGCCTTGATCAGGTTTTTCCTGTTTCTGCCTGCGCCGGTTATTTTACCCTTAAAGCCCTTCGCCTTCAGGGCAAGTGCGAACGAGCCGCCCATAAGACCGACGCCGATGATCGTGATGTTATTAAAAGTTATCTTCATGCCTACTCTTGACTCTTAACTCTTGACCCTTAACCCTAACAGGCAGCTGAAAAAGTATTTGGGCTGTCATTGCGAACGAAGTGAAGCAATCCGCTTCTATATTAATCAGGATGTTTAAGATTGCTTCGTCACTAACGTTTCTCGCAATGACACTGAAAACCGACTTTTTCAGCAACCTGCTAAATCTCCCTTCCTACTGCCTTTGCCACTGCTTTCAGCTCTTTCATGAGCGCCCTGAATTTAACGGGCTTTAATGACTGCTCTCCGTCAGACAGGGCCTCTTCAGGATTTGTATGCACTTCAATCATCAACCCGTCGGCGCCTGCCGCGATGGCCGCCTTCGACATGGGGGCCACGAGCTTCCACTGTCCCGCGCCGTGACTCGGATCGACAATGACCGGCAGATGCGAGAGCCTTTTTAAAACGGGCACGGCGTTCAGGTCGAGGGTGTTTCTTGTCGCAGTCTCAAAAGTCCTGATGCCTCTTTCACACAATATGACCTTGTTGTTGCCCTGCGCCATTATGTATTCGGCGGCCATAAGGAGCTCCTTTATTGTTGCCGACAGCCCTCTCTTCAGGACTATCGGTTTGTCATGAGAGCCGACCTCCTGAAGGAGGCGGAAGTTCTGCATGTTCCTTGCGCCCACCTGGATGACGTCCGCGTATTTGAGAATGACGTCAATGTCCCTCGGGTCCATGATCTCAGTCACAACGGGCAGACCTGTCTTCTTACGGACCTCTGCAAGGATCTCCAGGCCTTCCTCTCCAAGCCCCTGAAAAGTGTAAGGCGAGGTCCTCGGTTTGAACGCGCCTCCTCTTATGAATGTGGCGCCCGCCTTTTTGACTTCCTTTGCTATGTCGAGAAGGGCAGGCAGGTTTTCCACGGCACAGGGCCCGGCTATGACCGGAATTTTTTTGCCGCCGATGGCGGTTTTCCCGATCCGGATGACCGTGTCATTACTTTTAAAGTCCCTGCTTGCAAGGCGGAACGGCTGAATGATCCTGTGGATTTTATCAACCCCCGGCATGGTTGCAAAGGCATTTGCTTCGTCTTCGGTGATCTTTGATGTGTCGCCTATCACGCCGATGACTGTCCGTTCAGTCCCTTTCGAGACGTTCGCTCTGAATCCTTTGCCTTCGAGTTTTTTGACAATATGACGAAGCTCTTTGGCCGTGATGCTCTTTTTCAATACTATGATGTCCATGCCGCCTCCATCCAGATTTGTCCTTAAATTTTCTCTTGCTTCAGCGCCTCTATAAATCTCCTGTTCTCCTCAGGGAGCCCTATTGTAACACGTATAGCGTCAGGCCCTACAGGCCTGACGATGACTCCCTTTTGAAGAAGATTTGTGTATAAACGGACCGAGGCGCCGCTTTCAACGGGTATATAAATAAAATTTGCCTCAGTCGGCACGTAATTGATTTTCAATGCGTCAAGCTGTTTATAAAGGAGCCTCTTTCCCTGCGCGTTAATTCTCCTGGTCTTTTCAATGTGTTTTTTATCTTCCAGTGCGGCGACCGCCGCCTTTTGCGCAAGGCAATTCACATTAAAAGGCTGCCTTACTTTGTTCATCTCGGTGATCAGCCGGGGACTTGCAATCCCGTATCCTATCCTGAGTCCCGCAAGCCCGTATATTTTGGAAAAGGTCCTGAGGACAAGTATCTCCCTGCCTTCCCCCAGATATTTCATGGTGTCCGCATAATCCGGTGAAGCGACATACTCATAATACGCTTCATCGACGACAACGAGCACCCCGGCAGGGACTTTTTTCATGAATGCTTCCATTTCGGCTTTTGTATTCATGGTCCCGGTCGGGTTATTTGGGTTTGCTATAAAGACAAGCTTTGTCTTCCCGGTGGTCCGCGCCGCCATTTCTTCGAGGTCATGCCGCCATTCTTTCAGAGGCACTATTATGTTTTTGCCGTTTGCCGCCTGAACAATCATTGAATAAACCACAAAAGAGGGGTGCGCCATTATCGCCTCATCTCCGGGATTGAGGAACGTCCTGACCGCCAGCTCTATGAGCTCGTTCGATCCATTGCCGAACATTATCCCATCGGGAGTGATCTTTAATTTTCCGGCCAACGCCTCTTTTAAATAAAAACAACTGCCGTCAGGATATCTGTTTAAATCCCTTGCCCCTTTGCGCATCGCCCTGACCGCAAGAGGCGAAGGCCCCAGCGGGTTTTCATTTGATGCGAGCTTGATGGAGCCGGTTATCCCAAGCTCCCTCTCGAGTTCTTCGACGGGCTTGCCGGGAACATACGGCTTGATGGTTTTTATGTGTTCAGGAGCGTTTAACATTGCAGTTTATTCGTCATTCCGCATCAAGTGCGGAATGACATCGTAGCGGCTCAAGTTACAGGAACATGTTTCCAAATATTTAATTATTCATTCCGCCGAAGGGTAGGAGCCTAACACTTTCAGGAAGAGACATTCTTTTTTCAGATCGTTGACCGCCTTCCTGACTCCCTTGTCTTCTATGTGGCCTTCCATATCGATGAAAAATATGTATTCCCAGGCCTTTCTCCTTGACGGCCTCGATTCAATCTTTGAGAGATTGATCTTGTGCTTTTCAAAAGGCCTCAATATTGAATAAAGAGCGCCGGCCCTGTCTTTAATCGACAGCATGACCGAGGTCTTGTCCCTGCCCGTCCTCGGGGGCGACTCTTTTGCGATTACGAGGAACCTTGTGTAATTATTTTTGTAATCCTCTATGCCCTTTTCGATAAACTCCAGGTTGTAAACGGAAGCGGCAAGCTCGCTCGCGACCGCGGCGGCAGACGGATCTTTCGAAACGCGCTCGGCCGCTGCAGCGGTGCTCGATTCCTCAATGACCGGCAGACCGGGGAAGTTCTTTTCGAGCCATTCCCTGCATTGCGCCCTGGCCTGCGGGTGGGAAAATATCTTCTTGACGTCTTCCCTGTTGCCGGTTTTCGAAAGCAGGTTATGCCTCACCTCAAGCATTATCTCAAAGGCGATTTTCAGGTCCGAATCGATAAACATGTCGAGTGTGGAGTTCACTACGCCCTCTGTTGAATTTTCAATCGGCACTACGCCATACTGCGCCTTCTCCCGGTTGACGGCCTCGAAAACTCCCCTTATTGTGCTTTCAGGCAGATATTCTGTTGACGAGCCGAACTTCCTGCTTGCGGCAAGGTGTGTAAAGGTGGCGGAAGGACCGAGGTATGCGACCTTTAACGGCTGCTGCAATGAAAGCGATGCGGAAAGTATCTCATCATAAATTAATTTGAGGGCGTTATCGGGGAAGGGCCCCGGATTTATTTCGGCAAGCCTTCGCAGGATTTCCTTCTCCCTTGCGGGAGAATGCATGTTCAGGTTTTTATTCTGCTTGGCCTTGCCTATTTCAATGGCGACCCCGGCCCTTTCGTTGAGCAGCCCGACAATCCGGAGGTCGAGCTCGTCAATTTTTTTTCTCAGTTCGTCGAGTTCTGACATGGTGGAAGTTAATTTAGCAATTGTATCCGGTTTTTTCAAGGGTTACGGGGTCTCTTTGATGACTCTGACCATTACATCCCCGAATCCCGGCATCCCGGTGAAACGGGAAATGTTTTCAGGGTCAAAGCATTCATTTATATTCGGGGTGTATCCGGCAACGCAATTCATAAAGCCGATCCCCGACGCTTTTTGTCCCCCGGGTCCAAAGGCGGTTTTAATGACGCCCGGCATGATTTCTTCCGTAAGATATACCTTGCCTCTGACCCGTTTCTTCAACGGGGTTTCGAGAATTACAATGTCGCCGGTATTGACGCCGAGTTTTTCGCCGTCGGATTTGTTAATTGCGAAAACCGGGACCGAGACCGAGCCTGCGGCAAAATGAGTTTCGCCGGACCTGAATTCTTCGTTGAGTCTTTGCATGCATTCGGTCTCTGTTTCTGCAAGGTAAGGACATACCACAGTCATTGTCATTGCATGATGTACCCTGCCGGTTATCAACTGAAAAGGGTATTCTTTGTTCGCGTCCCTGTATAAAGGGTTTTTCGGGTCCCATTTGCAGTCCGTCCAGTAAAAGGTGGACGGGAAATCCGTCCCTGACTTTTTATTCAGGGCTTCGAGGCGGCCGAATTTAAACTCGAATTTTCTTGAAGCTGTTTTCGGATATATGCCGGACGGAGAGCCATCGGATTTTTTGTATCTGAAATAACTTGCAGGCCAGACCGCGACGCCGTTATGCCTTCTCAGCCAGTCGACGGTAAGGGCTTCGCCCTGCTTTATGACCTTTTTCCCCCATACAGCCGATGGATTGTCGGGCGTCCCGATTATCAAACATCCTTCAGGGAGATCGGGATATGGAAGCGGTCCGCCGATATTGCTGAATCCAGGGGCTTCGGCTAATATCTCGTTTATGAAGGCCTCTTCGTTTTCATACCTTCCCCTGAAATCTTCCGTCCTTATATCAGGGTCGCCGTTTTTTGTTAATGCGTCGGAAAGGGCCAGCATAATATCAAAAGGTGTCCTGGACGCATAAAGCGGCCTGATGACCTGGTCCCTGATCGCAATTTCGGGACTCATGGTATAGACATCGCTCGTTCCCATCCTTTCGAGAAAGCCCGCTTCCGGAAGGATTATGTCCGCATACTTCCCGGTCTCGGTGATGTGCGTGTCGATGAACACCATCAGCTCAAGCTGGTATTCATTTAAAAGCCCTCCTGCCTCTTCATTGTTGAAAGCCGGCAAAAGGGGGTTGGCTTTCAATGTCAATGCATCAATCCAGTCGGGGGTGCTGCCCGCCGTGATTACCGGATTGCCTGCCCTCGTTATAAAGGCCTTTACCGGATAGGAATAATCTTTGAACGCACCGTGTTTAAGCTTTATCCCGTCCCTTATTTTTTGAGGCAGGTCTGCTAACACCCCTTTCCATGCAGCGGGATAATCTCCGGAAAGGTCCTTGTTGAGCTCCGTCAGTCTGCCGTTGACGCTGCTGCCGTTTATATTTCTATCGGCCATTTTCTCAAGAAAATCTTTCCCGATTGTCCTGTCGCCTTTTTTGGGTTTTTGCGAATCTGTGAATACAAGTCCGCCGGGGACGTCCATGTTGCCTGTTATAAGGCACAGTGCGGTCATGAGGATGGAGGCCACGTCGCCGTTTGTGTGGTGCGCCGTGCCGTGCATCCCTATCTCGATCGACGCCGGTTTTGTGGCGCCGAACATGTGAGATATCTTCATGATGTTCTCTATTGAAATGCCGGTCTTCTCCGCGGTCCATTCGAGAGTGAAAAAATGCAGGCCGTTCGACGGGTCCGTTGCTTCCGTGTGTGAGAAAAACGCTTCTTTGAATTCCTCCCATCCGGCTGTGTAATTTTTTATGAAATCATGGTCGATATATTTGTGTTCCGCGTCATTCTGAACAATGTAATAAAGCATCCCCGCGAGAAGCGCGGTGTCCGTCCCCGGCAATATTGGGAGCCATATGTCGGCGTGAGCGGCTGAATTTGTGTATGCAGGGTCAATGACAATGTAGATGCACCCGTTCTCCTGCCTGGCGGCCGTTATCCCTTTCGACATGTAATTGAATCTCGTCGCCACAAAGGGGTTGACGCCGATGTTTAAAATAAGTCTGGCGTCATGCCTGTTATGAAGATGAAGCTCATTGTTGTCGTCCCTTGTCAGGAGAGGTCTCTGGACATCGGGAAGGGGCCTTTCGTCTCCCGTCATGATGAATTGTCCCCATTTGCGGTTTGTGTCGCACACGCTTCCGTGATTGTATGTATTCGGCGTGCCGAAGGCGTGAAAGAGCCTGTAGTATGCCTCTCTGTCCGTAACATCGCCGCAGTCGAGGAATACCGATTCCGGCCCGTATCTGTTTTTTATCCCGATCAGTTTTTTTGCTATATGGTCGGATGCCTCCTCCCATGTTATCTCTTTCCATTTATCTTCCCCTCTTTCTCCTGTCCTCATGAGAGGGGTCTTGATCCTGTGAGGGGAATAGGTAAGTTGCAGCCCCGCAGCGCCCTTTGCGCAAAATGCGCCGTTATTCACAAGGGTGTGGGGATTACCGTAAATTTTTTTTGCGACGCCGTCTTGCACAAGTACGGCTATGCCGCATTCGGAAGGGCACATGACGTCGGACGTATATATTAATTTTCCCGCCACCCCCTCCTGTCCGTCGTGTTTGACCTTTATGCGGCGCGTTGAACGTCCGGCCACGGGTGCATAATCCTTTAACGGCGTGCTGCCGGCATCTCCCTTGTATGCATAAAAAATAGATGGATTAGTGCCGTATTCGGGATTTAAAATCTTCAGGCCGGATTTTGCCATTTCAAGGGAGATATCGCTTTTCGGGTCATTGATATCGCCGAACAAAAGCGCCTTCCCCATGCAACTTTGGACACAGACAGGCAAGAGACCATTTATTGTCCTTCCATGGCAAAAGTCGCATTTCTCCGCCTGCCCTGTGACCGGACTTATATCGATTGCCTTATAGGGACATTTGTCCCGGCACATCCGGCAGCCCACGCATTTATCACTTTTTAAAATGACGACGCCGTCCTCATTCTTGAAGAGGGCGTCTTCTTTGCATTCCTCGATGCATGGGGCATTGTCGCAGTGGTTGCAAAACCTTGGGATGAAAATTTTTGTAATATCCGGATAGCAGCCGGACCGGTATGTTTCGACCTTGCAGCGGAAAGCGCCGAAGGGGATGTCATACTCTGCCTTGCACGTCACCTGACATGCATAGCATCCTACGCACCTGTCAAGGTTGACCAGCATTCCGTATCGTTTTTGATGCCTTGCCATGATTCCCCGGAAATAAGGTTACTTCTCCGAAACGAATATGAATTTGCAGCAACCCAGATCCAGGACCTGCCTGTCTTCGGACAGGCGGGACATGAGCTGCTCTGTAATATTGTATATTCTTCGGCTGCCGTTTTTCCTTTTCTGAAGCAATCCGCTTGCCTCGAGGACTTTAAGATGTTTGGACATATTGTATACCTTCAGATTGAGGGCATCTGATAATTCATTGACGGTAGCTTCATGCTTTAAGAGCTCGTGGATGATCTGTAAACGGTTTTTATCGGCGAGGGCCTTCAGTATTACGGTCCAGTTTAAAGGAGACATATCAGCAGGGTATTCGCCCGACCATTGTTCCATGTATTAATATATGGTCACATATGTTTTAAAAGCAAGTAGTTGATTACAAGACACTGAAATAGACATGGAGCTGTAACGCTTGAATTCCCTGTCATTGCGAGGTCGATACGACCGAGGCAATCTTCTTTGAGATTGCGGAGTTTATCCGAGCGATAAAAAGAGATTGCTTCGCAATGACGAAGCGAGGGGCTTGCGGGAATGACAACTTCGGCAGCATTGCACCCGTAACTGAGGGGTTACAATTCTCATGAAATTTTGTTTGCTTGCAGGATTTGCTGTGTGTTATAATGGCTCTTCATAAATTTTTCTATCATTTTACAGGGGTTGCTCATATGCTGCTTTATTTATTTTTAATAATATATTTTCTCGTCCTGATAACGGTTTTTATTTACGCATCCCACCGCTATTACATGGTATATCTTTATTACAGGCACCGGAAAGACAGACCTCAGCTCAAGGGAAAGCTGGACAAGCTCCCCCGCGTTACCATTCAGCTCCCCATATATAACGAGATGTATGTTGTCAGGCGACTGATTGCCGCTTCCTGTGAAATTGAATATCCCGGGGAGCTTCTTGATATACAGGTGCTTGACGATTCTACGGATGAAACAACGGTCGTCGCCAGGGAATGCGTAGATGAGTTCCGGAAGAAAGGACACGATATTCATTACATCCATCGCGGCAGCAGGGAAGGATTTAAAAGCGGCGCTCTTGAGCATGGACTCAGGACTGCCAAAGGCGAACTGGTTGCGGTGTTTGACGCTGATTTCGTGCCCCAGGCTGCCGTGTTGCAAAAGACCATTCATTATTTTGCCGACAAATCCGTCGGCATGGTACAGACGAGATGGTCGTATCTGAACAGGGACTATTCATTCCTGACCAAAATTCAGGCCATTATGCTTGACGGACATTTCGTCATAGAGCACACCGCGAGGAACTGGTCCGGGCGGTTTTTCAACTTCAACGGGACAGCAGGCGTCTGGAGAAGGGAAGCCATAGAATCGGCAGGAGGCTGGCAGCATGACACCCTTACGGAAGACCTCGATCTGAGCTACAGATCGCAGCTTAAAGGATGGAAATTTATTTTTCTGAAGGATGAAACTTCTCCCTCGGAAATCCCCGTTGATGTCAACGCGTTCAAGAGCCAGCAGAACAGGTGGGCCAAGGGCTCGATACAGACGGCAAAGAAATTGCTCCCGCAGATCATAAAGAGCGACCTCCCGCTAAAGGTGAAAGTGGAGGCTTTTTTCCATTTGACAAACAATATGTCGTATCTGCTCATGTTGCTGCTCTCGGTATTGATGTATCCGTCCATGGTTGCGAGGATAAACATCGGATGGTTCCAGATGCTTGTGGCAGACGTGCCTTTTTTGCTTGTGGCGACGACCGGCATATCATTTTTTTATCTGTGCTCCCAGAAAGAAGCTTATAAAGACTGGAAATCAAGACTGGTTTATATGCCCATGCTGATGTCTCTCGGGATAGGTCTCACCGTAAATAATTCAAAGGCGGTGCTTGAGGCGCTGTTCAACAAAAAGACCGAATTCAAACGGACGCCGAAATACATGATTGAAAAGAAGAGGGACCGGTGGTTCGGCAAGAAATACAGGGGAGAGATCAACTTGCTGGTAATTCTTGAATTGCTCCTGGGGATATATTTTACATTCAATATTTACTTTGCTTTTATAAACAGAGTTTACGTGTCTATTCCTTTCCTTATGATTTTCCAGGTAGGTTATTTCTATGTTGCTTTTTTGTCGCTTTATCAAGTAATATTAGGACGGTTGATTTCAAACCGTCTTGTACGCCATCTGATTTCCAGGCGAAATACTGAAGATGTAATTGCTGCTTAGTCTGTTGGTGAAGGGTTGTTGTACCTTAGTAAATAAATTCCACTTCAAAGGAGCAAAATGTTATGAGGAAAAATATCTTTACGATGTTTCTGATGTTGGCGGTATGCATTTTTCTTTCCGGCGAGGCTTTTTCTGCATGGACGCAGGCAAAGGGCCATTCTTACAATCAGCTTACTTTGAGTTATTACAAGACGACAAAGAAATTCACGACTATCGAGAGGAACGCGAGCGATGAGATAGTCAATACACATTCAAGGGTCTTCAGGAACGAAGAAGAAGAGTTTACATCGAGCAAGGTGACGTATTACGGAGAATATGGGATTATCGATACACTCACTGTCTATGGGTCGGTGCCGTATGACCGGCAGCGTTCCAATGATACCATGAAGTTTGCAGGAGAAGACGGACCAAACGGAATAGGCGATATTAACCTGGGCCTGAGATATAATCTTGTTCAAAACCTGTTAGGTTCCGGGGCACTGATGTCTCTACAGGGGGAAGTAAAGATCCCTGAAGCATATCACTACGGCCACCCGCTTGAGGATTTAAGTTTGGGGGACGGCCAGTACGACGCGACTTTGGCGATCCTGTTAGGAAGGGGTTTCGGCAAAGGATATGCATGGCTTAATACAGGATATAAGTACAGATTTGAAAACGAAAAGTTTGACCCGGTCACATTTAAGCCATCCGATCAGCTCAAGGTTTCCTTCGGTGGCGGTTATCCCCTCACGTCCTGGTTATCAGCAGTGGCGTATGTGGCATGGACAAAGGCACTTGGAAACGCAGAGGTTTCAAATGAGCTTATAACGAAAAGCTTCGAAACAGGAACAGCAGCCAACAATCATGCCGAGGGGGCGCTTATCCAGGATACCCTTGCGCTTGAGTCGTCCAGTTTGAATGCCTACGCAGGGCTTCAGTTTAACATAACTCCTAAATGGCAGACGGTAGTTTCATACAACAGGGACCTGTCGGGTGTTGGCGAGTTCAAGACAAAAAACAGCGCCCTGGGAGAAACCTTCGGTTTGGCCGTGGTCTACGTGCACTAAACAAACCGGGCAAGCGATGGTTTCACAGTTTGCGAGGAATTGACTATTCAGGAAATGTGTTGGGGAATTTCTGTTCAGGCTGACAAGATTGAAGATTTTCAGAGATGAAGAATAAAAAAAAATTATCTATACCCTGATAGCGGGTTCCCTCTTAGCAATATTATCTTTTTATGTTGTCGATAACAGGCATACCCTCCTCGCAATCTTTTATCAGACCTTAAATTTGCAGGACAAGGCCGTCGAAGAGTTCACAGAGGCCGTTAAGTCAAATCCGGATGACGCATATGCTTATTACCAGATCGGATTGACCTACAAAGAAAGGAAAGATTACGATAAAGCGGAGGTTGCGTACAAAAAACTCCTCGATATTTTCCCCGGTCATCCTTTTGCCAATTATGACCTGGGATATGTTTACAAGGAAAAACGCGATTACGAAAAAGCCATGGCCCGCTATAAAAAGGCATTGGAGATAAATCCGGGAAATGTTCATGCATTATATGATATGGCTTCCATTTACGTGGAAAGCGGCCAATATGAAGAAGCCCTGGCACAATACCAAAAGGTCCTTGAAGAAGACCCCTCACACCGTTATGCGTTGTGGGACATCGCGGCAGTCTACGGAAAAATGGGGATGAAGGACGAGGCTGAAGCCCGGTTAAGGCGCTATCATGAAATGACGGACTGCAGTTTCAGAAGGTTCTGGAACTGTTTTGACTGATTGAACACCGCAGCATATATAAGTATCAATCTTCTCCTGTTTTCCTCCTGGCACATATTCCTTTTCAGGAAGAGAGACATTTTACCTTTCATCGACAGAGTAACAGGCGCCCTGGTACTCTGTTTAACGCAGATAATTCTGACAGAGCTTCTGCTTGGTGTATTGTTCAGGAGTCTTTACGCAGTTCCCCTGTTTCTGCTTAACCTTTCCATATCATCGGTTGTCCTGGCCGGCGCTTTATTCCACGGCAAAATGGGCCATGAAGAGAATATCAAACCATTTGTCAGCGGCATCCTGAATGAACTTAATGACAGGACAATACGCCTTGCCGGCATAATTAAAAAGGACTTCATACTGCTTTTGCTGATCGTCCTGTTTTCAATAACTATGTGCTGGGCAATCTTTTTGGGATACCTTTTCCCCTCTTATGCATGGGACGCGATCTGGTATCATCTGCCGATGGCGGGCTATATCATCCAGAGCGGCGCCATACAGGAAAATCCTGTCTTCTCGATGATCACCCAGTTTATGAATATTTTTCCGAAGAATGCTGAACTGCTTTTTATATGGAACATAATATTCCTGCGGTCTGACGTCATAGCGGACCTGGGCCAGCTCCTTTTTGTCATAATCGGCATCTTTGCAGTCTACGGCATTGCCGTAAAAATAAATATCAGCGGGAGGAACGCGATTTATTCGGCCCTGCTTTTCTTCTTCGCGCCCATAACAATTCTTCAGGTCACGACAAACTATATCGATGTCACGGTGTCTGCGCTGTTTCTTGCCGCGATCAATTTTCTTTTGCACAGCAATCCTTCTTCCCGCCAGTCCCGGGTCCCCTCTTCCCTCCCTGTTTTATTGGCCGGGCTGGCAACGGGGATATTGCTCGGAGCAAAAGGATCGGGCCCTTTATTTGTTATTGTGCTGTCGGCCTTTTTCTGGGCGCAGGAGATGGTAAAGGGGAGGCCGGTCCTGGGCATTAAACCCTATCTCCTGTATTTTGCGGTCCCGGCGATTTTAATAGGAGGCTACTGGTACATCAAAAACTGGATACTTTACGGCAGCCCTGTATATCCCATGGAGGTTTCCGTATTCAATGTTACAATCTTCAAGGGATTATACAAGGAATTCATCGAACCGCTTCCGCCGGTCTTTGAAGGCCTGTCGCCCGTTAAAAGGATACTGTATGTCTGGATGGAACGGGTCGAATATTATTTCTATGACTCGCGGGTAAGCGGTTTCGGCCCCCTGTGGTTTGTCCTGTTCCTGCCGGGTTTGCTGTTTTCCATCGTATATGCCCTGGTTAAAAGGCGATACGGTTTTCTTTCGGTAAGCGCCGTACTTTTTGTTACATTCCTTATTCATACCAGAAACTGGAATTCGAGATATGTTATCTTCCTCTTTGGATCAGGGGTATTGTCCTTCGGACTTATGCTCGATTATTTTGGTAAAAGAGGAAACGTGTTGAAGATCATCGCCCTGGCGCTTGCCGGTTATACAGCCTTTACAGCGAACTCGCCTTGCGTTATGCCGTTGCAGATCAAGAAGTTCATGCATCTGCCTGCAAATGAACGCACCCTTGCGCAGCACAACGCATTCAGTATCGATCTGCACGCGCGCCAGGAATATGGATACTGGATATGGCTTGGCAGAAACATATCAGGCGGCGACGTCCTTGCTCATACCTTTGAACCCCTGTTTCTGACCCCTTTATGGAACAGCGCTTTTTCAAACAAGGTGGCTTATATCAAGGCCGACCATTATAATGAATGGCTGAAAATGTTGAGACACAGCAATACGACACATGTATTAATCAGGCGGAATTCGGAAGAAGATAAATGGATTGACAGGGAAGAAAAGGCACGTTCATCTCTTGGATGGCTGGGCAGGCTTAAAGAGAGATTCAGGACGGTCTACGCCGATGAAAACTACAAGGTCCTGAAATTCAACAAAGATGAAGGCTGACAGAGAAAAAATATTTTTTATATTGTTTATGGTAATCGTATTTCTGATGGCGGCGCTGTATTTCACGGTACCGGAAAGAACATTGTTTTTTGAAAACCAGATAAAGTGGTGGAGAGAGTTTCCGGATTTGTTCAGGTGAGGGAAAAATGCCGATCGACAAAAAAATAGCCGTGATAATACCGGCGCTGAACGAGGAGAAGACGTTGCCTCTTGTCCTTGAGGACATGCCGATGGATGTGGTAAGCGAGGTTGTCGTAATAGACAACGGCAGCAGTGACAGGACGCCCGATATAGCCAGGGAGCGGGGGGCGACCCTCCTGTCCGAGTCCAAAAGGGGCTATGGCTATCCATGTCTTAAGGGGATTGAATACCTGAAGACACGGAATCCGGACATCGTGGTTTTTGCGGACGGGAATTACAGTGACCATCCGGATGAAATCACCAGGCTTGTCACGCCGATAATAAATGAAGATTACGACCTTGTTTTAGGCTCGCGTGTTTTGGGAAAGGCGGAAAAGGGCGCGCTTCGTGCTCCGGTCCGTTTTGGTAACTGGCTGGCTGCGACATTAATAAGATTATTATACGGATTCAAGTACACGGACGTAGGCCCGTTCAGGGCCATTAAATTCAGCAGGCTGCTGGAGCTTGATATGCAGGACAACCTCGGATGGACAGTCGAGATGCAGATCAAGGCTGTCAAGAAGAAATTCAGGATAACCGAAGTGCCGGTCAGTTACCGCAAAGGGACCGGGAAATCAAAACTTACGGGGAACCTTAAAGGTATTGCGGTAGTGGGTTACAGGATCTTGTCCGCAGTATTTAAGCATCTGCCGGACTGAAGAATAGAGATAGGAAGTTGTCATTGCGAGCAGGTCCCTCGCTTCGTCATTGCGAGGTCGATACGACCGAAGCAATCTCTTTTTATCGCTGGGGATAAACTCCGCAATCTCAAGGAAGATTGCCACGAACCCTTAGGGTTCTCGCAATGACAGATAAATCAACGGTGTTATAATTCTATCTCTATTTTTCGGGGACTCATGGATTAGAATTCCGGATTTTGTTATTATATTCTCCGTCTTAAGCTACCCTTGCAGGGGACCAGCCGGATTGTACCAGGGACATTAACGGACGCAAACCGGCATTTACACTTATAATGAAAGACGTAATTACCATAGATGGTCCTTCCGGCTCCGGAAAGGGCACGGCTGCAAGAATCCTTGCCGAAAAGCTGGGATATGAGTATCTTGACACGGGTGCGCTTTACAGGGCGGTTGCGTGGAAGGCAAGGGAAGAGGAGGTAAGTCTTGACGACGAGACGGCCCTCAAACATCTCGTGGGAAACATACAAATTACCCTGACTGACGGCAGGATTGCCGTAGACGGTGTTGATGTCACTTCGGAAATAAGGACGGCTGAGATCGGAGAATTAAGCTCCCGGGTCTCTGCCATTCCCATCGTACGGGCGGGTCTTTTTTCCCTGCAAAGAGACATCTGTCTTCAGGGCAGGGTGGTGATAGAGGGGAGAGATACGGGGACCACTATCTTTCCGGAGGCAAAAAACAAGTTCTATCTCGATGCCGGGGTCGGCGAACGGGCAAGAAGAAGATATGAGGAATTAAAATTGAAAGATCCGGGCATTACCCTCGAGAAGACACTCGAAGATATCAAAAAGAGGGATGAGAGAGACTCAACGAGACAAAACTCACCGCTCACAAAAACAGGTGATATGATTTATATTGATTCAACCGGGTTGAGCATTGATGAAGTAGTTGAGAAGATATTTGAGAGGGTCAGGAGTAGTTTTTGATCTAATGTAAGGAGCCGGTGTGTTGATAAAACTCTTATATAAATTTACTCAGATCCTTATACGGTCCATCCTGCGCATCAATGGAGGGGTGGAGGTCAGAGGGATGGAGAATGTCCCGGTTGAGGGAGGGGCGATTGTAGCTGCAAATCATATAAGTTACCTTGATCCCCCTTTGTTAGGCGCAGTGATTTCGAGAAAGGCCACTTTTATGGCGAGGAAAGGTCTTTTCAGTATACCGGTCCTGGGCCAGGCGATAAAGTATGCCGCAATTCCGGTAAACAGGGAAAGGACCCAACCCTCAACAATAAAAGAGACGGTTGCCAGACTAAAGGGCGGCGAGCTTATAGTTATCTTCCCTGAAGGCAGGAGGAGTGAAACCGGGGAGATGCTTAAGGCCAAGCGCGGCGTGGGGATGATAGTCGGCCTGAGCAAGGTCCCTGTCATACCGGCATTGATCGTCGGTTCCGACAAGGTGTTGCCTGTTGACGCTAAGTGGCTGAGAAGGGGAAGGATATCGGTAGTATTTGGCAGGCCGATATATTATACTCCCTCTGTAAAGGAAGAAGGCCATGTCCTTCACGAAGAAACAAGCGAAAGGATCATGGCTGCCATCAAGGAGATGAGAGAACAGTATGCAGATAATTATCGCTAAAAAAGCCGGATTTTGTTTCGGCGTCAAACGCGCGATTGACATTACTTTTGATTTTGCAAAAAAATCAAAGCGGGGAGTTTTTACATATGGCCCGTTGATTCATAACCCTCAGGTGGTGGAAGAGCTGAAAGGCGTGGGAGTCAATACGACCGACAACCTGTATGCTCCCGACATTGAGACCCTGATTATACGAACGCACGGAGTATCGCCTGAAGTTTATACCGAGACGTCGAAGATGGGATATAACGTCATTGACGCGACCTGCCCTTTTGTCAAAAAAGCCCAGGACTATACCAAGATACTGAAAGATGAGGGTTATCAGGTGCTCATAATCGGAGACAAAGAGCACCCCGAAGTGCACGGTTTGATCGGCTTTGCGGGGGAGGATGTAGTAGTGGCAAATGATGTGGAAAACATGCCCGTACTGAAAAAGAGGGTCGGGATAATCGTCCAGACGACCCAGTCGTTTGTAACCTTCAAGGGTATCATTTCCTATGTAATAGGAAAGGCGCGGGAAGTGAAAATTTATAATACGATATGTGATTCCACTATCCAGAGGGTCCGGGAGACCAAAGAGCTCGCAAAAAAGGTAGGCCTTCTGATTATCGTCGGGGGCAAAAACAGTGCAAATACAAATCAGCTTGTCAAGCTTTCAGGGGAAGTTTGTGATAAAGTATACCATATTGAAACCGGCCAGGAGATAGTAGAGGACTGGTTTAATGGAATTGAGACGGTGGGAATATCAGGGGGCGCATCGACGCCTCAGAGCATAATAGACGGAGTTGTAAAGAAAATCAGGGAAATTTCTGTCAGGAGGTAATATAATATACACCATGGAACCGCAATTAAATGACTTGGAAAAACTTTATGCCAACACCTTCAGGGGGTTGAAGGAAAGGGCAATCGTCAAGGGTAATGTCCTGAAGGTCAAGCCGGACGGCGTTATTGTCGATGTAGGCACCAAATGTGAAGGCTTTATACCTCAGAGCGAGTTGCTCGAAGATGATATCAGTTTTCTGAAGCCTGGAGATGATATCGACGTTTTTGTTGAAAATCTCCATGATTCGGACGGCTTTGTAAAACTATCGAGGCTGAAGGCGGAAGGGATAAGGGCGTGGGACATGCTCGAGAACGCCTTTAATAAAGGCCTTCCAGTAGATGGCAAGATCACCGGAAAGGTAAAAGGCGGAATGACTGTAAGCATTTGCGGAGTAAACGCATTCCTTCCCGGTTCACAGATAGATATAAAGGCCACAAAAAATACCGACTGCCTCATTGGTCAGAGCTGTGCCTTTAAGGTGCTTAATCTCAATCACAAGGGGGCCAATGTAATCGTCTCCAGGCGCGCACTGCTTGAAGAAGAGAGGAACATACTCAAGGGACAGACCCTGAACCTGTTAAAAGAAGGGGCCGTAATAAAGGGCATGGTCAAAAACCTTACGGATTACGGGGCATTCATAGATCTCGGCGGCATCGATGGGCTGTTGCATATATCTGATATGTCATGGGGGAGGATAAGTCATCCCGGTGAATTATTCACCGTCGGCGATACGGTCGATGTGGTGGTCCTTTCATTTAACCCCGAGACCGAAAAAGTGACACTCGGGTATAAACAGAAAAAATCGGACCCATGGAACCTGGTGGACGAAAAATATCCTCAGGGACAAAAGATCCTCGGCAAGGTCATCACGACTGCGGATTACGGGTTGTTCGTGGAACTTGAAGAAGGGGTGGAAGGACTTATACATGTATCTGAAATCGACTGGGTGGAGAAATCCATAAAACCTTCCAAGTTTTTTTCCGTCGGGGACAAGGTCGAAGCGGTCATATTAAGAGTAAGCAGGGAAGAAAAGAAGATATCTCTCAGCATAAAGCAGCTCAAACCCAACCCATGGGAAATTGTCAGGGACAAATACACTGCCGGGCAGAAGATCTCCGGTAAGGTGAAAAGCTTCGCTGACTTTGGGGCCTTTATCGCCCTTGATGAGGGGGTCGATGCACTGCTCCACATATCCGACATATCATGGGTAAAACGCATAAAACATCCATCGGACGTACTCAGAAAAGGACAGCAGATTGATGTTGTGGTGTTGAACATCGAGCTGGAAAAAGAACGTATTTCGGTGGGGCTTAAGGAGTTGACGCCGGACCCCTGGCTTAATGAAATTCCGGACAAATATAAATTGGGCGATACCGTAAAGGGGAAGGTCGTAAGCATTGCCGAATTTGGAATGTTTATTGAACTTGAAGACGGCGTTGAGGGTTTGATGCATAAATCCGAGATCGAAAAAAGACCCGATGAAAAGATGGAAGATATCTTCAGGACAGGGACTGAACTGTCGGTAAGGGTGATTAACGTCAATCCTGCCGAACACAAGATAGACCTCAGCATGAAAGCAATAATAGGATAGGGGCATTGAAGAGGGTCCTGATTTTTTTCATTGTTGTTTTTGTCCTCGTAGTAGTACTGAGCCTTATGCTGACATTTACGCATAAGGTTTCCCTGGGGGACAAGGTGGCTCTTATAAGGGTAAGCGGTGTAATTCTTGATTCGACTGAAATCGTCGACGAGCTGAAGGAATACTCGAAAGACAATTCCATAAAGGCCGTTATCCTCAGGGTCGACAGTCCCGGCGGCGCAGTGGCCCCTTCCCAGGAGATATACGAAGAGATTGTAAAGATAAAGGAGAAGAAAAAGGTTGTCGTTTCTATGGGCACGGTGGCGGCATCGGGAGGTTATTATATCTCTGCCCCTGCTGACAGGATAGTGGCAAACGCCGGAACACTTACAGGGTCGATCGGCGTCATTATGGAGATCCCCAATGTGTCCGGGCTGATGAAGAAAATCGGAGTAGAGACACAGGTAGTAAAGAGCGGGGCGCACAAAGACATCGCATCAGTCTTTAAATCTTTGACCCCTGAAGAAAAACAAATCCTTCAGACAGTACTCGACGACGTGCACGACCAGTTTATCAGTGCGGTCTCCGAGGGCAGGGGCAAGAAATTGGAAGAGATCAGGAAACTTGCTGACGGACGTATCTTTACCGGGAGAATGGCAAAGGAATTGGGGCTTGTCGATGAGCTGGGAAATCTTCAGGATGCCATCCTGCTTGCAGGCGAGCTGACAGGAATCAAGGGGGAACCGCAGGTCGTTGAGAAAAAGGAGAAATTCAGTTTTGTCGATATGCTGAAAAGCGAGCTTCCCCAAAGATTGATCGGCAACGTTTTCCAGGGCATTAGTTTAAAGTATCTGATGACACCGTAATGGTCGTTGTCATTCCGGGTCGCACACGGAATCCGGTCTTTTTCCCTGGTTCCCGCTTTCCCGGAAATGACCGCTAAATAAAAGTTGATATTTTTAAACAGGAGGCAATCATGACAAAATCGGTCCTTATCGAAAAAATCGCGGAGAAAGTCGAAGGTCTCTCAAAAAAGCAGGTAGAAGTTGTTATGGAAACCATCTTTGAAAGCATCAAGGAGTCTCTTGTAAAAGGCGGGAAGGTTGAAATAAGGGGTTTCGGAAATTTCAGACTTCGCGCCAGAAACGCGAGAAAAGCGAGGAATCCCAAGACAGGCGACTCCGTCTCTGTGCCGCCCAAGAAGGTGCCTTTCTTTAAAGTAGGCAAAGAGCTCCGGGAGATGGTGAACAAGGTTTAGTGAGGACCGTCTTCCTGATGAAGGATATAAGACCATGTCCCCCTTTTCCACAGGGGGATTTTTTCTTCTTCGTTTTAAACCCAATATTTTAGATTATGGTATCATCAATGGCACTTGCAAGGGGAATTTTTCACTGCGTAATTGCGAGTGTCATTGCGGGGAGCGTTAGCGACAAAGCAATCAAAAACCAATGAAACCAGGCAAAGTCTACATAGTCGGCGCGGGACCGGGGGACATAAGTCTTCTGACAATAAAAGGGCTGAAGTGCCTTCAAAAGGCGGAGGTCGTGGTTTATGACTTCCATCTGAATGCGCAGATCCTTAATTACATCAGCCACGACGCTGAATTTATCTACGCGGGCAAGCGCGGCGGTCATCACACGATGACGCAGGATGAGATAAACAGGACCCTTGTTGAAAAAGCAAAGGAAGGGAAAATAATCTGCCGTCTGAAAGGTGGGGACCCTTTTGTATTCGGCAGGGGGGGGGAAGAGGCAGAGACACTGGCGAAGGAAGGCATTGAATTTGAAATTGTCCCTGGTGTCAGCTCGGCGATTGCCGCGCCTGCCTACGCGGGGATCCCTCTTACCCACAGATTGTATTCTTCATCCCTTGCGATAGTTCCGGGCTATGAAGATGAAACCAAAAAGGAAAGCTCAATCGACTGGGCGAAGCTTGCAACAGGCGTGGGGACGATTGTATTTCTCATGGCAGTGAAAAACATCTCTCACGTCATCCGGAAACTTATTGATAACGGCAGAAGCCCTGAAACCCCGGTTGCCGTGATACGCTGGGGGACAAGGGCCGACCAGACAACACTAATAGGCAATCTTGGGACCATCCCTTCATTGGTAAAAGAAAATGATATCAGACCGCCTGCGGTAATGGTGGTCGGCGATGTGGTGAAGTTGAGGGACTCATTGAAATGGTATGAAAAGAAACCCCTCTTCGGCCAGCGCATTCTTATTACGAGAGAACATACCGCAAGTTTTGAACAATTGGAAGAATTAGGCGCTGAAATAATCGAATTCCACACAATCAGGATCGTCCCTCCCGATGACTGGACTGAAATGGATAAAGCCATTGACACGATTGATTCATACAACTGGCTTGTGCTGACAAGCGCTAACGGAGTAAAGTTTTTTTTCCGGAGATTGTTTGAAAGAGGGACTGACATCAGGGACTTGAAAGGAATAAAAATTTGCGCAGTCGGCACAAAGACCGCGGCTGCAATTAACAGTTACGGGATAAAGGTCGACCTGGTGCCGGAGGAGTTTAACGCTGAGGGGCTTATCAGTGCAATAGTGCAACAGAGCAGCAGAGCAGCAGAGCAGCAGAGCAAAAGCGCAACAGAAAAAAACGATGAGACTTCCGCACTGCAGGGCGTAAGGTTCCTTCTTCCGAGGGCTGAGACGGCACGAGAGATACTGCCTGAGAAGATAAAAGAACTCGGTGGGGAGATCGATGTTGTCACAGCGTACAGGGCAGTGAAACCCGAGATCCACGGCAAGAGAATGAAGCGGTTTTTAAAAGAAGGGAAAATCACCATGGCGACATTCACAAGCGCGGCCACTTTTAACAACTTCATGGAGATAGCCGGAGAGGACGCGGACGGTCTTTTGAAAGACGTCGCAATAGCAGCAATCGGTCCCGTCACTGCAAAGGCTGTCGAAAAGGCAGGGCTGAAAGTCAGCATCATGCCGGAAGAAGCGACCATTGAAGCGATGGTCAATGAAATAATCCTGTGGACGGCGAAGGACCGCTCATAACTACTGGAAACAATATCGCTCCGAGCCTGCCATTAAATGGATAGCGATCAATTCTGTCAATAATGCCCTCTTTTCATGAAGCAACCTTTATTTATATGACATGCCTGCATCATATATAATAAGTCTCAGGAAGACCCATCTTGATTATGAGGAGGTAATATGTTTGCTGAAAAGTTAAAATATCTTTTTTGTTTGGCGCTGATTTTTTTGCTGCCCTTTTTTATGACCGGATGCACCGGGAACGAAAATCCCAAGAAGGTCAATATCGAAAAAAGGTCTCCCATTAACGAAAAAGAAAACCATTCGGACAAAGTGTTGCGCGTGGCCATCGGCGCCATGATTACTCCCGAGGAGGGCTTTGCATATTATAAAGGCATATTTAATTACATGGAAGACAAACTGGATATGCACATCAAATTAATTGACCGGAGGACATATTCGGAGACAAACGACCTGATAAAGACCGGCAATGTGGATATAGCCTTTGTCTGCACCGGTGCCTATGTGTCGGTCCATGATGAAGCAGGGGCGGAATTGATAGCAATGCCCCAGATCAACGGCAGGGCCGCATATCATTCATATATAATTGTGCACAAGGACAGCGGCATTAAAAACTTTACGGAATTAAAAGGCAGGAGCTTTGCTTTTACAGACCCTCTTTCCAATACGGGGAAGACATTTCCGACTTATCTGCTCATACAAATGAATGAGACACCCGACACTTT
Source organism: Nitrospiraceae bacterium (assembly GCA_003599275.1). Lineage (GTDB taxonomy): Bacteria > Nitrospirota > Thermodesulfovibrionia > UBA6902 > UBA6902 > SURF-23. The sequence goes on along the minus strand of QZJG01000005.1, from coordinate 35,778 downwards.
TTTCAGTAAATACATTTTTACTAACAGGCATGATAAATCCATAGCGGCCGTTGCCCAGGGTTTTGTCGACGGAGCAGCTGTGGACGGGCTCATATGGGACTATCTCGATAAAACAAACCCCCAATATACTTCGCAGACGAAGATCATTCTGAAGTCACGGCCGTTTGCATCCCCGCCGATTATTGCAAGGAAGAATCTGTCACCGGAGCTGAAGGAGAATATATCAAAAATACTTATCGGGATGCACGACAATAATAAGGGCAGGGAAATTTTAAAGGGCATGATGATCGACAGGTTTGTCCGGGGAGATGATGCCGATTTCGAGTCTGCGCGGAATATGATAACAAGCGTTAGAGAAAATCAGAAACTGCATTGACAATGAAATTTATAAGTCTGAAGACAAAATTTCTGATCGGATATACCGTATTGACGCTCCTCCTTTCCGTGGCGATAATCATGCTGGTGCAGATTGTCGTTAAACAGAAGTTCGAAGCCGAGCTCCGGGAGCGGGCCATCTCCATTGCCAAACACGCTGTATGGGAAGTCGGCGACATGATCATACTTGAAGACGCTGTTTCTCTCCAGGCGACTATTGACGGCATAAAGATCACGGAAAAGGACGTGGAATACGTTTTCATTACTGATCATAAACACAAGATATTAGCGCATACATTCGGCAAGAATTTCCCCACGGACTTGATCGGGGTCAACAGAGTTTTGCCGGAAGACGCATATAAAATCCAGTTGCTTGTCACCGGCGATGAACAGGGGATCTACGATATTGCCATGCCGATCCTGAAAGGTCAGGTGGGCTTCTTCAGGATCGGCTTCTCCATGGATGTAATTTCAAAAACAATCTCCCGCATTATCTTCCTTATAATCATGGTCACCTTCTCCATTATGCTGATCGGCATATTCGGGTTCGCAATATTTTCCAGGACCATAACCAGACCGCTCGTGGACCTCTCAATGACAGCCGAGAAAATCGGCCAGGGTGATTTAAACAAAAAAGTGATCATTGAGACAAAGGACGAGATCGGTAAACTGGCGCATGCCTTCAATATGATGGTCGAAAACCTGAAAGATATAACGGTCTCAAAATCCATTCTTGACCAGAGGGTGGTTGAGGAGGTCGAGAAGAGCCGGATGAAGGACCATATGCTGATACAGCAGAGCCGTTTTGCGGCAATGGGTGAAATGGTCAGTGCAATAGCAGACCAGTGGAGGCAGCCGATAAGCATTGTCGGCCTTATAATTCAGGACATCAAGGAGACTTATGATTCCGGAGAACTGAATAAGGAATATATTGACAGCAGCATCAAGACGGGAATGGACATAATTTACAAGATGTCACACACCATAGACGATTTCAGAAGTTTTTTTAAGCCTGATGGGGAGAAACAGCAATTTAATCTTGATGTAATTGTTCTGAGGGCTTTGTCCTTTATTGATTCAGGTTTTGAGAATGACGGTATAAAGGTGGAACTCGACCTGAAAGAAGATATAACGGTTTTCGGATACCGCAACGATTATACCCAGGCGCTTTTAAACATACTCAACAATGCAAAAGAAGCTTTAATTGACAGCAAAACCGGCAGCCCGTATATTGGAATAAAGGCATTCAGGGAGAACGGTAAGGCAGTGGTCACTGTTAAAGACAACGGCGGAGGGATACAGAAAGATATTATAGACAGAATATTCGATCCTTACTTTACGACAAAAAACCACAAGAAAGGCGCCGGCGTAGGGCTTTACATGTCGAAGATGATAATCGAGAAAAATATGGACGGCGAGCTGACAGTAAATAATACAGACGGCGGAGCAGAGTTCAGGGTTGAAGTATAATAATATTTACCGGTAATTTCCAAATGGTCCCCAAAGACATCGAAAATAAAGAAGCTGTCCTCAATTTCATCAGGACAAAGACTGAAAGGCCTGTCAGCCTCAGGGAGATTGCCGGGGCGCTGAGATTTCCCAAAAGGGAATCGAGGACTTTAAAGCGGATATTGCAAACATTGACCCACTCAGGAGAAATCTTTAAGACCCGCTACGGTCTTTACGGCCCTGTAGAACAATTGAATCTCACTACGGGATTTTTTGAGGCCCACAGGGACGGGTTTGGTTTTGTGGTCCCCGACAAGCCCGGTGAACGGGACCTCTTTGTCCCGCCGAGAAAAACTTCCGGCGCAATGTCGGGGGACAAGGTTGTCGCCCGTGTAGACAGTCCTGCGAGGAGGGAAGGCTGCATTATAAAAATCCTTGAGCGCGCCCGGAAGAAAGTGGTGGGCACTTTTACCCGCGACGGAGATATGTTCTATGTAAAACCGAAGAGCAGGAAGATACCGGTCGGCATCTTAATCAGCCCTGCCAACAGGGCGGGAGCAAAGAGCGGGGACAATGTAGTCGTGGAGCTCACTTCGTATCCGAGCGCGATAAAGCCCCCGGAGGGGAAGATATTAAAGGTCCTCCCCGACATTGTTGAACCGGTACATGAAATAGAAATGATTATAGAAGAGTTCTCCCTTCCCCAGAAATTCCCTGCCGCTGTGCTATCCGAAGTAAAAGAGCTGTCAGGAGAAATTGAGATGCGGAAGAGGGTAGATTGCCGCGACCTTTTGACCGTAACAATCGACGGTGAGACGGCAAAGGATTTTGATGACGCGGTGTCAATCAGTAAAACAGGCGAAGGCTATACGCTCCTTGTGCATATCGCCGATGTCGGCCATTACGTGCCGTGGGATTCGGCGATTGATCTGGAGGCGAGACGCAGGGGCACAAGCGTTTATTTTCCCGGTAGCGTAATACCGATGCTCCCGGAAAAACTTTCAAACAATTTATGCAGCCTCGTGCCGCATCAGGACAGGCCGACGTTCACTGCCGAGATGCACTTCGACACGAAAGGCCGGATGCTGAAAAAGGACTTTTATCCGAGCGTCATTCACAGCAACGAAAGGATGACTTATACGTCTGTAAAAAAGATACTCGTTGATCATGACCGAGCTGAACGCGAGAAATACGGGTATCTGCTTGAAAGCTTCGTGATGATGGAAGAGCTTTGCGATATTCTGAGGACGCAGAGGATGAAGCGGGGCAGTCTTGATTTTGACCTGCCTGAGCCCGAGGTCATGCTTGACATACAGGGAAGGCCTGAGGCGATTGTCCGTGCGGAGCGCAACCTTGCTCATATGATGATCGAAGAATTCATGATAGCGGCGAATGAGGCCGTAGCTTCTCACCTTGAAGGTCTGGAGCTGCCGTCCATTTACCGGATACATGAAAAGCCCGACCCTCACAAGCTTGAGGAGTTAAGGCCCATTTTCCAATCTTTCGGCCTGCATTTTAAAAAGCCGGATGCCGGGACTTTCCAATCGCTCCTTAAAAAAATCAAAGGGACCATCGAGGAGAATCTTTTGAATGTCATGTTGCTGCGCTCTTTGAAACAGGCAAAATATTCCACTGAAAACACCGGGCACTTCGGTCTTGCCTCTGAAAGCTACACTCACTTTACTTCTCCGATCAGGCGTTATCCGGACCTTGTCGTCCACAGGATACTCAAGGAAGCCCTGAGCAGGAAAAAGATCTCAAAGGAGACGCGCGCGCATTTTGAGAAGCTGCTGCCTGAGATAGCTGCGCAGTCCTCAAAGACCGAGCGTATTGCCGACGAAGCCGAGAGGGAGATTGTTAATGCAATGAGGGTGTGGTTTATGAAAGACAAACTGGGCGATGAATATACAGGCATCATATCCAACATCTCATCCAAAGGCATGAGGATACAGTTGAAAGACTTCTTTGTCGAAGGGTCCCTTCATGTCTCGTCGATGCCGGATGATTATTACAGGTTTGACGAACAAAGTTATCGTCTGATCGGCAGGCGCAGGAAAAAGACATTCTCCGTCGGCAAAGAAGTCAATGTGCGGATAGAGCGTGTCGATATCGAGGCCAGGGAGATTGTGCTGGGCCTTGTTTGACTATCAGGCATATAAGCACAAAGGGTATCCCGTCTCCGGATTTCTATGATCGACGGATTGTTTGCATTTCTTTTCACTTAACAGAATTGGACCCTGGACCCTTTTTATATAAGTCCCGGCACAAACCTCCATTTCACCATTTTCCTGTATTCTTCATAGTCCGTATCCATCGATAAATGTCTCTCTTCCGTCCATGCCCTGAGGATGTAAATGACAGTGAAGGCAAGCAATATTCCCAAGCCGAACTGCGAGAAGAAAATACCCTGAATAAGCCAGATCAATATCTTTACAGTGTATGCGGGGTGTCTCACATAACGGTAAGGGCCTGTCTTGACAATCCCTCTGTTTGTAAGATTGGACGCCTTGAAGCCAAGCGCAACCGACGCCCATGTAAATATTCCCCAGAGAAAAGTCAGTACACAGGTCATTACAATATGTACCCATTGGGGAGAGCTGATTGAGATATTGATAATCGGATAATCAAAGGGCCTAAAGGAAAATGCATTAAAAGGCGGATAACACCAGAGGCAGACAAGCCAGCCAAAGAAAGTCGGCTCAACTGATTTAATCTCACTCCTGAGGGACCTTGATTCAATGATATAGCCGAACGCAAAGATGGCGGTGTCTGTCAGGATGAGGAGGTCGACCATAAAGGCATTGATCGTCTGAAACTCCCATTGCAGCATACTTGGCGCATTCCCGATATGCAGCATATTATTGATGGACCACGAGACCAGGAGCGGAGCAAAAAAGAACTTTACAAAGATCGTCAGCATCCCGAGCCTGCTCAGTTTGTTCCAGTATATCCTTTGACCGCGAAATACATTGAAGACAGATAAAATTGTCCTGAAAAACGAGACATACTTATCTTCCCCGACAGACCTGTCCCTGTCAAAATAATAAAGATAAGGGAATGTCAGAAACAGGCAGGCCATCAGATATACGTCAATAAAGTAATCGAAGAAATACTGATAATTTCCGCTGTTCAGGCTTGTCAGAAAGAAGCCTGTTATATAGCGGTAAGGCAGCCAATCAATATGCTCCATTGAATAATTGGGCCATGCTGCGGCATTTTTTAAAATGAAGTATGCCGCTGTGATAAAAAACATCCTTGTCAGATATTTTTGAAACGCAGACGTAAAAGTTGTCGTTGAACGATTAATGATGAAGGCGGCCATCGTTAGAAAGAATGTTGCTGACAGCAGTAGCAGCAAACCGGATGGTAAATGTCCCCTGCTGCTTTGCATCGGGCTGCCTGCATTTACGGAAAGAGTGCCTGCGCACATGGATGTAAAATGTCTGTTGCCGGTCTCTTCTTCCGCAACGGCAAAAAAGGGATATGTATTTCTGAAACCTGACACCCTGTTTTTTATGCGGAATTCCTTCCGGTCAGGAAAAGCCTCCTGAGAAAGTATCTCTATCTCCTCCGGTAAAACCAATGTCCACGGCGCCTGATTATCTGACCTTATAACAATGCTTCCGTTTCCGTCTAATGTCGCATTCTCTGCAATGCAGGAAGCATTAAGCTGAGCGGGGTCCCTGAAATGAAAAAGCCCTGCATGCCTGAGGCTTAATATCTTTCCGTCATTCAGATAACGGACAGTGACAATTACCGGATATGTTCCATCGAGTGAAGGCAGCTCTACCCTGAAATGAAAGACCTTTTTATCATAAGGCGGGATACCGCCGGAGACGGCGTAATCATATCGCCTGCCGTCAAGTTCCGTATAAACTGAATCAATAACAACACTCACTGCGGAGCTGTTTTCAACAGTAATGGTTATATTGTCGTCAATGCTTTGCTGGTGAAGTGTGAGGTCGATGTCTGCTGCAACGGCCGGGATTGACAGCAGAAGGACCATTACGAGAGGAAGAAAAATATAACGTATTCTGGCTGCCATATTAATTCCGGGGACGGTATTGTCAGGCTGCTACCTGTCTGTCCCTGTGAAATTGACGCGGCAGTCGTAATCTCCCGGCGTGACGTCCGCATTCATGGCCTGTGTATATGTAATCTGATCTATCATGCTTCCGGTGCAATCAGGGTTAGTATCCGGCAGTCTGTCTATGGTCTCGCCGACATTCAACCGTCTGTTGCTGTTGGTAATCTCGTTGCCGTTATCGACGTCGTCCATGCAGACTGTTCCGTCGGCATGGAAATCATACTCGTTGCCCGAATTGTTCCAAACCCTGTATTCCTCACATCCTCCATAAATAGTGGTACTGCACGTATCGCTGCCGTACGCATTGGATATGGTAAGTGTAAATGTTGTCGAGGCCTCGTTAGTGATTGCTGCAGTGGTACAGGAACCGCCTGTTGAGTTTGTAAAACTCGTACAGGTGCCGCTCGTGGGAGAAAAAGACGCGAGCGCCGGACCGTTTGTAATGGACCACGTAAGGGCAGCCGTAGTATTATACGGTACGTTGCCGGGACTCGCGGACAGACTGCATGTCGGAGCGCTACCGCCGCTGCTCGTGCTTGATGAGGTGCTTGAGCTTGAAGAACTTGAGCTTGACGAGCTGCTTGAGCTCGAACTGCTGCTCGCAGGGTTTATGGCAATGGAAAGCGTCTTGTCCGCGGTCCTTGCAGGCGAGCCGCTGTCTGTAACCCTCACAGTAAAAGAATATGTCCCTGCTGTTGCAGGCGTCCCTGAAATGCTCCCAGCGCTTGAAAGACTTAAACCGGTCGGCAAACTGCCCGATACAAGGCTCCATGTATAAGATGCTTTGCCGCCTGTGGCGCTCAATGTCGTGCCTGGAAACGCCGCGTCCTGCGTACCGTAACTTATGAATTCGGTGGTTATCTTTGGTTTATTGGGATTTACTGTTATTGCCAGGCTCTTTGTTGTGGTCCTCTGAGGGCTATCGCTGTCTATTGCCTGCACGGTAAAATTATAGCTGCCGTCTGCTGCGGGCGTGCCTGTTATTGTGCCGTTTGAATTTAGAGTCAATCCTGCCGGCAATGCACCTGATGATACACTCCATGCATATGGCGTGGTGCCGTCAGTGGCCTCCAGAGTAGTCGATGGATAAGCGGCTTCTTCCGTGCCTGACGGCAGGCTGTCCGTCACTATATTGAAAGAATTGCATATCCTGTCCCTGAGGGCGTCTATGTCCTGATACATGACAATGTCGTCATAACCTGCATTAGCGTCCTGCGGACAGGCAATCACTGCATCCTGAACGGCTATGGCAAAAGGAGAAGCCGTGCCTGTTTGATTACATAAGTTCTCCCCTTCGCCTAATATGACAAATGCGACATTGGTTTTTGTCGAGAGGGTCCCGGAGCTGCTGTCGTTGACGGTTATGTATGTGCCGGTTGATGTGCACAGGTTGGTAAAGTTGACAGCGCTGTATACCAGATTACGGTTGTAGGCGTCAGTTGTTTTAATGCCTAATGAGGTCAGGCTGGCAGGAAGACTTTTATTCTTTGCTGCATAGCCCTGGATGGATTCATATGCAGTTTTGATAGTCTCTCTCGTTGCATACAGTTTTGCCCTCTTTGTCAACGGACCAATCAACGATGCCCCCATACCGATCAGCAGTCCCACTATCACAAGGACTATTGCAATTTCTACGAGAGTGAAGCCTTTATTGGTAGATAGGGTGCAGGGAGCAGGGAGTAGGGGGGAGCGTGTAGGGAGTAGGGGGTAGGGGGTAGGGAGTAGCGTGTAGGGAGTAGGGAGTAGGGTGTAGGGAGTAGGGGGTAGGGAGTAGCGTGTAGCGTGTAGCGTGTAGCGTGCAGTGGGTATTGGTTTCATTGTATCTTAAGATAGCAAAAGCCCTGTCACTTGTCAAAAACAAAAAAGGGCCGGTCCCGAATTTATACAAACTGCCCAGCCGCATGACCTGATGACCAGGCCCATTGCAGGTTATATCCCCCGAGTTGCCCCGTTACATCGATGACTTCGCCGATAAAATATAATCCCCGGACATTTCCGGCCTCCATGGTTTTGGACGAGAGCCCGTTTGTATCGACCCCTCCGAGGGTGACCTCGGCCATGTTGTAACCCTCAGTGCCGGTCGGCTTTATCCGCCAGTCTTTGAGACGTCCGGAGATTTCTCTCAGGTCCGCGTCCGTATACAGGTAAAGTGGTTTGGAACGGATGTACACTTCGCACCACTCCTGAATGAATCTTTTGGGCAGATACATGGCCAGGAAATTTTTTATTTCCATCCTGCTTTGATGTTTTTCAATAAAAATCTTCCGGATATCGATGCCGGGCAGCAGGTCGATGAGAATGACATCGCCGCTGTTCCAGTATGATGAAACCTGGAGTATTGCCGGTCCGCTCAGCCCTTTGTGAGTGAATAATATATTTCCGCAGAATTCCCTGTTATTGCAGCCCACCCCGGCTTTGACCGAAACGCCGCTCAGCGAATTAAAGAGGCTGAGCTCATTACCACTGAAAGTCAGGGGCACAAGGGCCGGTTTTAACGCGGTCACACCGAGACCGAACTTTTCAGCGATCTTGTGGCCGAACCCGGTTGCCCCGAGTTTCGGGTATGAAAGCCCGCCGGTCGCCACTACAAGCGATTCGGACAGGAAAGAGCCGCTGCCGGTCATCACTTTAAAAGACTTCTTTTTGTCGATATCTGAAATCCGGCAATTCAAATGTATATCAACGCCGGCCTCGCGGCATTCCTTCACGAGCATACCGATGACTGCTCCGGCCCCCTCGTTGCAAAATAACTGCCCGTCTTCTTTTTCATGATGTCCGATGCCGTGCCTGTTGAGCAGCGAAACAAAATCATCAGGGGTAAAACGGCCCAAGGCCGATTTGCAGAAGTGGGGGTTCAGCGATATATAATGCTCCGGTCCCGTATTCATATTTGTAAAATTGCAGTTGCCCCCGCCTGAAACGCGGACCTTCCGACCTGTTTTTCCGGCATGGTCCAGTACTGCGACCTTACGTCCGCGTTTTCCGGCCTCAATGGCGCACATCAGTCCCGCAGCCCCCGCGCCTATGATAACAACATCTTTTCTAATCGTAGTATTTGTCACGGGATTTATTTTACAGGAAAGCGGCCGTATAAATTCATTTCAACATTGCGGGGCCGCCCATTGTTTCATCCGCCCTTCCGGCCGGTGAAGAGTATTTTGCCATAGCTTATTTGTGTGATAAAATGTAGATAAAATATAAATTGTAACAGAGGAGGCCAGTCTTATGATGAGGATAATAATTAAACCGGTAGTTGCAATAGCGCTGTTTGTGTCTTTAGGGCTTGCACATCCATGCGGGGTCAATGCAGATGTGAGTGTTGACATACATATCGGTCCGCCTCCGGTATATGTGGTCCCGGCGCCGCCTGAAGTCGTTGTGATACCGGGAACATACGCTTATTTTATCCCCGGCATTACCGTTGATATCATCTTTTACCAGGGCTACTGGTATCGTCCCTATAATGAATACTGGTACCGGGCCGGTCATTATAACGGTCCGTGGAAATATATTGTTCGCCAGAGCGTCCCTGTTGCCATACTGAATCTGCCGCCGGATTACCGTCACGTGCCTCCCGGGCATCAACGCATTCCTTATGGACAACTCAAAAAAAACTGGAGGGGTTGGGAGCAGGAAAGACATTGGGAGGGCGGCCCTTCACACGGCGGCCCACCGCACGGGAGAGGGAAGGGGAGAAAATAGGGAGCAATAAAGGCCTGTGGTCAGAAAATTGAGGCGATGCGATCATAAGACCCTTTGAGGCGCCTCGATGTCACCATAAATATGTGCTTCAGGAGTTTCAGTCCTAACAGGGGCTGCTCTATAATAAGCTTCTCGAAGTTTACGCTTGAAAGCATCACGAGGTCTACACTCTCAATTACAATCGCGGTAACGGAACGCGGCTGGTCGGTAAGAAGGCATAGCTCACCGACAACAGTGCCGTTGTCAAAGGTCCCTACGATCATGTATTTCCCTTCGAATGCGGTCTTCTTTTTGATTCCGAGTTTTCCGGAGAGGATAAAGGCGGCGTAATTGTCACTGTCTCCTTCCTGCCAGAGGGTATCGCCTGCGGCCACCTTTTTGTTTTCGCAGAAGCCTAAAAAAGACGAGAGCTCATCGTCAGATAATGTCTTGAAGAATTTAAACTCCCCCCGCAGTCTTTCCCCGAAGTCCTTTAGTCTGTCAGGAGAATGGAACATAACATCAAGCCTTCTCAACTTTCCGGGCCTTTTTCTGCACGTCCTTTGCCAGCTTCTTCTTATATTCCTTTAGCGCCACGACTATTTTTTTGTCCCTGACACTTAAAATCTGTGCCGCGAATATGCCGGCGTTCTTAGCGCCTGCTTTGCCTATAGCCATTGCAGCAACTGGAACGCCCGGCGGCATCTGGACAGTGGAATAAAGGGCATCGACGCCTTTGAGAGGGGACGAATCTATGGGGACCCCTATGACAGGAAGGGTCGTGTGAGAGGCTATGACGCCTGCAAGATGAGCGGCGCTTCCGGCTCCGGCGATGATGACGTCGATCCCCTTCCTCACCGCATTCCTGGTGAGCTTTACAGTACGTTCCGGGGTCCTGTGCGCCGAGGCAACGGTAATATCATAAGGGATCCTGAACTCCTTCAACACCTTTACCGTCTCCTCCATTACAGGCAAATCCGAATCACTGCCCATTATTATCAGAACTTTCGGTTTCATCGCTGTGATTTCTCCTTCTTAACTCTTAACTCTTTTTATCGCCTTATCTCCGATATCCTTCCTGTAATGCATCCCCTCGAAATGTATCTTCCCCAGCGCCTTGTAAGCATTGTCCCTGGCTGCGCTGATATCGCTGCCGAGCGCTGTCACTCCCAGCACCCTGCCGCCCGAGGAAACGAGCTTTCCTTCTTTTGCGCTCGTTCCGGCATGGAAAACCATTGTATCTTTCTCGTCCGTTAATTCATCAAGTCCTGTAATGATCTTGCCTTTTTCATAATTACCCGGATATCCCTTTGCGGAAATGACTACACAGACGGCAGCATCGTCTTTCCATGAAACCCTTGCCTCATTCAATTTTCCTTCCGCCGTTGCTTTCAACATATCGAAGAGATCACTTTCAAGTCGCATTAAGATCGGCTGCGCCTCCGGGTCTCCAAACCGGCAGTTGAACTCAAGCACATAGGGCTTTCCATCGCTGATCATGAGACCGGCATATATTACGCCCCTGTAATTGATCCTCTCCCGCGACAGTCCTTTCATCATAGGGTCGATAACGGTCTTCATGATGGTTGTCTCTAAACTCTTTGTTATTACCGGCGCGGGGCTGTATGCGCCCATTCCCCCGGTATTCGGCCCTTTGTCGCCGTCAAAAATCGTCTTGTGGTCCTGGGAAGAGACGAGGGGGACCACGGTCTTGCCGTCGGTCAGTATCATAAACGAGGCCTCTTCACCCTTCAGGCATTGTTCGACCACGACCCTGTTGCCGGCGTCGCCGAATGCCTTTTCCTTCATGATGGATTTCAGCGCTTCCAATGCCTCATCCACGGTTTCGCAAACGAACACGCCCTTTCCCGCCGCAAGACCGTCCGCCTTTATAACAACGGGCGCGCCTTTCAGTCTGATATATTCCTCAGCGTGCAGATAAGACGAGAACATCCTGTATTCTGCCGTAGGGATCCCGTACTTAAGCATGAAGTCTTTAGCAAAGACCTTGCTTCCTTCAAGCCGCGCGCCTGATTTATCAGGGCCGAAAATCCTGCGCCCCTCTTTCACAAAGGCATCTACAATCCCTGCGGTAAGGGCGGCCTCAGGCCCGACAACGGTCATATCGATCCACTCGTACCTGGCGAAATTCAGCAGAGAATCGACATCGTCCGCTTTAATGTCGAGACATTCCGCAATCTCTGCAATACCGGCGTTACCGGGAGCGCAGTAAATTTTGTCTACTCTGGGACTCTGGCTCAGCTTCCACACAAGCGCGTGCTCCCTGCCCCCGCTTCCGATAACAAGAACTTTCAAATTGACCTCCGTTAATCTCCACTCCCTTGACGGGTCGGAAACGACTCGTACCGAGAGGGGATTAAGGGGAGGGTGAACCCGGCTTGTCACCCCCACCCTAACCCTCCCCCGTTAAGGGGAGGGAAATATTATTAAATCCCGTAACAATGACAGATCACAAAATTAATGTTTGAAATGCCTCATGCCCGTAAAGACCATCGCCATATTGTGCTCATCCGCCGCCGCTATGACGTCGTTGTCCTTTATAGACCCGCCGGGCTGGATTACTGCCGTGACCCCTACTGACGAAATATAGTCTATTCCGTCCCGGTTCGGGAAAAATGCATCTGAGCCGACGACCGAGCCTTTCAGCGAGTTGAGCGCCTTCATTGCACCGAGCTTTGCGGAGTCAACCCTGCTTGTCTGTCCGACGCCGATGCCGACCGCCCGGTCACGGGTGGTGTATATAATTGCATTGGACTTCATGTGCTTGCATACCTTCCACGCGAATGAAAGCGCGGCATATTCATCGTCCGTGGGTTTTCTTTTTGTCGCCACTTTCAGTGAGTTGATATCGGTTATCATGCCCGTATCTCTTTCCTGTACGAGCAGTCCGCCCTGGATCTTTCTTATTTCAAAACCGGAGGGCGCCTGTGCGATATCCAGTGCAAGCAGTCTTATATTCGGCTTGGCGCTTAAGAGGGCCAATGCTTCAGGATCAAACCCGGGGGCGATGATTATCTCGACAAAGAGCTTCAGTATCTCTTTTGCCGTCGCTGAATTGACGTCCCTGTTCAAGGCAATGACCCCTCCGAATGCGGACAGGGGATCGATCTCATAGGCTTTTACATAGGCCTCTTCAATCCTGTCTGCGGTTGCAACGCCGCAGGGGTTGTTGTGCTTGATAATGACTGCGGCCGGCTGGTCTTTAAATTCTCTTACAAGATCCAGTGCCGAGCCTGAATCAAGATAATTATTGTAGGACATCTCCTTGCCCTGAAGGATCCTGGCGTCAACAAGGGAAAGGCCGTTGTAAAGCGGCTCTTTGTAAATGGCCGCCCTCTGGTGGGGGTTTTCTCCGTAGCGCAAATCAGCCACCTTCCTGAAGCTCTGGGTAAAATACTGCGGGAACGCTCCTTCTGTCTTTGCGTATCTGGCGAGATAGTTTGAGATCAGCGTGTCATACCGCGCGGTGTGCGTAAATACCTTTTGCGCAAGATAGAATTTTGTATCATAACCGACTTCCCCGTCCTGCGTCTTGAGCTCCCGGATGATTTTTTCGTAATCCGCAGGATCGACGATGACAACGACGTCCCTGAAATTTTTTGACGCCGCCCTGAGCATGGTCGGCCCGCCTATGTCTATATTTTCAATGGCCTCGTCAAATGCAACGTCAGGTTTTGAAACCGTCTGCTCAAAAGGGTAGAGATTGACGACTACCATATCGATCGATTTAATCTGGTTTGCCTTTATCTCCCTTTCATCCTGGGGGTTGTCCCTCCTCCAGAGCAGTCCGCCGTGGATCTTCGGATGAAGTGTCTTCAGCCTGCCGCCCAACATTTCCGGGAACCCCGTGTATTTTGATACCTCTGTTATCTTTATTTTTTCGGCGCTCAGCGTTGTTGCGGTGCCTCCCGTGGAAATTATCTCTATCCCGAGTTTGCCTAACTCCTTTGCAAATTCCGCTATGCCTGTCTTATCGGAAACGCTTATAAGCGCCCTTTCAACCTTCGCCATATTTCCTCCCTTTTACTTTTTTTTACCACAGAGGACACAGAGATCACAGAAATAATAAAAGTATTCAGCCACGGATAAACACAGATGTTTAAGGGCATGTAAATAATGAAGCAGTGAAAATCCGTGTAAATCTGCGGCCAGGAAGTTTAAGTTTCTTCTCTGCGCTCTCTGTGGTTACTGTATTTTTTAGATTATAAATATCCCTTCTCCATAATACTCACATATCTTTCGTCGGAAACTACCACATGGTCCAAAACCTGAATGCCGATTATATTGCCCGTCTCCACAAGCCTTTTTGTTATGTCGATGTCGTCCCTGCTGGGGCACGGGTCTCCGCTCGGGTGGTTGTGGACGAACAGCACTGATGCGGCCGCTTCCTTGATCGCATACCTGAACACCTCTCTCGGATGTACAAGAGAAGATGTGAGAGTGCCGTCCGATACGATGTTTTCCCTGAAAACCCTGTTCTTCGCATCCAGCAGCGCGCAGAGAAATCTCTCCTTCTTCAGCCCGTAAAACCTGGGCCTGTAATATTCATAAACTTCCCGGCTGTTTTTGAAAGACGGTATCCGGGGCGCGTCATCAGCCTTTGTCTGCAGCAGCCTTCTGCCAAGCTCGAATGCGGCCTTCAACTGGGCAGCCTTTGCGCTGCCTATGCCTTTGGTTTTCGTAAATTCCGCGACAGAGGCGTCTTCCATTTCTTTCAGGTTGTCAAAGTTCACAATCAACTCTCTTGCCAGCTCAATAGCGCTCTTTTCTTTGCCGCCTGTCCGCAATATTATTGCCAGTAATTCGGCATTGCCGAGCCCTGCGGCCCCAAATCTGAGGAGTCTTTCCCTCGGCCTTTCATCCTCAGGCCATTCTCTAATGCTTTTGTATTCCATTGTCCCCGTTAAAGAATACAAGATTCGGGATGAAGGATGCAAGATTAGAGTCTGGAGTTAGGAGGTTAGAGGTTACCGAAAAATAGACATAAAACGTTGTCATTGCGAGTGCAACGAAGCAATCTCGCCTTTTGAGATGAGATTGCCACGAACCCTTCGGGTTCTCGCAATGACAGGTAATTCAAGCGTTTATAGTTCTATGTCTATTTTTCGGAGTTTAGAATTGTTGGTAGAGCTTCGCCGTCTTACCTCTTAACTCTTTACTCTTTTTTTATTCTTCTCCAAGCGCAGCCTTCTGTCTGGTGATGATCTTCCTGGTCCCCGACTCCGCGAGATCAAGCATCTTCTGCAGGTGCGTCCTGTCAAAAGGCTCTGTCTCCGCAGTGCCCTGGACCTCAATGAACTTTCCGGAGCCTGTCATTACGATGTTCATATCAACCTCGGCGTTAGAGTCTTCGATATAGGAAAGGTCCAGCCTCGGCTCTCCGTTGACTATACCTACACTCACGGCAGCCACATAATCTCTTACAGGTTGTATCTCGATGATCTTTTTTTGCAGCGCATATTTGACCGCCAGCTTAAGGGCCACAAACGCGCCCGTTATGGCGGCAGTCCTTGTGCCTCCGTCTGCCTGAATAACATCGCAGTCAAGCCAGATGGTCCTCTCACCCAGTGCGTTGAGGTTGACAACGGAGCGCATTGCCCTGCCTATGAGTCTCTGTATTTCGTGGGTCCTGCCCCCGACCCTTCCGGTTGAAGCCTCCCTTACGGTCCTGATGGACGTGGCGCGGGGGAGCATGGAATATTCGGCAGTGACCCATCCCCTGTTCTGGTCCTTTAAAAAAGGGGGGACCCTGTTTTCTATTGAAGCCGTACAGATTACTTTTGTGGCCCCCATCTCTATCAGCACGGAGCCTTCGGCGGTGTTTAAAAAATTGCCCGTAATGTTGATACTCCTAAGTTCATCGGCATTTCTTCCGTCAGGACGCATTTTATCCTCCCAGGTATATTTTTGAAATATTTGAAATCTTTTCTCCCAGAAACCTTTCGCCGGTACGCGCAAATTTTTCAGGGGCATCGGTCACAAAAAATTTTCTGGATCCCTCTTTTTTACTCTGTCGAAGCATGTTCCCGTCACCGAGCACATGTTTTACTTCTTTGGCGGTTTCTACCGCGGAATCTATCAGGCCGATCCCTACTGCGTCTGCGATAATATCCTTTATCATGGGATAATGGGTGCAGCCCAGGACGAGGGTATCGGCGCCGTTGCCTTTTATTTGCGAGAGATATTTTTCTGCGGTGAGCCTGACAACGTCTCCATCGAGCCATCCTTCTTCAATCAGCGGCACAAAAAGCGGACAGGCAACGCCGGTGATTTTTACTGAAGCGTCGATTTCCTTTATGGCCTTTTCATAAGAACCGCTGTTAATGGTGGTCTCCGTACCTATCACCGCAACTTTTTTTACCTTCGTGACGGCAACCGCGGCCCTTGCGCCCGGCCCGACTACGCCTATCACAGGAATAGGGAATTTCTCTCTCAGTTGTTTGAGGCTGACTGATGACGATGTGTTGCAGGCAACAACGAGGAGCTTGATCCGTTTTGATGTCAGGAACAGGGTGTTTTCAATGGAATACCTGATTACCGTCCCGGGCGACCTCGTTCCGTATGGGACGCGCGCCGTATCGCCTAAATACAGTATATTCTCTTCGGGCAGGAGCCTCGTTATCTCTTTCATAACGGTCAGCCCGCCGACCCCTGAGTCGAAGACCCCTATGGGCATGTCAGATATCTTCAGCAATTTCTTTTCCTATCGGTTTGGATATATCAATGTGGCCGCCGAGGGTGTCGGCCTCATGGCCTTCCATCAAAATCTTCAGGGCTGTAAAACCCGGGATTGCCGGTCCGACACTCCTGTATAATCCGGCTATAAGCCCCAATTCTTCGGAGGCGTCTCCCCTGAAATTCTTCTTCAGCTCGTCCCCCAGGTCGATATAAACTACTCCGTCCCTGTCTACGTATAAATCCAGCAGCCGTACCCCGTAAGGCTTCAGATATTTTTTTATTATGTCTTCCGTCGCTGCAAGCGACGCTGTCCTGGCGGATTCTGCGTCATTCCGTCCGGCAGATTCATAAAGCCGGGGCGCCTCCGGCCCCCGCGTTTTTGCCGCGGTTTTGGCCTGTCTTGACGCTATCTCCGTAATAAAGGATGTATCAAAGACAAACTTTCCCTTAAGGAGAAAATAACTGGCGCCCATGCTTGTCGCAAAGGCAGCGACCAGAGCAAGGACATAAAGCCTGCTCACCCTGTTATTTCGCTTCGTTTTCCTCATATAAATAAAGCCCCCTGTTCAGGGCATTTGTTGTCCTCATCCTGAATTCTTCCGTATAGGCTGTCTCGAATGAAGGCAGCTCTATCAGCAGGGCCGCAGCCTCTATTTTGGCAAGAATGCTGTAAGGCAGCGGCTTTACTTTTACCATATCGTTGCCGAATTCCCCGGAGAAGGCCTCTTTCATGGCATTCAGCAGGGAGACTGTTTTTTTAATGTGCGCCTTCTGCCCCTGGCCGTATAGATACCGGTCTGCCGTTCCCGCAGCAGACTCCGTAATGACAGGGATGTAGATTACCACGTCACTGTGGTTGCCGACATGCAGGCCGAGAAAGACGTCCGCGTTCCTGTCATTGGCATATCTTGCCCTTTCGGCGTCTGTTTTGAAGAAATCGCCGTCTCTGGTCAGGAAACTCCTGAAAGCCCCTTTATCCGCAAGTATTCCGAGCTTCCCGGCAATATCCAGGGCCACGGTCTTCTCAGCGTAATCTCCGCTGACGATGCCGCTCTCAAAACCGCCGTGTCCCGGATCGATCACGAGCGTTTTTGTTTTGGATGCCCCCGATTTCTCATTCTGTTGAAAAAATCCCCCTTCATCTCCTCGGAATCGAGTCGTACCGTCCTTTTTCAAGGGGGGACTTTCTTCCCTGTCATCCTTAAAGACATCTATGACAAGCCTGTCCGGATTATTAAGTGTCAATACCTTCATCCCCCTGAATTCGCCGGGAGAAAACATGACTGCATTTTTATCTGTCTTTTTGTAGGTGACCGCTGCCTTCTCCGCCTCTATTGTGAAATTTGTATCGGGAAAAGTGACGAGAATATTTTGCGCCTTCTGGTTTACTATCGCTTTGCTGATTAAGTCTTCACGTCCCTCTAACACGATCCTGAGATGACCGGGATTGTGGCTTGTTCTCAATTTTACGGGATAGTCTTCCGCATTTGAGATTACCGGCGGCAGGAAAAGGAGGGCCAGTAATAAAACGACTTTTTCCATATGGGAATATTAGCATTTCAAGGGATTGATATTCCACAAATCCCATTTTCCACGCCGGTCCGGAGCGCGTCCGCATGACGGCAAATTTGACAGGCACTTGAAATAAAGTGTCCATTTGCGTTATATTGGCTGCGCAAAAAAAAATCGTTGGAGTAAAAAGGAACATGGATATGATACCCAGGAAAATCTTTTTTACAAAGGGCGTGGGGATTCACAAAGACAAGCTTGCTTCTTTTGAGCTTGCACTCAGACAGGCGGGAATTGAAAAATGCAACCTTGTCTATGTCTCAAGCATTTTCCCTCCCAACTGCAAGATCGTAAGCAAAGAAAAAGGGCTCACTTTAATCAAGCCCGGTCAGGTGACTTTTTGCGTTATGGCGCGAAACGAGACCAATGAGCCCAACAGGCTTGTTTCTGCCGCAATCGGCCTGGCTGTGCCTTCGGACAGGAAAAATTACGGATACATATCCGAACATCACACCTTCGGCGAGACGGCAAAAAAATCAGGGGAATACGCGGAAGACCTTGCTGCAACAATGTTGGCTACAACCCTGGGCATACCCTTTGATCCCGACCTCGCCTGGGACGCAAGAAAACAGGTTTACAAGGCAAGCAGGTACATTTTTAAATCAACCCAGATCTGTCAATCTGCGGAAGGTCATAAGGACGGACTCTGGACCACAGTGGTTGCCGCCGCCATGATGCTGCTGGAATAATTGGCAAACGGTCTTCCATATAATTTCGGCGGCTTGTCAGTTGAAAATTCTTCGTACGGGAATTCAAACATAGTCATACTTCCTGTTCCCTTTGATAAAACAAGCTCCTGGATCAAAGGCTCCGACAAAGGCCCCCGTGCTATTATCAATGCCTCGCGTAATATGGAGCTCTATGACATTGAAACGGCTTCAGAGGTTTACAGGGAGGGGATACATACTGCAAAGGCAATTACTGCCGGTAATGCACGTGCATTGTCGGACAAGGTGAGGAAGAAAGTCCGCGGGCTGTTAGCGGACAAAAAGTTTGTTGTTGTAATGGGCGGAGAGCACTCCGTGTCCCTGGGGACGATCCAGGCCCACGCAGAGGCTTTTAAAAATATCAGCATCCTCCATCTTGACGCTCATTCCGACATGAGGGGTTCTTACGAAGGCGATAAATACAGCCATGCCTGCATAATGGCGAGGGCAAAGGAAGTTACAAGGAACATCGTCTCCGTGGGAATAAGAAGCAGCGATTCATCGGAATTGAAGAATATCAATAAGAGGAATACATTCTATGCGTCGGACATCCGCAAGTCAAAAGACTGGATTAAAAAAGTCGTTAAAAGGCTTTCAGGAAGCGTCTACATCTCCATTGACCTTGACGTGTTCGACCCTTCCATAATGCCTTCTACAGGCACGCCGGAACCCGGAGGGCTGGGGTGGTATGAAGTGCTGGATTTAATGGAGAGCGTTATGAGAAATAAAAAAGTAGCAGGATTCGATGTCGTTGAGCTATGCCCGATTAAAAACAACCCTGCCCCCGACTTTCTGGCAGCAAAGCTTATCTATAAACTTTTGAGTCTTAAGTTTGCCTAAAACTCTATTCCCTTTCTTGCCCTGACCCCTTTGGTAAACGGATGTTTTATCATCCTCATCTCCGTCACGTAGTTGGCCATCCCGATTAATTCTTCCGGAGCGCCTCTTCCCGTGAATATGAGTTCGAGCCTTGCCGGTTTTGCTTCTATAACCTTCCTGGTGCCTTTCATCGTCGCAAAGCCGCAGCTCAGAACGGTGTTGAATTCATCCAGGACAACAAGGTCATACGTATTGCTCTTTATCTCTTTGATGGAAAAACTTATCGCCTTCCTGATAGTGGCTTTCAACTTTTTCACATCTGCATTTGGGTCAAAGAGAGGAGTAGTCTGTCCCTCAAATCTGACTACATTGATCCCGGATTTTCTCGCTGTAACAACCTCGCCGGAATCCTTTGACCTGCTCTTGAGAAATTGCAGAATCAGTACCTTTTTGCCGTGCCCCACTGCCCTTTTTGCAAGTCCGAAGGCAGCGGTGGTTTTGCCTTTCCCTTCGCCTGTGTAAACGTGTATCAGACCCTTATTCATTATGAACTCCGTTGCGAAGGCTGCAGATATGGAAGGCTGTTGAAGAATTTATATACGACACCTTTAAAAAGGGAGTAGTTGGCAGGGAGTAGGGAGTAAATAAGAAAAGACAAAAACGGCCTGAAGCAAAAATGTGATATGCCGTTTGTCGGTTATAGAAATTCTGAAACAGGCTGCCATGTCTGATAACGGGTCTTAAATATTTAATGATTAATGACATGATGAACTCCGTTCCGATGGTTGAATAGACACAGAGGCGCCGGGGGAAGGCAGACTTCCCCCGGTGTTTTCGATATCTTCGATGATCAATAACCTGATTACCTTCATTTTGCGATTTGAGCAACGGCCGGTTAGTCAGGCCAGACAAAGGCGCTGTACTCTTTTCCGAATATATCTTCCGGAAGTCGGGGTCTGGCGTTAATGGGAAGCGGAAATTTACCTTTGGCCCCAAACCATTTCTGGTAGATATTCTCGTATGTGCCGTTCTTGATCAAGTCCTGAAGAATGAAGCTTACGGCGTCCCTCCACTTGCTGTCATTCGGCGGAACGGCAATGCCGTAAAGCCCGGCGCTGTATATTGGCCCCACTGCTTCGTACTCCACTCCTTCCTTCCCGGCGACCCCCGCTATGATCGGCGTGTCCTGTGAATATGCATCCACCTTGTTCTGTTTAAGGGCCAGAAAACATTCTGCGTTTGACTGATACGCCACCATGACCGGCTCCTTGGCCGTATGTTTTTTAATCTCCAGCGGCGCTGCGGTATAAGCATTGGACCCCTGGGTGACGGCTATCCTTTTACCGCCGAGGTCTTTAAACGATTTGAACTTCCCTTTCCTGGCATAGAAGATTTTGCCCGACCATAAATAAGGCGGCTCTGCATAATCAATCTGTTCTTCGCGGCTTCTCGTATGGCTGATGTTTGATATGGAAAGGTCCACCCTCCCGTTTGCAAGAAAGGCAATTCTTGTCTTGTCATTGACGAGGATCCTTTCCACCTTGACCCCGAGTTTTTGAGCGATGGCATCTCCTATCTCCACGTCAAATCCTACCCAGTTCCCCTGCTCATCGAGATAGTTCAGCGGCGGATTTGTATTGGCTGTGCCTATGCGCACGATGCCTTCCTTTTTTACATTGTCGAGTATGCTCTCTGCTGAGGCATAAGAAACCAGCGATAAGAGAAAGAACAATACTGCCAGCGTTGCTGCGCTTCTTCCATTCATTTTAAAGTTCTCCTTTCTTTTTGTGCGTGAGGCTTAGATTAAGCCTTATGTTCACCTGGAATTTTATTTTGCAATATGTATGCCAATATCAACTAACTAATCTTACTTGAAAAATAATAAAAATATAAACAAAACATTGTATGAAATCCGAACAGGACGTTCACGTTTTGCACAGGATGGTCCGTGACGGATGTTTGAGCGATGGTGAAGGTCATAAAAATATAAAAAAAATTTACTTGCCAACCTGGAATGTATTGATTATAGTTTTCATGTCACTTGATTTCCATGATTAATTTTTGAACCGGTTGCTGTATTTGAAGACAGGTTTTATGGGAAAGATCAGATTTTATTTTATTACTTTATTGGTTCCGGCGCTGTTATTTCTTTATTTAAACGGCACAGCAACAGGTATGGGTACATCTCCTGCGGTCCCGCTTATACGCATTGAAGCGCAGGAGGCAATCCTGTCTTCAGTGATAATAGGAAGCGGCTCCGTGTTTCTGAAGATTGTAAACGAGGGCGAAGGAGATGATAACCTGACAGGAGCAGAGGTGAATATAGGCGGAACGCTCACGGAGCTCCATAATGTGAAAAATGGAAAGATGGTAAGGGCTGAAAAGATACATGTTCCGGCAAAAACCACTGTGGAGCTGAAACCCGGCGGCCTTCACATAATGATGTTCAGAATTCCGGAGGACATGAAAGAGGGCAATGAGTTCATTTTATATTTAAAATTTGAGAGGTCAGGGAAGAAAGAGGTGAAGGTCAGGCTCGGCAAGGGGATTGATGACCATTTAATGCACCATCATTAGAGTATTTCAATTAATGAATGTCTGAAAAATTATTTACAGGAATGGAGGTGAGGGACAAAGCGGGACAACTGGTTGACAGACTATATAAAACTTAAAAATAAAAAGGAGGAATGGCAATGAAAAAAAGATTTTTTATTGTTTCGATGGTAATAATGGCGGCTGTATTTGCCGTTACATTTGCCACAGCAGCAAAGAAAATATATTCCGGGGCCATTTATGTCTCGGGAATGGGAGGGCATTTTGCCAAGGCAGAGGTGATAATCGACCCCAATGACGCGGAAAACCCGATAAAGGTCAACAACCTGGACAGGATAGTAATAGGGGACAAGAATACTCACGCAACTCACGATCCGAGGATCGATGTAAACGACAGGAATACAATGTTCTGGTCCACCTATAAGCTTGATCCCAACAACAAGGTCCATGTTGGAAAGAGCGACCTGAAGACCGGCAACGTTATAAAAGACGTAGCGCTCGATCTGGACGCAAGGGCAAAAGGCCCGATGCCTCTTTATTGCGCCTCCGGACAGACCAAAACATCCTATATGCCGGTGATGATGACTACCGAGGCGTATGTCGACGTATTTGACAAAAAGGACCTCAATCACAAGCACCGGGTATTTTTTGACGAGCTTGGCTATAAGGCCGGCGGATACAAGTTTTTCCATGGGATAAATACGCCTGACATGAAGGGCTTTGTAATCGCCGTAAATCTTGTTGAAGAGGGGAAACCGAATGGGAAAATCGATCTCGTAATGCTGGACCTCAAGGAGCTTGAAAACGGCAAGGTAAAGGTAATTACAAAAAACACCATAACCGGAGAGCCCGGCAAGACCATAACCTTCAGGCAGTTTTTCACAAATGACGGCAAATACCTCCTGCAGTCAGGCGGAGACAGGATGTTTCTCCTGGATGCAAAGACCCTTAAGCTCGTAGATGAAGAAATGATAACAGGTGGTGAAAACCACGATGTCATGCCGACGCCGGACGGCAAATATGCAGTGCTTACGTTAAGGCAGCCTTTAAACGTCAAAATAGAGGAAGGCACCAAGACCATAACGGACGGCACATTGCAGGTCTATGACATGGAGGCAAAAAAGCTTGTGGGTAAATCCGTGTCCGCATGCAACGCATGTCATGAGAAAATGGGTATCTCGGCGAGCGCAATCCTTTGCGGCCTGGACGGCAACTTAAAGTAACAAGGCAAAAACACTTTTAATAAAGCGGGCATTCCTTTGAAAGGTTGCCCGCTTGTTTTTTAGCCCATGAAAAAATTCAACCTCGTTACGCTTGCAACAAAGAACATACGGCGGAAGAAATTCAGGACCGGTATACTTGTTTTCTCCATCTCGCTCATTGTATCCGTTCTGGTCTTCGGGCTTTCTTTCATAATAAATGTAAGCTCCGGCATTGAGAGGGCCTCGGCCCGTCTCGGCGCAGACCTGATCGTGGTCCCGGTAGGCGCAAGAAGCTATGCCGAAGAAGTGTTGCTTGAGTCAAAGTCCAAGTCCTTCTACATGAATAAAAATATAATTAACAGAGTAAAGAAGATCGAAGGCGTAGATGTAATAACATTCCATACCTACCTTACAACAATACAGGGTGTCTGCTGCGACGTGCCTGAGGCAACTGTGGTGGCGTTCAACCAGGAGAGCGATTTTATTATTATGCCCTGGCTGGAAAAGGCCATCGGGCGCAAACTGGAAAAGAACGAAGCCATAGTCGGACACGAGTCCTTCCTTAATATCGGGCTCGGACTTATGGATGCGATGCTGTTCGGGACAAGATTTAAAATCATGGGCGCTCTCGATAAAACCGGCACGGGACTGGATAACGCAATATTTACAAGCGATGAAAATGTTGAAGAGATCCTTCAAAAGGGCAGATCTCAGTTGAAGCCCGATGAGATATCCATTATTTTTGTAAAGGTAAAAGAAGGGTATGATCCCTATATAGTCGGAAGGATTATCGAAGGTGATATTATCGAGGCGGATGTAGTAACGAGGAGCGATATAGGCAAAGATATTACGGGCGCCCTCGGAGATATAAACATGATTTTCTCGATCACGGTTTTCATGGCCTCTATACTCTCCGTCCTTCTGGCGTGGGCGATCTTCTCTGCTACGGTCAATGAACGGCTGCGCGAGGTCGGCGTAATGCTTGCTCTCGGAGCAAAGGAGTCCCATGTCGCGAAGCTTTTCTTTATCGAAGTCTTCTTTATCGGGCTCATGGGCAGCGTTTGCGGGGTTGTTTTCGGGACCGCGCTGTCCTTGCTGCTTGCGAAGAGCTTCACGATCCTGAAAAATCTTCCGGGAGGATTGAACGCAGTTGACAGGGCCGTAATAGGCGCAGCCGGTTTTGTCATTGGGACAGGGATTTGTATTTTGGGCGCTTTTTCGCCGGTCCAGCGAATAAAAAAACTGGAGCCGCTTGCCGTGATAAAAGGGGAGCTGGCCTGATGCATATAGTTCTTAGTGATGTCACCAAAAGTTATTTTATCGGCAAAGACAGATTCGATGCTGTCCGGAATGTATCGCTTGAGATAGACAGCAGGGAGTTTATCTCCATAGTGGGGCATTCAGGTTCGGGCAAGACCACCCTTCTCTCCATTATCGGCGGCATTGCAAGACCGACCTCTGGAACGGTCCTGTATGAAGGCAAAGATATTTATTCTCTCGACAAAGACAGGCTTTCGGAATACAGGTGCGAAAAGACGGGTTTTATATTTCAGTTTGCGAGCCTTCTGCCGAATCTGACTTCGGAAGAAAACGTTTTGCTGCCCGTGCTCTTCAAGACCGGAAACAGGGCAATCGCGGCAGCCGAAAAGAAGGCGGCTGAATTGCTCCATATGGCGGGAGTAGGGGACAAGCTAAACGCATATCCGTCCCAACTGTCGGGAGGCCAGCAAAGACGGGTCGCCATAGCGCGGGCCTTTATCAATGACCCCGAGGTTGTTCTGGCTGACGAACCCACAGGCGACCTGGACGAGGCAACAGAGGCGGAGATCATGCGTTTTTTTAAGAGGATGAATGAAGAAGCGGGGACAACATTCATTATGGTGACCCACAACTCCGGGCTTGCGCGGGATACCGGAAGGCAGCTCAAAATGGACAACGGGTCGATCAGTGTCGTACAAGGCATATAATTTGCGCTTTGTTTAAAAGAAGTCTATTTAAAAAATTGAGGGAGTAATCGGCATGGCATCATTCTCGGAATCGAGTTCGGCACGAATCTCCGATCGTACCGACCTGCGACAGACAGACAGACAGACAGACAGACAGACAGACAGACAGACAGACAGACAGATTTAAATCTTTACAGGCCATTAAATGTTTCTATTGTAATACCCGCCTGGCTTATCAGTTTACGGAGCAAACCGGGACCGAGTTCCTTGTGTTGGGGGACAGATAATGTCCACTGATAGCCTGTCTTGGTCATCATCACATGGGAGCCTTTTTGACGGACAGCGGTCCAGCCTGCTTTCTGAAATTTACGGACTGCTTCTGGGCCGGAACAGAGTTTCAGGGTCTCGCCCATCAGACGGCAACTTCAATAAGTCTGGAAGGGTCCACAGATTGTTTGGACTCCATTACTTCAAGCCATCCTTCAATAGCGTCCTTTATATTGGCGATGGCTTCGTTATAAGTCTTCCCCTGAGAAAGACAACCGGGAAGCGCGGGAACCTCGGCTACATAATAACCAGCCTCATCCTGTTCAATAATTACATGCAGTTTCATGTCGTCTCCTGTCTAATGAATACTTTTACTGAACTTTACCATATAAATAAATTTAGTGTCAAAAAACAAGAGAACGGAAAACGTTATGGCTCGCAAATAACTTATCGCGCTGTTCATCAGTGTCGGAACTCCTTACTTTGTTTAAGAACTTTACAATTTCTATTGTTTTCAGGAATCCGGTTTTTATAAAATTCAGGAAGTTACAAACGGGCATATGGATTGCAACATATTAAATGCATTCCATAAATATGAGGGAGAAATCAGGCATGGCATCAATCAGATCAGCGTAGCAGAACAGTAGCGCAGGGCTTATGTGGCAGCAGGGCGAGCCGGGAAATAAGACATGGGGATCTGCTCTTTCATATTGTGAAGGGCTTTCCCTCGGAAACAAAACTGACTGGCGGCTGCCGAACATCAAGGAACTTGAATCAATAACCGACGATACCAGGTTTTATCCTGCGATTGATACCTCATTCTTCCCAGGTGCATATGCGTCCACATACTGGTCGTCTACTACCTTTGTCGGTGATGAGAGAACTGCGTGGAGCGTGTTTTTCATCAATGGCATTGTTTACCACTACTATAAGGGCAATAACTACTACGTGCGGTGCGTGCGCGGTGGAGAAGACATTTCCGGCTGTATTGATCTTGGCGGTTTGCCTCTTGCAGACAGGAAAGTCATATTGAAGCAGACCGATGAGGTAAACCAGACCACGACTATGGACAGCAGCGGGTGTTATGTATTTCCAAACGCAACATCAGGGAAGGCATTCACAGTTCAAATAAATGGCACTGTCCTGTCATCGCCTGTGCCTGTGATACATGGCTGCGCTGAATTACAGGGTTCAGCCATGACGGGCATTAAGCAGGACAATGAACTGAACAGGAGCAAGAAGACCGATACAGAGGGCTGCTACAGCTTCTCAAACGCCGTGCCGGACAAAAAGTTCAAAGTGCTTATCAAAGGGCCGGTCGTGCCGTAAGCATTTACAAACCGGTCCGAAGTTCCGGATTTCATCTGATAAAATATTTCGGGTAAAGGCTCAGAGCAACAAAACGCCACAATGCTGCGATGGTCCAGGAGGCCCAGAACACATTGACGGCCAGGAACCAGAAATCGTTTTTGATCGTTACAATGCCATAGATTATTGCGGCCACCGACAACAGGACCAGAATGATATGCGGAAGGCACATGGGGATGCGTGACCGGACCGTGTATTGCGAGCTGCTTTTTTGAGTGACAGTATATTGAGGGAGCCTGTTCCTGCTGAACAATGCCGTAAAGAAAGCGCTGAAGAAAACAGCAAAGAGCCCTGCCTGCGCCTGAAATCTCTTGAAAGTATGCAGCTTGTAAGTTGTAATCCTGTTGGACAGCAAATAAAGTAAAAAGTAAGGCGTTCGTACAACAATATAATGCCAGAAGGGCTCCTGTAATATGAAACTATGTGTGAACAGCGCCCATACCGGAATTACGAAGAAGACGGGCAGGAAAATACCAAACGCGACATAGTGAAATCCGATGTGGAAATATTGCAGCCGCTGATAAAAATCCAGTCCCTTTTTGAAGAGAGGGTTGTCCCACAATATTATGCGCATTGAATCAACGGCCCATTGCCACCGCTGCTTCGTATGGCTGACTACATCTTCCGGAGCGGTCCCTTCTGTGTAGCTCTTGTCATGGTATACCGATCTCCAGCCTTTACTGTGGAGCAATATCGAGGTGTGTACGTCCTCAACGAGGTTCCACTCGGAAAACCCTCCAACAGACTCGATCGCCGTCCTTCTGTACATGACCCCGCTGCCGCATGAAAAGGCTGCATTGTCATGATCCTTTCCGGACATCATTACACTGTAAAACACCTCGTCGGAATTCCCCCATGGGTCGCCGTGAGGAAGCCTGAATATCTGTTTGGTCTGGACAAAACCGATTTTGGGAAGACTGAAATAGCCGATGATGCCGTCAATGATATCGGGCTTTGCAACCTGGTCGGCATCGAGTGTCAAAATAAGTTCACCGGTGGTGACTTTGAAGGCGTAATTCAGGTTCCCCGCTTTTCTGTTTTCATGGGTCGGCCTCCGTATATACTCAACGTGATGCTGTTCGCATATTGCCCTGACCTTGTCATCCTCTCCGTCGTCCAGCACATATATCTTTTTATCGGCGTAATCGATGGAAACCGCGGCAGTCAGAGTTTTTTCGATAATCTCAAGCGGCTCCCTGTAGACGGGAATGAGAATGTCTACGCTGAAATTCTTTTTTTCAAGCGGGGGGCCTTCCGGCCGGTGGTGCCTTTTTGCCCATAGCACATTTCCCCATAGGAGAAAAAGCAGCAGGAACACGGACTCTGTGACAAGAAACGCGACAGCCATGTACCAGTATTGCCATTGGGTATTAAAGAAACACCATGCAAGATAGAATGTGGCAGCCACGGCCACGGCAATGGAAAAGAGCTGCCCGGAAATCCTGTTCTTTCGTCTTTCCTTTTCTCCATATCTCTGGTAAGTCCTTTTCCCCCGGAGGTCATCTATCAAATTCCTGATCTTCTGTTTCATTCGCAATAATTAAAACCCGAATTGAAAGGCGATATTATAATTTGTTGCCCAATAGCGGTCCGTTTCCCCTGATCTGTCAATCCCCCTGTTCTGACCGAACCACCTGATATCGAACAACAGAGATAATTGTTCCGTGAACCTGTATGTAGCGGAAAGGAAGGCCGCCTTTGAAAATCCTCTGCTTTTGGGGGCATATGAAAGCGCAGCCTCTGCGCCCAATGAAAGATGCTCATTGTAGTCCCTGCGAAATTCGAGTCTCAGGGTATGTGTTTCAAAATTAATGGGGTCCCAGTATGCCGATTCGACAGTATCTCCGCTTCGGGCAAGAGGCGCAGGGTCATCAAAATCAAGATAAAAGTAGTTGTAAACAGTCCGAAGGGATGGAATGTCGAGTAACTGATAACCTGTTTCTAACATCAAACTGCGCTTCGTGTTGCCGTCGGAATAATCGCCATACACAATTTCACCTGCCAATGAAACTTTGGAGTCAGGGTCATACAGGAGATAAACCTTGTAATCGTCACTCCTGATGTCGCGGTTGACCGACCCGATGGTGACTACATGGCTGTAAATAACATTATTGAACGGCAACACCGTATCGATGATGTCGAAGTGCCTGAAGCTGAATTCAGTAAAAAAATTTGTTGAAGGACGGTAGCCTATGAACAGGCCTCCGTTCAGGTTTTCATTCCCATTATCATAAAAATTCCCGGACAGCCGGGCTGACATGCTGATATCTTCCGTGGCCTGCTTTTGTCCCTGAATAAACAGGCTGTGTCTGCTGATATCTTCAAAGCCGTCCTGGGAAAAACCGGAAAGGGCATAGCCGGTCTCGAAATGTAAATCTGCTGAAGGAGAAGATCCAAATCCGGCCCCGATGCTTTTCCGCGTAAATTCAGATGAGTTGGTGTAATAATCCGACTGCACTTTAATTGAAGGAGCAGCAAATGCCGGAACAATGGCTGTCATGCATAATAACGTAATCAGGAGCAGAATAATTTTGTACTGTCGCATAGCCTCAGTGCGCCTGCCATATAAAATAACAGAAGAAATTTTATGGGTAATGGAAAAATATTATACTGGATAAGGATTAAATATAAAAGATAAAAGCAGAACAGATTGGAATGCCGAGCTTGCGCGAAGAGCGTTTATTGCTTGTGTACGGCCTGTTTTAGCATTGACCACACTTTTTTTCTTTGCCGCCAGAAAGCGAGTGGCAGGGCGCCTGAAATAAACAACAACACCTGTCCCGGCTCTGGCACAACGCTTACATTCAACTTTACACTGCCGGAATTATCGATGGAATTAGTGTCATTGATATAAAAATAAAGGTTAGAGTCTTCTTTCAGGGAAAAGGTCATCCCATCTACGGTTGCATGGTAGTAATCAAGGGCATCATTTTCACTGGCGGAAATATATGACCCTTCACCGAAGTTGAAACTGTCTCCATATCCAGCCCATATCTGGACATAAGCATTCCAGGTATTGCCTCCCCAGTAATCTGATAAGTTGTAGGCTGAAGAATCGGGAGCCAGATTTATCTCATACTCCCCCTTTTCTAAAAAAACGCTGGTCCAGATCGGGCTTGACGGTTTATTAAAAGGGTCGCCGCCGGATTCCAGCCACCAGGAAAAACCCTGCGTATTCAGGTCCGCTACAACGTCATCCAGATTGCTCCATCTAAGTGCATCCGGGTCTCCGTATCTCCATTGATAATAATAGCTGTCATCTGCCAGGTCCTTAACATAAAGATACGTACTCGTCAGATCGTCCGCCCAGTATCCTGCATTAGCAATACCGTCAAGGGTAACAGAAGTAGAAGCGCTGGAGTACGAGAAAGAAATAATCACGAGCGACATGACTGCAAACAACATTTTGATCAAGTTTTTCAGCATTTTTCCCCTTGCCTCCCTTTAAGAGTTCTTTAATTATTTCCTTCTTTTCTCTAACCAAGGAAGCGGCCCCTCGGAGGGCTCACAGATTTAAATAAAGCAAAAAACATGCTCAAGGGCAGGGACTTTTTACATGCAATTTTTTCACTGTTTTATTAAAGTGTTGGGGCGTATGGTTTATGGGAGGGGTAATGCTTTAATTGTGACATGTTAGCATTGGCACTGCAATAATGTGCCATGTCACAGTATTGTGTGATATTATTTTTTAGCGGTTTTTAATATAATTACTAATTGTGGCTTTGAAAAAATACTTTTACATGCCAGGGGAATCACATTAATGGATAAGTATATCTGCATTCACGGACATTTTTATCAGCCGCCGAGGGAGAACCCGTGGCTCGAGGAGATCGAGTTTCAGGACAGCGCATATCCTTACCATGACTGGAACGAGAGAATAACCGCGGAGTGTTATGCCCCGAACGCGGCCTCCCGCATACTCGATGCGGAAGGCAGGATCATCGATATTGTAAATATTTACTCCAAGATAAGCTTTGACTTCGGCCCCACCCTTCTGTCCTGGATGGAGCGGCACAAACCGGATGTCTATGAATCAATTCTCGAAGCCGACAGGCTGAGCATGAAGAGGTTCTCAGGACACGGCTCGGCACTGGCCCACGGATACAATCACATCATATTGCCTCTTGCAAACAGGAGGGACAAATACACCCAGATAATATGGGGCATAAAGGACTTCCAGAAAAGGTTCGGGAGATACCCCGAAGGGATGTGGCTTCCCGAAGCCGCAGTCGACAAAGAGACCCTCGAAGTCCTGGTAAGCCTCGGCATAAAGTTTACTGTTCTTGCGCCGAGACAGGCCCAGAGGATGCGCAAATCAGGGGAGGCAGGCAACTGGCAGGACGTGAAAGATGAGAGGATCGACCCTACGATGCCCTATCAATGCGTGCTCCCCTCGGGCAGGAGCATAACGCTATTTTTCTATGACGGTCCTATATCGCGTGATGTATCTTTTGGGGGGTTGCTGAACAACGGGGAAGGCTTTGCAAAGAAGATGCTGTCGGCGTTTAACAGCCAGCGGAACCGGCCGCAGATTGTGCATACTGCCACCGATGGAGAGACCTTCGGCCATCACCACCGGTTTGGAGACATGGCGCTTTCCTACGCGCTGCATTACATTGAGTCCAACAAGCTCGCAACGATCACCAACTACGGCGAATATCTTGAGAAACACCCGCCGACACATGTTGCTGATGTTTTTGAGAACTCTTCCTGGAGCTGTGTACATGGAGTGGAAAGGTGGCGGAGCAACTGTGGATGCAACTCCGGGGGCCGTCCCGAATGGAACCAGGAATGGAGGAAGCCTTTGAGGGACTCACTGGACTGGCTCAGAGACAAGCTTATCCCGATTTATGACGAGGGGGCCTCAAAATACTTTCATAATCCATGGGACGTCAGGAATGACTATATCGAGGTCGTGCTCAACAGGTCAAGGGACAATATCGGGAGGTTTCTTGCAAGACACGCCGTCAGGGAGCTTTCGGGTGAAGAAAAGATGACCGCGCTGAAGCTCCTCGAGATACAGAGGAACGTCATGCTGATGTACACGAGCTGCGGCTGGTTTTTTGACGAGGTCTCAGGGATCGAGACGGTGCAGACCCTGCAGTATGCATCAAAGGCAATCCAGTATGTGGAAGAGCTTGGCGGCCCTTCGCTTGAAGGGGAATTTCTGAAATACCTGAAGAAGGCGCCGAGCAATGTATACGAAAATGCGGTAAAGCCGTATGAGATGTTTGTAAAGAACGCAAAGAGCGACCTCCTCCGCGTCGGCTCCCATTACAGCATATCCTCTGTCTTCGAAGAGTATCCCGAAGACATAAAGATATTCTGTTACACGGCAAAGAGCGGGTTATACGACAGGAGAGAGGCCGGCAAGTTAAGGCTTGCAACCGGGAAGGCCAATATAAGCTCCGACATCACCTGGGATGAAAAGGCCATTACTTTTGCCGTGCTTCATTTAGGAGACCACAATATCAACGCAGGCGTCAAAGACTTCCTGGGGGACGAGGCCTTTGCGACTATGCAGAAAGAGATGGCGACCGCCTTTGAAAGGGGAGATATTCCTGAAGTGATAAGGCTGATGGACAAGCATTTTGACGGCAATATTTATTCCCTCTGGCACCTCTTCAGGGACGAGCAGAAAAAGGTCCTGGATGTGATACTCGAAGCGACATACGAGAGCATCGAGGCCTCTTACCGTGAGATATACGAGAACAACTCAGCGATAATGAATTTTTACCAGAACCTCCAGCACCGCATCCCGAGGCCGTTTTTTTCGGCGGCGGAATATATTATCAATACGGACATGAAGAGGTTTTTCGAAGAGGAAGACCTCGATATAGAAAAGATGAAAAAGCTGATGGGAGAGACAAAGAGATGGTCCATCAATCTTGACACTACTACCATCGGATTTGTCGCGAGCACATGGATCAATTCCGTCATGGAAAAGCTCGCAGAGAACCGGCAGGACGTAAAATTATTTGAAAAGATCGACGTCATTCTCGAAACGCTGAAGCCACTCTCCCTTCCGCTTAATCTCTGGAAGGCGCAGAATATATATTTTTCACTTGGTAAAGACTATCTGGGCGGGATAAAGGAAAAGGCCGGGAAAGGGGACGGCCATTCCCAAAAGTGGGTGGAGGCGTTTAACAGACTGGGCCAGTACTTGCACGTGAGGATTTAATCCGACCCCTCAATGGGGCGAATGAGGAGCAAATTTGAAAAAAAGAGGCAGCGGGATACTCCTTCACATTACATCGCTTCCGTCTCCATACGGAATAGGCGATTTCGGGCCTGAGGCCTACAGGTTTGCCGATTTTTTAGCGGAGACCCGTCAGCGATACTGGCAGATACTTCCCCTGTCTCTGACCAGTACGGTCTACGGGAACTCCCCCTACAGCAGCGTTTCGGCCTTTGCAGGCAATTATTTTCTGATAAGCCCCGAGCGCATGGTCAAGGACGGCTTATTGTCCGAGGCCGATGTCCGCACAGTCCCTGAATTTCCCCCGGAGAGAGTTGACTATCACGCCGTTACCTGTTACAAGGACAAGCTTTTCCGCCTTGCTTTCAAAAAGAACAGGGACAAGCTCCGGGAGCACAGGGACTTTCAGCAGTTCTGCGCTGAAAACTCGCACTGGCTCGACAACTACAGCCTTTTCGTATCCATTAAGGACCATTTCAAAGGGGCCGAGTGGGGCCGGTGGCCTGAGGAGCTCAGGGACAGGAATGAGGGCGCTATAACAGAATGGACGGAGAAACTGCATGACGGCATATTGCATGAGAAATTTCTGCAATACGTTTTTTACAGCCAGTGGTCTGCGCTCAAAAACTACTGTGACAGCATAGGCATCAAAATATTCGGCGATATCCCGATCTACGTAAATTACGACAGCGTCGACGTCTGGGCCAATCCGGAGATATTCAGCCTGGACAAAGAGAAAAGGCCCGTCTTTGTAGCGGGCGTGCCTCCCGATTATTTCAGCTCCACGGGACAGTTATGGGGACATCCGGTTTACAACTGGGGTGTCCTTAAAAAGACCCGTTACCACTGGTGGATGCAGCGCATAGAGCACAATCTGAGACTCTATCATATTTTCAGGCTGGACCACTTCCGTGGGTTTGTAGGTTACTGGGAAGTGCCGGCCGGTGAAAAGACCGCCATAAACGGCAAGTGGGTGAGCGCCCCTGCGGAGGATTTTTTCAACATTGTCATGAAGAAGTTCCCCGACATATCCATAATCGCCGAGGACCTCGGATTCATAACGCCGGACGTGAGAGAAGTCATGGAGAAGTTCGGCTTCCCCGGCATGAAGGTGCTTCTCTTTGCTTTCGGGGAAGACCTCCCGACCAACCCTTATGTGCCTCACAATCATATCGGCAACTGCGTAGTCTATACAGGGACGCACGATAATAATACGATCAAAGGCTGGTTCAGCCGGGAGATGGACCACGAAGGGAAAAAGAGGCTTTCAGAATATGTTGGCCGGGAAGTGACGGACAAGACGGTCCACAAGGACATTGTGAGACTCGCCATGATGTCTGTCGCCGATATGGTGATCACGCCCATGCAGGACCTTCTCGGTCTCGGGGAAAAGGACCGGATGAACCTCCCCGCCACCGAAAGCGGCAACTGGGAGTGGAGGCTGGCGTCCGGGCAGATATCTCCCGCCGTTTTAAAGAGACTTCTCGAAATGACCAGGATTTACGGCAGGGGCTGATTTTTCAAAGAGGAGACGAACTCAAAGAGGTCCTTCTTTTTTTCATCGCTCATACCATCATTGAACTTTACGGACAACTGCATTTGCTGCGCACCGGCCGGCGAGTCTGAGACCTGGAGCCTGATTACGATTCCCTCTATGCCTCCGGCAAACTGCTTCTCCGATTCGATGCTGACCTCTACTTTGTCCAATATGTGAGGGACGGGTGATTGCGCGTCCAGCGCACCCGACAACCCGCCCATGCTGATATTCGAAAGCCTTCCTCTGCTGCTGTACGAAATGGATTTCAGCAGGAAGCCGGCGCGTTCGGGATTGTATCTGGGGGATGTTCGCCTATCGGCTGCACTTCCAATTTTTGAAAAAATCCCTTTGACCTTGCTGATGAGATGGTCCCTGAACAGTGGCTTGATGAGATAGTCGTCCGCTCCAAGCCGGACGACCTTTTTCAGGCTCTCTTCGTCGCGACTTGCAGACATGATCAGGACCGGCGTAGATTTCAGCGCTGTATGCGTCCGTATCCATTGCAGAAGCTCGTCACCGCCCAGCAAAGGCATTTCCCGGTCATAAATAATGAGGTCAAAGCTGAAATGCTCAAGCCGCTGCCGGACGTTCTTTCCCGTATTCGCCATTTCCATGACCACGTTCGGAAAGGTGTCTTCAAGGGCGTATTTGATGAATTGTCTTACAGTCGGCGTGCTGTCCGCTATCAGTACCTTGATTTTATCCATAGAGCGTTACCGTGCTTCTACAGATATAATCGGTAAGACGTGGAAAAACCTTTACCGGATTCCCCCCCTGTATTAATTATTTCCGGTGTCCGGGTACCCAGCCGTTGTCCCATGCAGTGCCGAATGGACTGACTATATTGCCGGTATAGCCGTTTCCTGAGCTGTCACCGGCAATTGTCCCATATCCTTCGTTGATGGACCAATGGCCTTTTAATGTGTCAGGGTCAAAGGCGCATTTGGGTGAAGACAAGCTCTTCAGCCCGCTGCACTGCTTTATTTGTTGCGGGCTTCTTGCCACAGTCCAGAACCTTACTTCGTCTATAGCGCCATCGAACCTTGTAGTATCATAAAGAATAAAACTATAATCATAAATATATTGTCCTTTCGGCACCATCCCTATAAATATCCTTTTGTTAAGGTCATCGGGCGCAAACTGCGGGCCTGATTGATATCCGTATTTCCATGTGCTGCCGCATGCAGTTATTGTCCCGTTGATATAAATATCCATATGGGGAGAGCTGGCCTGGAAAAACTGGACAGAGACATAAGTGGTAAAGCTGCTCTAAACTAAGAACCCCGGGGCATCAGAGGTTGGGTGACCTTGAGATCGCCC
>QZJG01000051.1 GCA_003599275.1 Nitrospiraceae bacterium | reverse complement strand
TGGGGTACTTATCCCCCGCTGCATACGAACAAAGATTCTATGCTGAACAGAGAGCAGCATGAAAGGTTTGGTGTCCATTATTGACATCCGAGGTCAAACAGGCGAGCGCCATATTGTTCAAGGAGTAACCCAAGGAATAATCGGACTGAGTAAGTAACTCTATTGTGAAGTCCTGGACGGGAATCTGGTGAAGGAAGAACAGGTTTTTCCCCAAATAGTAAGGGTTGTCTCTCACATCCAGTTTCTTGAAGGACTGCCTTACCTGGACAAGTGCCAAGTCCCAACGGCCACCGTCATCCGCTTTCTTCCGGATCGCAGTTTCTATTGCAGTTTTGTAGCTCTGGATATCATCCGAGCCGGTGGCAAATACTTCAACGCGACTCGTACCAAGACTGAATTTACCCTCAAGTCCGTTGCTGAAATACTTGCTCCCGGAAATTCCCTTCAGGAGTTTCCTGACAAACTGCTCAACACGCCCTTTATCGTGCTGTGCGCAAATCACACAGATAGCCGGATCATTACGGTCAAAAGTACGCTTGGTATACGGTCCGTACTGCAAGAACCCCTTTTCTGCCCAGTCTGCTTCGCCGTTGTCATTAAAGACAAAGACGGGCTTATCCAATTGACCGCAAATAGCCTGAATATTTTCTGCTTCTTCGATTTCAACACGGGTTCCGTCTACAAGAACAATGCCTTTAGACTGAAAATATCTTTTTAATGTATCAATGCGGGCTTTCTTGTTTGCGCCTCCGTTGAAGGACGAAATCGTTACCCTAATTTTTTCCATGATCGCGTCTTTTCCCCTGCCGTGTGTGTGCAAAACATAGTCATCAAAGTTTTTCCTATTTGCCTGCAGATATGCGCCCCGGCCTTGAATTGTCGCAATTTGTCCATCCGGCTGCACTACAGAAAGAGTCTCACCCTCAATCTTTGTCACACAACCCAAGAGTTTCAAGTAACCGTCATCCTGCTGCGCAACAACATTGCGACCCATCAGATCAAAATCTTTTGCCAAAAAATAAAGACAGTTCTCGCTGACTGTTCGCCTAGTCGAACAGTCAATAACAAGACAGGGCTTGTCCCTGATGATTCGTGTGTCGATATTGTATTTGACATAGATTTGAAATGGGTAAGCATCGCCAATGATTTTGGCAAGAAGATCATCTTCTTTTTTTGCACTTACCAGTTCTATGGGGCTAAAGCCGAGCGGACGACGATTGATGTTTAATAGGTGTCTTTTAATGCCGTCTTTAACAAGAAAGCAGAAAATGCCAATATTGTCTTGAAGGTTAATCGATTTTACTGTTCCAGAAACTGGATACTGTCCGTCATGGGCAAAAATCAGGATATTATCGCCCTGTCGCCGAAAAACATGAGTAGCCTGATGGTCTGCTCGGAGTGTATCCAACTGCTTTTGTTCATATGGGATAAAGCATGCGCTTAGTGCCTTATCTGGAATTTGCAGTGGAAATGCATTGAGATGAATAGTCATGATTTATTTTCCATACTCATTAATTGACCCTAAACACCTTCATCACCTCATCCCCCAGATGATTAATCACCTTCACCGCTATCCTCCCGGTCTTCGGTTTATCAAATGGGCGGGAGGTGTCGCTGTTCAATGTTGCCCAAGCATCTTCGTTGATCTCGGCCTTAAGGGTCGTCTTGAGAGCTTTATAAGGATCGTTTGCCCCCAGGAAGTAGGCATGTCGAACGAAGAAGCTTTCTTCATTGTAATCGGTGTCAATGAACCAGCAGGCTATTCCCTCAGCGCCGTCGCTGCGGACCTCGCCTGTATTTGGATGAAAGACATCGACGCCGTGGACAGTGACTTGTGAATAGTGGCTTGTGGTTAGTGAGAGAGGAAAATCAGAAGGGTTCAACGTCTTGATTGCAGAGAGCGCTTTAGTCCGCCGAGCATCCTGCTGATCTCCGCTGCTTCGACCAATAGTTCCTGCATTGTCGCTCCCGGCAAGACCTGAAGACGACCCGCCAGAATCAGCAATGTTTCCACCTCTGCCAACGAACCGCTCGCTACGCTTAGACTCTGAAGAAATTCTCCTGTTCCCGTCCTCGCCGCTCCCTCCGCGATGTTCGCTGCTACTGAAACCGCTGCCCGCCGAATCTGGCTTGTCAGCCCGAATTTCTCTTCCTGTGGAAAGTTCTTTGAGCTGTGATAGATTTTCTCTACCCACACGATTGATTTCTTCCAAACTTCCAAGTCCTGATAACTCTTTAACGCTGTCATAGTGTGCCACCATCCTTCCGTCTTTAGTCACTAACCACAAGCCACTAACCACTTCCACATCCGGCTCCCCAAAGATAACAAACAAATTCCCCTTGCCGGTGTTTTTAAGATCATCGGCCATGTGTAGATCGGCGTTCATGCGCGCTTTGAGCACCGGGATGCGTCCGAGCTTGTTGAACTCCGATGAATGGGCGTCGTAGTTGAAGGCACACGTAATCAGTACATCGAAACCTGCATCACCGGCCTCGCGTGCAGCAGCGACCAGATCGGGGCGGGAGACCGTGCCGAACTCAGGGCCGATGAAAATAGCGGCGCGTTTTTCCCCTTTTGCTCCCTCGCCCTTTTGGGGAGAGGGCTGGGGTGAGGGGTTTTCTTCATACCGCCCTTCGGCGCAGACCAGATCGCCCGGCCAAGGTGTCAGCGAAGTGAATATGATTTTGTCTTCCTTATGTGCCTGCTGTACCCCGGCGGTCTTGAGGTTTTCCAGAATCATCAGCGCAAAATCAGGTGACTCGTGATTAGTGACTTGTGCCTTGTAGTCAGTTTTCTTTTCACTAGCCACAAGGCACTGGCCACTTTCCACTAATTCATCATCAGCGCCTACAGTCAGTACACGATGAGGTGAAAGGCTTTCTACCGTGAACGGCCCAGCAACGCGGACCTTCTTCTTATCGTCATACGGTTTATCGTAAAGGTACTCGAACTCCGCCTTGGCAGCTATAGATGCATCAATCTCTTTCTGTCGGGTAATGCGCTGTTCCCAAAAAGCAGTGAGTAGTGGCTGAGTGGTTAGTGACCAGTTGGAAGGCATCTCTCTCGGTATCTCCCATTCTTCCAAGGTCTTTTTCTGACCACTTGCCACTGACAACTGACCACGTAGCGGTGCCAGCCGCTGCTCGTACTTCTCCCATATGACATCAATCTCAGCATTGTTGGCTATGGATTTTAGTGTAATATGCGGCACGCGCTCATAAACAAAGCCATGCCGGATATCACCTCGTGTAGGATGGCTTGACGGTGTGGTGTGAGTGACCTCGGCTTCCTTGCGCTGGCCATCTATAGAATCGGACAGCAGGTAATATGGATATCGGGCGCCCATGATACGGGCACGAGCCAGTGCAAGAGCTACCCGCGATGTGTCGATAGTGATCCAGCGTCGGCCCCACTGCTCTGCGACATAGGCAGTTGTGCCAGAGCCGCAGGTAGGATCGAGAACAAGATCGCCAGGATCAGTGGCCATCATTAAACAACGCTGTACAACTTTCGTGTACGTCTGTACGACATATATATTTTGGGTTGCGAACGTTGATTGGATCGTATCGTCCCACCATGCTGTGAACGCTCTCGCTCGAAAATCCCGCTGAAAACGTGCATAAGTGAGCGT
Source organism: Nitrospiraceae bacterium (assembly GCA_003599275.1). GTDB lineage: Bacteria > Nitrospirota > Thermodesulfovibrionia > UBA6902 > UBA6902 > SURF-23. Next base: position 101,203 of record QZJG01000051.1, on the reverse strand, counting down.
ATTTCCAACGGCTAGTAACCTATTTGCTCTTCCGAGTGTCCGTATTCCGCCTTCGTTCGTTTTCCAGAATGATCCTCTCGACGGCGAGAGTGACTCTCCCTCGAACCGGACAACAAAACTAGATTTTTCGCCGCCGCTCTGAGAAGTTAGTCCAGCAGTACGAAACAATTCACCCAATTCGGTATTGAAACTTATCTTCTCTGCAGCACTTAGCCGGCGTCGTTCGCCCGACTCTCCTTGCACCATCGGAAATGCGTATGTATCATGTTCGGTTTCCATAAAGAGCTGACGATACTTCAGATTCTCTTTACTCTTTGCGTAATACAATATGGTGTCGTTAATGACATCCAAATACTTTCCACCGAGCGCGGGGGTTTTTTTAAACACAATGGTTGCAACGGAATTTTCTTCACCAAAAATCTCATCCAATACTGCCCTAATCCTATGAACATTCTCATTTCCGATCTGTACAAAGATTGATCCTGAGTCCGTTAACAAATCCCGCGCCACAGTCAGCCGATCACGCAGATAAGTCAGATACGAATGAATCCCATCCCTCCAGGTATCACGAAATGCCTTCACCTGCTCCGGTTCACGGGTTATATGATCGACATTGCCGTCCTTCACGCTCAGCCAGTGATGCCATGACCTGCAGGCTGTCACCAAGAATCATCCGATTGGCCCAGTGCGCATCATGCTGATAGAACTCTGTTTTAGCGCTCTCGCTTGGGAGACCATTAAAGTCAGCGAAGAGATCAATCTGAGGCTCAGCAGACTTTGTGTCAGCCTTACTGCGATTTATAAGGTCATCAATCAGCACCTTCGGCTGCACCTTTTCCTGAATATAAAGCGGAGGAGCATGGACCACCAGATCAGACCAGTCCTGCTCATCCTTGCCGCGCCAGACTAATTGCGGATCAAGGTCGCGGTTGCGCCTCTCATACGCCACGCGGACAGCGCTCTTCTCCTTGTCATACATGACAGACTGATGCTCGGCAGTAGGAATATTTTTACGACTCGCCTCTTCGTGCTTGAGCGTCTCGACTGTCAGTTTATTTGTTTTCTTTTTGGCCATTATTTTTTAGTCTCCAATAAATTTATTCCTTTAGGAGTCAAACGATATTTCTGGAGGCGGCTGTTGGGCTTGTCGGGGATGGTCATTGCAATTAAACCCATGACCTGAAGTCGCTTGATCTGCTTGTGAAGTTCTCCAGACACTGTTTTATGCCCCAGGCTGGAAGCCAATCCTGACTTGCCTTGGTCACCGTTTATAAGGATGAGAAGTATCTTTGCCGCCAAGGGTGACTCTAGCCGTGACTCTAGCCGTGACTCTAGCCGTGACTCTAGCCGTGATTTGATGCCGATTTCCCCGGTGACTTCCGGGGTAGTTCCGGGGTAGTTCCGGGGTAGTTCCTGTATGAACTGTCCGGCACTCTGGCGAAATAGTGGTTCCGGCAGTCCCGCCTCTTTGCATAGCGCGATCATGTCCAGTATGCCGGAGCCTGCCTTTTCGATGTACTTTGTCAAATAAAGCGACTCGGCTATGAGTGGGTTTGCAGGTACGGACGGGTGAGGCTGTGAGAGACTTTCCAGCGTCAAAGGAGGATGAAGCTCGCCGGGGTTCCAGACTTCCAGACGGTCGGCGAAAAGCATCACCTGTACGCTGGCATTAGAGGCGTAATCGCGGTGTGCTACTGCGTTAACAATGGCCTCAGCTACGGCCTCGCGCGGCAATTCGTATTCTACTGGCGCCTGTGGGCCAAGCGCGCGGGTGCCGACAGTCCGATTGATCTTGGACATCACAAAATCGAGTGCCTGATTTACAAGCTCAAATACCGTGCCCTTATAGATATGGTATGACGGAATGGGTTTGCGGATTTCCGTCCCGTGAAAGTGCATACACTTGACCTCAGAAGACAACAAAAAACGCTGCGGCTGTTTGCCGAACAGGAGGATGGCTGCATGGCTGGGACGGTCGCTATCAAGGAGATTCAAATGAGTTAACGCCTTAATGATCGAAGTTTTGGGACCAATCGGATAACCTCGCTCGGCTTTGGCCCGGGCGAGAAAGTCGGCAAGCTTTGTGTGGGATATATCTGTCAACGCAGCGCCTGCAGAAGCTGCTGCATCAAATGGGCGTGTGCGCAGCCTCCCGCTTTGCTCCAGATAATCAACAAGGCTGGCATAAAGGTCAGCGATGAGATCCGGCTCTGCAGTGAAGCGGCGGCGGATCAATTGGTCTCCCGCCTTTGCAATCAGCTCTTTCATCTTTGGATGCCGCATGGTATCATCTGCGCCCTTAACGAAAATAAGCCGCACCTTACCATGGGTGGTTGCTTGATCGAACTCGCGCTCTGTAGGGGAAAGTCCCTTTTTATCTTCCTTTCCATATTCATTTCCGAACAGACCTACATAAACGGCGGCACGCTCTACTTCGGAGAGATAGACTGAATCTGCCCGGCGATCACTTGCAGACAGTTCCTCAAAAAGAAATACGGTAAAGAAACGGCGCAACAGCGGGTCGTTACGAATGAAATCCGCTACAGCGCGGCGTTCATCGGCTAACTCCTTCTGCACACTGCTGATGAATACTCTAATTTTCATTGTTCACTGTTTTCTCAATCATCTTATTAAACTCGGATTCAACCTTTTTCGCAAAATCAGATTCGATCTGATACACCTCGGTAAACTCGGCAAAGGCCCAGCGGCCATAACTGCCGAGGTTGTTTACTCCCGGAACCCAATAGACATCCATGGTGTTCTTCTTCTCTTTGGCATCTTCACGCCGGTAACCTTTGATCTCGACGATCAGGTGTAAAAGGTCGTCTTCACCGTGACCATCATTTACCAGCACAATAAAGTCAGGAATGTATCTGCGCGTCTCGGAGCCATAGCGGTATGGCACTTCCAGCCCGAGGTTGTGGTTCTTGACGTAACACTTTACCTTCGGATGCGCCTCCGCCACGCGGCAGAATTCGGCCTCCCAATCACTGTCGAGAATAATCCAGTTGATGTGACAGCGACGGGCATCCGTCTGCCAACGGTCGGTTTTTGATGTATTGAAATTTACATGGCGCGTAGAGCCAACGGGGTTATAGGGATCGAGTACCGCCTTAATGGGGCTTCCGCCGATATGCTCACGATTAATCCCCGCCATTATACGCTCGCAGGCCATGTCGGCAAGCATCTTGTATTTAAGCTGGGCCGGATATGTTTTCCCCGTGCAAACAAGGTAGTTATCAAGCCATTGCCGGGCTATGCGCTTTAGCTGTCCGAACAGATGCAGCTGTGGTTCTCCGTTAGCATCGCGCCACCTTGTCAAAAGCAGGTGTGACGTCAATTCATAGACAACTTGTGAGGGCCTTATATCTCCCGTATGGATGAGGTTAAGATCAACTGATGCACCAATGATCCCGGAATTTCTGGTTTCTGTTGCACCAACCAGGGGAGGGGTCAACTCGAGCACAGAGTCATCATTGAACTTTGCGCTCAGCCGTTCCTCAGGAAGTTCGACGCGATAGCCTGCAACACGGGGAAAGCGAATTTCGAGTGGATCTCGATCAGGACGAACAGCCTTGACTTGAATGGTCTCGCGAGGAGGCTGCGGCGGCGCTATCACCGGCTTCGCAGTGAAGTCGAATGGAATTCCGAGCACATCGGCATATTCAACATTGAATAATCCATCCTCGTTGAGATCGTAGGACTGACGGCGCAGGGCACGGCCAATGACCTGCTCGCATAGAAGCTGAGTGCCAAAGGCACGCACCCCGAGAACATGAGTTACGGTGTTAGCATCCCAACCCTCAGTAAGCATAGAGACAGAGACGACACAACGGATCTCTCCACCCAACTGGCCTGGCTTGCCCACTGTATTCATAACCTCGCGCAAAAGAGTCACGTCATCGAGTTGTTTGCCTTGTTGTATTTCATCAGCGAGCTTTCCCCCGCGTTCTACGATCTCACGGCGAAAGCGTTCAATCTCATCAGCAGCCATGCTCCGGAAGTTGTCGTCGAGCGCTTCGCCGGATTCGAGCTGCTCGCTGTCAATGAGCAGTGTGTGAGGACGGGCCAGAGGGTTGCCGTGTTCATCGGTATTGCGGAACAGCGGCAGACGGCCAAATTCGAGCTGGCTTGTGCCGTCCTTGTTCTGCCGTTGGAATCCGGAGATATAATCGTACACCAGCTTGGAGGTAGAGGTGTTATTGCAGACAATGATGAAACAGGGCGGCACCTTAATTCCACTCTGCTGCCAAAGGTTGTAGGTTTTTTCGTAATGCCCGTATAGCGCTTCCAGTGCGGTTTGCAATTGTGGCGGCAGGTCAAGCGGGTTCAGTGCATCGGCCTTGCCCCGCCCCTTTTTTGGCATTTTGGTGCGGATGTGTTCCCATAGATTGCGAAACATCGGCATTTCATTACCGGGGATATTATCGGCCACCGGTACGCGGGGCAGCTTGACGATCCCGCACTCGATGGCATCCATCAGAGAGAAGTCGCTCATTGTCCAGGGGAACAGTGTTCCTTCGGCATAGCCGGAGCCACTAAGGAAGAAAGGCGTCGCCGACAGGTCTATGACATGATTGATACCGAGCTTGCGTTTGACGATTTCGAGCCCGGAGATCCAGAGACGGGCAGCCTCATTGTTCTTCTCAGCTTCTTTCTTATCGTCGCCGGTCAAATCTTCTCCTTCATCGTCATGGATGGGCTTCTCACGGTAACAATGATGCGCTTCGTCATTAAGTACCATGATACTCTTCATGCCCATCAGTTCCGGCATTACCCGTTGAAGCATCTGCCCCTCGGTTTCCAGGGTGTGAAGATCTTCGCCGCGTCCCTGGAGTAGAGAGCGCCCGCCTTTCGATAGCTCCATGCGTTCACGCAGCTTGAAAGCGTGATAGTTAGTGATAACGATCTTTGCGCGATCAAGGTCGGCAAGCATTTCATTTGGAACAAGTTCCCGGCTCTGATAATAACTGTCCGGGTCATTGGGCTGAAGCACCCGAAGCCGGTCGCGAATAGTTAAACCGGGTGTGGCAACCAGAAATCCCCTCGTGAACTTTTTACTGTTGGGACGATGGACCGCATTAATGGTTTGCCACGCAATCAGCATGGCCATTACGGTGGTTTTACCTGCGCCGGTTGCCAATTTGAGCGCCAGTCTCATGAGATCGGGATTGGCGTCGTTGTTGGCGTTGGCAAGGTGTTCGAGAAAACCTTTTCCGGCCTTATCATTCGGGGCCACCTCGGTCAGCCAGATAGCAGTTTCAACCGCTTCAATCTGACAAAAGAACGGTCGGATTCCGCTGAATGAATGATACCGCCAGTGTTGCAGAAGTCGGGCGGTTTCAGGAGTCACCTGCCAGTTAGCTGGATTGGATATGTTACGCCACTTGTCCACGTGGCCGCGCAGCTCATTGATTATCGGTGTAGGATCGTACTGTTGTGTCCGGGAGGAGAGTCCTTTACCCTCGTCAAAAACCATCTGTTCCTGAGTCGTTGCCCCTTTGCGCTTTCTGGGTTTTGGTATCGGTGTAATAAGCTGTACACTGCGTCGACTCTCGATGATCTCTTGTGTCGGTTGGCCGCTCGCATCCAGTTCCCAGTGACGCACAGGGTATTCATACGGAGAGTTGAGTATCGGCTGCTCGAAGAATCTATTATTCATAATGAACTAAATGGGTCAGGTGCTGATCCAGAATTAATTCCCCGCTTTGCTCTCAAAAAATTTACGACTTATTTTAATCAGAACTGTGCTAAACAGCAAGGAAGGAATTTGAGAAAACATCTTAAAGAGGGATGGAGTAAAAACTAAGAGGGCAGCCGTGAAGGCTGCCCCCGTAAATTGGTTCTGGATTCCCGTCTTCACCAACAGTAGGTGCCTTAAGCACCGGAATGACGTTACATTTACACTGCTGCTTTTTCCGCAACCTCTTTGAGCCACACAAGTCTTGATGAGTAGATCACGGGCTTGTTGATGGAATCGTTGAATGCAGCCGGTTCCACGTCGAGGCCCTGCTTTTTCTCAAAGGGTTTGAATTTCGGCTTGTCCTTGATCTGGAACGCGCTCTTCATTTTGGCGGCTGATTCCTTTATAGGGGCTCCCATTGCTTTTGAAAGCTCTATCAATATATTCTTGTGCTGTTTTGATTCGCCTGCGGGCCCGATCACTTTTACGGCATCTTTTACTTTTCCCAGGTAATTGATTATCGTGCCTTCCGATTCAAGGTATGCTGCAGCGGGAAGCACTACGTCCGCCTGTTTTGCCAGTTCGGTCATATATGAGGTTTGGACTATGAGAAATTTTACGTCCGGTCTTTTTGCGACCGGCATTTCGCCGACGGCATAAAGGACGTCTACTCCGCCGCTGACCATCTCATTGTAGGTCTTCCCCTCAGTGGTGAGTCCCAAAGAAATCACGCCTCTCGCATTTGCCTCAAAAGGCACGGCGACGACTTTTATGTCGGTCAGGAGTGAAATGTTTTTTGCCGCATTAAAGAGGGCAGGGGCGCAGAATATAGCAGGAGATGTTGCTTCAGCTAATAAGGCTGCCGCTTTTTCCGCTTCTTCTGTTACGGTCAATCCTGAAACAGCGGCTTCGAGCGCTTTGTCAGCCTTTTTGCCTTTTGCGGTCAGCGCCTTTGCGAGCTGTGCGAGTGATGATGCCTCATCGGCTTTAATGTTGACCTCTGCAACGGAGGCGGCCCTTGTTTCTTCCGGGTTTATAACAATGAGCTTTGCTCCTCTTGAAACTCTCCTTCTTATGGACGCATCGAGCGCCGGCAACACCCTTTCCCATTGTGAGGGATCCAATCCTGCAAGCACAATCACATCAGTTGTGTCCAGGTCCACTGTGTCCGAGAATCTCATTGAATCCGCATCCGCGTATAGGCTCACTGTTGTATCGACGTTCTTCGTCCTTACCGCATTCGATGCAAATTGTGAAAGCACAAAGGCGTCCTGATTGAGAATGCCTGCGGTGCTTATGATGCCGGTTTTTCCGCCTGCCGCCTTCAATTTGTCCGAAACCATATTCAGGGCATCTTTCCATGAGGCCTCTTTCAGCTCACCGCCCACCCTGATCATCGGAGTTGTGGCCCTTGCGTCCGATGTTATGGAATCGAAGCCATACCTGCCGATGGCGCAAATATATTTTTCAGCCGAGCCTTCAGCCCCGCCGGAGTTTATTTTCACAAGAGTGTTGTCTTTTGTGCTTACCACTATATCGCAGCCGTTTCCGCAGGAAAGGCATACGGATTTTGTCTTCGTATAGTCCCATTCCCGGCCTTTTCTCGACCTGTCGGCTTCGAGTATGGCATTGACCGGACATGCGTCAACACAGCTTCCGCAGAATGTGCAGCCTGATTCCTGGAGCGGCTGGTCCATTGCCGTGACGACCTTTGCTCCGACGCCTCTCCCCATGAAATCGAGGACGTTCGTTCCCTGTTCCTTGCAGACCCTTACGCATCTTCCGCAGAGGATGCAGTAGTCGGGGTCTCTTTTAATGAACGGGTTTGCGGCGTCAATGGGATAACCGAATTTCTTTCTCGTGAAACTCGATTCTTTTATTTCATGGTCGTATGCGTATTGCTGAAGGGTGCATACCCCGGCCTTGGTGCAGGTCATACAGTCGAGCGGGTGCATTGACAGGATGAGGTCGAGAATAAATTTTCTCGTCTCCTCGAGATGGTCGTTGGTTGTCTTTACGCTCATGCCTTCCCTGACCCTTGTAATACAGCCTGCAACAGGCGCTTTCATGCCTTCTATCTCCACAAGGCACATCCTGCATGCGCCTATGCCTTTCATGCCTTTCAGATAGCAGAGGTTCGGGATATGTATCCCTGCCGTTTCGGCGGCGTCGATCAGATTGGTCCCTTCGGGAACATTGACGTCTTTACCGTCTATTTTTAAAGAAATTGTTTTTGACATGTAATCCTCCCTTGAATTCAAAGGTAGTTAGTAGCAAGTAGTTAGTAGTTAAGGACGGAATTGAATAAACTTCCCTTAACTACGAACTACTTGCTACTAACTACGTATTTATCCTATTAAACTCCCACCGTCTCTCTTTCCTTTGCGTCAACAAGTATAATCGCCCCCGTCGGACATACCTTTATGCAGTCGCCGCACTTCTGGCATTTCTTCTGCCTGATTTCGTAAGGAAGGTATCCGCTGAGATAGGGCTTCTTCTTTTCACCATGGATTGCGCCGTAAATACAGGCGTCTTTGCACAAGCCGCACATATTGCATTTGCCGGGAACAATCCTGTATTCGATCATTGCGACGCAGGTTTTGTCCGGGCATACTCCTTCAATATGTTTTTTGAATACGTCCGAACCTATCCATTCAAGAACGAATTTTGCGGTGTCTTTGCCCTTTTTGCACATGGACGCTTCGAGCATATTACCTGCGATTCTTCCGATCGCGGCCAGGTCTTCATCCCGGCCCCTGCCGTCCGCAATATTCTGCAGCCTCGCCTTCATCTCATAAGTGCCGAGGGCGCAGGGGAAACACCTGCCGCACATCGGGCCTGACAGGAATCCGGTCACATAACTGAGCGCCTTTTCCACGGCGCAGCTTTTTTCCTCTGCCGATTTTTTAATGTCTTCTGTTTTCAGTTCTTTCTGTTCAATCATGTCTTACCTCTAATACATATCTTCTGCCATATAGATTATTTCCGGAAGGACATATGAAACCAGGTCCCTGTAGGTTATCATTCCGATGATCCTGTCGCCGTCGACAACGGGAATGTGTCTGATCTTCTTATTGGCAACGACGGAGATCGCCGCGCTCACTTCCGTTGACGGGGTGAAAGTGATTATGTTGCGGGTCATGATATTTTCGATCATCTGATTTAAATAATCAGCGCCTTTTGAAAGACCGCGAACGATGTCCCGTTCGGTGATCATTCCTTTCAATTTATGTGTTTCGTCAACAACCATTACCGCGCTTATGTTCCTGTCGTTCATTAACTTTATCGCTTCCGCGACCCGGTGGTTCGGCGTCATGGCAAAAAGCTCGACGGACTTCTTTGTCGCTAAAATATCTCCCAAAGTCATCTTGGACCTCCTGTCAATTACCTCAAGTTTTTCGGTGGGTAAGTTTAAGATTTCTTCAATTGCAACCTGTCTCTGTTTCTTTATCTTGACCGCTTTTATCGGGCATGCGTTAAAACATGCCTTGCACTGCGTGCAGATTGTGCGGTCGATAATGAACCTGTTTCTCGTTTCTATGACTGCCCCGAAGGCGCATGCCTCTTTGCACAGTCCGCACCTGAAGCATTCGTTCTGGTCTATTACAAATGCGCCCATTCCCCTGCAGGAATTGGCCCTGCAGTATTTGTCGTAAATGTGTTCTTCATACTCTTCCCTGAAATATTTGATGGTGCTGAGGACCGGGTTGGGCGCGCTCTGACCGAGACCGCAGAGGGAGGCCTTCTGGATATTTTTGCCTAAGTCGATCAATCTCTGTATGTCGCCGGGTTCACCCTGACCGGAGGTTATTCTCTGAAGTATCTGGAGCATCTGGGAGGTCCCTATCCTGCAGGGCGGGCACTTGCCGCATGACTCGGATTGAGTAAAGGAAAGGAAGAATTTTGCCACATCGACGATGCATGTGTCTTCGTCCATAACGACCATTCCGCCGGACCCCATCATGGAGCCGACGGACGCCAGAGAGTCAAAATCCACGGGCAGGTCGAGATAGGAAGCAGGGATACAGCCGCCTGACGGACCGCCCGTCTGGATAGCCTTTAGCTTCTTGTCTCCCAATATCCCGCCGCCGATGTCGAAAATAATTTCTTTTAATGTAATCCCCATCGGGACTTCGACCAGGCCCGTATTTTTCACCTTGCCTGTAAGAGCGAAGACCTTTGTGCCCGGAGAGGTCTTCGTGCCGATTGAGAGAAAGAAGTCCGAGCCTTTTTCAATGATAACGGGGACGCATGCATATGTTTCAATATTATTAAGATTGCTCGGATAACCCCATGCGCCTCCGCCTTTTTCCGAAAGGCGGGGGGGCCTTGGTCTGGGGAACCCTCTTTCCCCCTCTATCGAGGCAACGAGTGCAGTTGATTCGCCGCATACGAATGCTCCCGCGCCTTCTCTTATGTCCATTGTAAAACTGAAATCAGTGCCGAGTATATTCTTCCCTAATAATCCCTTCTCTTCCGCCTGCTTTATCGCGATCCCGAGATTTTTGACCGCGAGGGGATACTCGTGTCTTACGTAAATAATGCCGTACTGCGCCCCGATCGCATATGCGCAAAGGGCCATTCCTTCGAGGAGGCTGTGGGGGTCGCCTTCCATGATCGACCTGTCCATGAACGCGCCGGGGTCGCCTTCGTCTCCGTTTGCGATTACAAATCTTATTTTTTCCGGCGAGGCTTTGGTATGCTTCCACTTTTTGCCTGCCGGGAACCCTGCGCCGCCTCTTCCCCTGAGGTTCGCCCTGTCGACTTCGGCAAGGACTTCATCAGACGTCATCACGGACAGGGCCTTCCCAAGCGCTGCATATCCGCCCAGCGCTATGTAATGATCAATATTGCAGGGGTCTATTTTACCGTTATTGCGGAGCGCGATCCTTTTCTGTTTTTTGTAAAAAGGGACGTCGGTCATGACCGGCACGGGCTCGCTGAGATAGTTGTCCCTGTAGAGTCCCTGCCTGTAAGGCATGTTGCCGAGAATCGAATAGCTCATGATCCAGGGAACGGTTTCAGGCTTGGTCCTTTGATAAAAAATGTCCATAGGCTCCAATTTCAGGACCGGGCCTTTCTGGCAGATCCCCTGGCACCCGGTTTTGACTATCTCAAGCTCTATGCCTGTGCCTGCGGCTTCTTTTTTGAAGGCATCGATGACCTGATGCGCGCCGGTCGCGGTGCAGGCGGTGCCGCAGCATACCCTTGCCCTGAGAGTGTCGGGTTTGAAAGTATCTTTTTCCAGTTTTCCCCGGAGTTCATTAAGTGCGTCGATACTGTTTAGTTTTGACATAATTTCACCTTGTAATAAATTTATTGGAACGTTGTTGTCATTGCGAGCGAGGCGAAGCAATCTCTGGAATATGGGATTGCTTCGGGACTAAAGTCCCTCGCAATGACACCTTTGCCTAACTTATTTTTTTATTTCCTCAATGACCCCGTCAACCTTCTTCATGTCTATCTCGCCGACTATGTTTTCATTTATGGTCGCAACCGGTGCAAGTCCGCAGCAGCCGATGCAGCCTACGGTCTCAAGAGTCATGGCAAGGTCGGCAGTTGTCTCGCCTTCCTGAATACTGAACTCATCCTTTATTTTGTCCAGGACCTTGTCTGCGCCCCTTACATGGCAGGCCGTGCCCGTGCAAACCCGGACTATCTTTTTCCCGCGCGGCGAGAAATAAAACTGCTTGTAGAACGTGGCCGTGCTGTAAACATCCGAAAGCGGAATGTCGAGTTTCTTCGATAATTTTCGCAGCTCTTCTTCGGGAAGATAATTATGCTCTTCCTGTATCTTCTGGAAGGCGTGGATCAATATCCCCCTTTTTTTCTGGCCCTCCGTCAATACTGTTCCAACGTGTCCTATGATCTCGTTAGTTTTCAGACTCATTTATCCCTCCGACTCCGGCATGGGGTGAGCCTTTAATCTCTCTCCTTGCCGCCATATCCATGAGGACCCTTTCAGCGCCGAATTTCCCCGGCTCGTATTTTCTGAGCTTGAGCCTCTCTCTTGCTTTGTCAATATAATCTAAAGCCAGTGCAAGTATCTTTTCCGGGTCCGGTTCAAAATGCAGGGCGCCCATGAAACGCTCCATCCAGACTTCAGTCATTATTTTTTCGACCTCTTTGCTTGCGCCTACCGGAGATTCTCCGCCGAATATGACGGGTACGCCGGACGCCGCGAAGTAGAAGCCTATGGAAATGGCCTTCTCGGTTATAAACTCAGGCGCTATGCCGACTGCGGGCATTCCTCCGATCTCGTCCGAGAGTCCGCCTTCTGCGGCCATTGCCGATGCAATGGTAAGAATTCTCGTATTGTCTACACATGCGCCGAGATGAAGGATAGGGGGGATCCCAATCGCCTCGCATACTTCCCTCAGACCGGGGCCTGCATTCTCCAGTGCCATTTCCGGGACCAGGAAGCCTGCGGTGCCGCATGACGCCGAACTGCAGCCGGTCGATACGACAAGCACGTCATTTTTGATCAGCTCCGTGACCAGATATTTGTGCATCCCGGTGGCGGGGACTCTTGGATTATCACATCCTGCCATACCCACGACGCCGCGGACCCTTCCGGCCATAATAGCATCGTTCAGCGGCCTGAACGATGCGCGCCAGCGTCCGCCCTGCATATACTCTATATATTCATGCGAGAAACCCGCTATTACGGGGAATGTCTCGGTAATGTGGCTTCCCTCTGTCTTTCTGTTGGGGTAATTGTCTATGGCCATCCTGACTATTTCTCTTGCTATTTCCATTGCCCTGTGCTCGTCAAAAGCGACATGGGTCGCGCCGGGCATCCTTACTTTTTCAGAGGTCGTTATGACCTTTGTATGGAACCTCTTTGAAATCTCCGTAAGCGCGGGCATGATGCATTGCACGTCCACCACCATCGCTTCTATGAGACCCGTCATTATTCCCAACTCCTGGTTTGTGAAACCGCCCGCGGTCGGAATGCCGTGGCGCATCATTACTTCATTTGCAGTGCAGCACATGCCTCCGAGATTTATTCCCTTTGCGCCTTTTGACTTTGCATACTCGATCAGCTCGGGCTCGTACACCGCGTCCACTATCATCTCGGCAAGAGTAGGCTCATGTCCGTGAATGACGATATTTACCTCGTCGTCTTTAAATATGCCGAGACTCGCCTGCGCCTTTATCGGGCTCGGTGTCCCGAAAAGGATGTCTGAAATATCAGTGGATATCATACTGCCGCCCCAGCCGTTTGCGAGGGCGGCCTTTAACGCGTGATTCAGTATGGAATCGGCGTCGGCGTCCATTCCCATTGTGGTCCTGTCGAGGGTCTCTGCTACTTCCCTGTCTATACCTCTTGGGACTATTCCAAACTTCTTCCATCTTTCCTGGGTCTTTTTCGGCGCCCTTTTAATGTAATTGATCTCTCCCCTTTGCCTGCCGAAATCTTCCATGAATTTGTTTGCAACGTCTTTGGCAACGTCAATCACGGGCCTTCCTTCGAACTCGACCCCGATTATGTCTGCGACCCTGTAAAGCTTTTTCACGTCTTTTATCTTGAAGTCCTTTGTCTCGCCGTCTGCGACTGCCTGAAGGGTAAAGACCATGTCTCTTCCATGATCGCCGTGACAGGCAGTCCCCGCAGCTACCATCCTGGCGATGTTCCTTGCCGCAATTACCGGAAGGGTCGCTCCGCAAATACCACGGCCCTCTTCCTCAGCGTTCTTCCCGACAAGCCTGCATGGGCCCATGTGGCATACCTTGCAGCATGCGCCGCTTTCACCGATAGGGCAGGGCTTGAGTTTCTCCGCCCTTGTAAAGCAGGTCGAAAATCCGCGGGATTCTCCCCACTCCAATATCTGCGCGGCTTCTTTGTCCGCCGTCTTTATAACTTTGTCTTCCATATATCCTCCATTTAAAAGGGTGTAGGGTGGAGGGAGTAGGGTGTAGTTTTTTACTACCCCCTACCCACTACTCACTGCTCCCTGTCTTTAGAACATCGGATCCATCTCAAGCGCGGGATGTCCGGCGCCTGCAAGGAATTCCATGAGTTTTTCCGAATCTTCCGCAACGGTTTCATCCGCGATCTTATCTATTAAATCGGGCACGCCTTCTTCTTCAGCCCTCTTTTTGAAATCTTCGCCGAGCCTTTCTTTCAGGTTCTTTGTCATCCACACGATTCTCTTGATGCCGCCGTCGGCAAAAAGGAATTTCCTGCTTGTGATGAAGTTCACGCCTATTCCCATAAAGCCGGGGTTTTGCGCGCCGCCGCCGACAGTCCCTGCCAGCGTGGAAAATTTCATTCCCGCAGGGGTCATCCCCGTATGGCCTCTCTGCACAAGCATTATGCCGTTTGCCTCGGGGATAATTGCAACGATACATTCAAAGCATCCGCAGGATGTCATGGGATTGTCCATGATGGTATAGAGGTTCAATGATTCCACTGCGCCTGCCGAATTGCTTTTCAGGTAATTGTCAACGCCGGCCCATCTGCCTCTGGTTGCATCCAGCGCCTCGCCTTTCATGATCGGCTGGTTGCCGCCTGTAGGATCAATTTCAAAGGCCGCCCTTGTGTCGAGCCAGTTGTATGCTCCGCAGAGTCCGAGACGCTCAGGACTTATTACGCATACATGTGATGGAGCAAATGACTGGCACAGCAGGCAGGAATAGAAGGTGTCTACTGATTCGTCAGTCAGACCCGCAAGCCTGTGGTCTCTTTCTTTGTATACCTTTCGCGCCTCATCCTGTAATGCAAGCACGTCTTTTTCATCCACATAAAGTGTTACCTGCACCTTGTCAACGATTGACTTGAAGCGGTGATGGGCCATCGTGTTGTGTATTACACCAAGATGTTCCAGGGTAATTCCGTCCTTGTATGCCTGGTTGCTGATCCTCATCCAGACTATATCGCGCTGCCCCATGTGCCAGAGTCCCTGCGCCTCATTGATGTTGTGATGGAGTTTTCTTTCAATGATCGCCTCGAAATCCTTTTGCATCTTTCTGCCGGCAACATCAATGACAACAGCCATAGGCATTACCCCGCCCTTTTTATATCGTTCTTCTACATCGGTGCCGATAATGATGACCTTGTTGTCTTCAATCTCATGAAGCTCTTTTGTCCTGACCCATTCAAAGGCCGGTGAGCGCTGTCCGCCGAATTCGATGAACATGTCCTCTTTCCTGATCCTCTCACCCTCGAACGCCGGGCCGTATGAGACGGGGATCGGCGGCTTCTCGACGGTGACCTTGAGGCCCCTTACTTCGATGGATTTCTGGACGATCTTATTGTGGTCGAATTCCTTGTCAACGTGCTCATAGGTGCATACGCCGGTTGGATGAATGACGGGCACGTCAGTATCGCATACGGCCGGGAAGCCCATATTTATCGCCCCCGCTCCCGTGGACCACTTGACGTCATCAAGCTCTCCAAGCACAATCGCGAATGCAAACACCCTGTCTTTCTGATATTTGAGATG
The DNA here is from genome assembly GCA_003599275.1 of Nitrospiraceae bacterium. Lineage (GTDB taxonomy): Bacteria > Nitrospirota > Thermodesulfovibrionia > UBA6902 > UBA6902 > SURF-23. The sequence goes on along the minus strand of QZJG01000051.1, from coordinate 86,071 downwards.
TTCCTTGTAATCACCGGGTTTCTTTCCGCCGAATATAAGAGACGCCCTTATCGCCCAGTCAAGCGCATATAATGTATGCTCAGTGTCGGGTCCGAGAGGGACTATATATGTTTCCCAGCCGAGCGCAACGTTTTTCCGTAAAAGCTGCTTTGTTACGCTTGTAACTTCGCCGTTTTTGTCTTTCGACTGACCTGAGAGGAAAATAAGGATGTTTCTTTCCTGCAGCTCTCTGACGATTTTAACTGCGATATCTTCGTCGGGTGCCGCCCCGATGATCGCCGCGAATCCCGGCATCCTGCCGTCCACGAGCGCGATACCGAGATTACGCTGAATGGTATCCGTAATGAACCCGTTGTAGACATATCCTGTTTCAGGATCGGTCGCCGGTTCAAGTCCATTGATATATCTTAATGCGAGAATGATTTCTTCTGCGAAAAGGGTCGCCATGCCGGAGTCAAGCGCCTCACCTAAATAGGGTTTCCAGAGTTTTTCCTCCGGCTCCTCATGAAGCATTTCCCGCGTCATGCTGAGAGCGACTTTCATATCGGCAAGCGTCTTGACCGGGAACGCGGTCATCGCATATATCATTGGAAGATAGAATGCGGTGTCCGGGAATTCAAACACAAAATCCTTGCCTTTTTCCCCTATGGCTTTTTCAAGCATCTCCTCTGCTTTTTGTACGAGCGCGTGTGAAGCCCTGATGGCGGCAGAGGCTATTATTTTTGACATTTCAACCTCCTTACAAAATAAGATTCATAGTAAACATTTCTATCAAATTTCCTGAGATACGTCCTAATGCCATTCCGGACTTGCCCCGGGATCCAGTTGTATGGATTTTGCTTTTGCGGGAATGACAATCTCGTGTATCTCATTTTTTGCATTTCCGGCATATACCGTAAAATTCGATATGATTGCCGATTAATTCAAAGCCCTGGACTGTCTTGTCAGGCAAACTCAACTCGAAAGCCCAGTGTATGTCCACAATCTCGTTGCACTTAACGCATATCAGATGGTGATGCGGAGTATTATCGGGGTCATACCGCTTTTTTGCCGAGTCCAGCTTGAGCTCCCGGATGTTCCCTTTTTCCTTTAATGCTTCGAGCGTATTGTAAACGGTCGCAAAAGACATCGTCGGATACTGCTTTTGCACGGCCTTATATATGTCCTCGGCGGAAGGATGCGTCCTGTTGCCGTTCAGGTAGCTCAGGATCGCAAGCCGCTGAGGCGTCAATTTAATATGAAGATTTCTATATTTTTCAGGCATTGCAAAAGTATACCATTAAGACAATAGAAGTTATCACATGAGAATGATTCTTGTCAAATACTGACTGTTTATTTCAGGTTGCAAACTGTACTTAAACGTCATTCCGGCAGTCTTTAAGCCGGAATCCATTTTTTTCCAAAGGCTTCTGGGTCCCCGTTTTCACCAACAGTAGGTGTCTTAAGCACGGGAATGACGGACCGGCATAATAAACAGGCATTCATTAAAGACCTCAGGACGCCCTGGTTTTCAGGAAAGTCGGGATCGCGTTTGCTTCTCTCGGTCCAACTACGATCTTCCATCCCTCGAGTTTGTCTTCAAGCGCTCCGCTTAATATAGCGACCTGTCCGGGTATTATCAGCTCTTTATGAGTTATTTCACTCTCAATGCCGCTGTCTTTAATGAACTGCGCTATCTTTGCGGCGGTAAATTTACCGGCCGCCCATGCAGTGAGGACCGACAGGCCTTCGCTGTCCATTACTGCAAGCCTGCTCGGCACTTTGCTGTTTTCCACTTCACCGGAAACAATGAAGTAGGTCAAAGAGAAGTTTGTTGTAATCATCAACGGCGAAGCAGCAGACGGTTCACCGATCTTGTAAATCTTCTGTTCTACCTGCATCGGCACCTGCGGGTCCGTATATATATTCTGCCTCAATGTGAAAAGGGCGAGGTCCTTCCATTTCTCTATGCTGCTCAGGACAACTATCGAAGCGTATTTTGCTATTGACACTGTTGCTACGGCTGCCTCAAAAGCGGAACCATCTCTTATCACGCAGTTCAGTATCGGAAAACCGAGCGGTTTGAAACCCTTCTTCAATGCAGATCGTCTGATCTGCGTATTGTGTTCAATTATCTCCTTTGCCGTTTTTGCGCCTGAATCAAGGACGAGGTCATTGATACCCAAACCCTGCAGTTTCTCGGTAAGTGCGCTTAAGGCATCGAGTCCCTGTGCACATGCGCAAAGAGGGACGCCATGTGTTTTGGCGATAGCTGCCATCGCTTCGGCGTTTTCAGCGGCAGCTCCATAGAGCAGGGGTTTTCTTGCCGCAACAGCCTTTACAGCAGACTCTGCAGCAGCGGCATCTTTGCAGTTCAGAATCAGCGCCGCATCCGGGGCCTTTTCAGCAACGAGCTTTACGGCCTTTTCATATTGAGAAACGTTACCGGAAGCATATTCAACGGATATGGCATCGACCCTCAGTTTCTGGCCGACACGGTCCATCTCGGAAGAGACAACTCCGGTCGCTATTTTCACAAGTTCATCATCGCTTGAATTATCTTTAATGTTAACTGCCAACGCGCAGGGATTGAAGAATTTCTTGTCATGCCTGAAGAGTACGGTTTCTCCGCCCATCTTTACCGCTTTTTCACCTGTGCCGAGATTGAATGTTCTTATCGGCGGCGCAGATGCTTCGCCAAGCGTTTTCTTTGCCTCTTCTGAAACATCGGGGCACTTTGCAAGGTCTACCTTGGCCTGAGCAAGTGCCATTGCAAATGCAAGACAGGTCGGGAACCCGCATTTTTTACAGTTTGTCTTTGGAAGAAGTTTGAATATCTGAACTCCGGTCAATGCCATTGTTTACCTCCGTAAATTAGTAGTAAGCAGTTAGTAGTCAGTAGTTAAGGGAAGGACCATGAGCTCTCCCTTAGCTACTAACTACCTGCTACTAACTACTGTCTTTCGATTTATGTTAATTCCGCTATCGTCTTCTCAACAATACTAATCGCCTTCGGATGCCTCATTATCAACAGGTTTGTGCCGGCAATGAGCATTGCAGTCGCCGTTAATGCTTCCCAGGCAGTACCTCTTTCTTCAAGCGGACCCCATTCAGCGACGTCGGCTTCGGATGCAACGGTCTCTTTTACCTTCCACACGTACATCCCTACGTCGCCCAGTATAGGCGGCTGCATGGTCGCATCGTTTTGCATCAGACCCGCGAGCCTGATCCTTTCCATGACCGAATACGTGTATTCAAGACCGTAACCGAGCGCGGAGCACATTGGGTCTGTAATAAGTTTTTCCTTGTCGAACCCCATCTGCGTAATGAGTATGTTTAACTGCTTGGCAAGATTTATATCGAGCTCCGACATCGCGATCAATTTATGATTGTGGGCGAGGGCCGCCGCTACGATGGTTTTGTAATTGCCTTCCTGTGCCTTGCCGATTATACAGTTGTAACCGCTGGCCGCTTCGGCTGCAGCAACAAGAACGGACGCGTCTTTTTCTATGTGGTTGGAACCGAGAATTATAAGAGGGACATTAATGGCCGACAAGACATCCTTTATTGTCTTTGCCGCGTCTTCGGCAGAACGGTTGTCTCTGTCGGGATGAGTGCTTACGAGCCTGAGCGCGATGGCCTTTGCCTTCAGATCATTCTGGCAGTATTTAGCCCAGGTGACAGGATCGCCGCTTACATCCTTATATACGTTCCGGACCGTCTCCGGCCAATCCGTCGGGGGGGTGTCCTGAATCTCACAGGCTATTACCGGACGGTTCGGCAATTCACCTTCAAATGACAGAAAGGGCAGGGCGTTTTCACCGCCGATGACGAGTGCCTTGTCGCCTTTTCCGAAATCAACATTTAACACCTTGCCGTTGTAAGATTCTTTTGGAACAACGTATGCCATATCAACCTCCGTAATTTAGTAGTGGGTAGTTAGCAGCTTGTAGCTAAGGGAGAAACTTCAGCAGGTTTTCCCCCTGACCAATAACTACTTGCTACTGACTACGATCTTTTTTACATTTCCAGATACGAATGAGCGTACAGCGTCTTTCCCAGGAACACGTCCGTAGTCTTCATTGTATCCATAAGTTCTTTATCAAGAGGGTTCATGATTGCAGCCGTAAGACCCTCATACATCAATAATGTTAAATAAACCCTGTCTATGAGGCCCCTCATATTTTTAGGAACGCCGTTTGAGATATTGCTGAGCCCGACCACTGTCTTCATCGGAGGGTCATTCAGCTCCTGGAACATCTTGATCGCCTTGATTGAATGCATGGCCTGGTCCTGTGTAGTACAGACCTGAAGTATGAGCGGATCAAGGAAGATATTTTCAAGCGGCACACCGTACTCGGCGGCCCTTGCCATCATTTCTGCGGCTATTCCGCATCTCTCCTCGGCATCGGCCGGCAGACCGCCCTTGCCGACTGTAAGCGCGATTATTTGTGAATTGTATTTTGCCGCAAGCTCGAGCATGATAAAACGCTCGGGGTCGTTTGAAGTGGAATTTATGAGAGGTTTCCCCCACTGATTATTATGTGCTTTCAAACCGGCTTCGAGCGCCTGTTGATTTGTAGTATCGAGGCAGAGGGGGGCATGGACCTTTTCCTGGATGCTCTCCACCATCCACGTCATGAGCTCTTCGCCTTTTTCTTCCGCAGGCCCCGTATTGACGTCAATGTAATGCGCTCCTGCCTTCCACTGCACCTCGGCAAGCTCCTGAATGGGTTTGGGATCGCGGCTGTTCATCGCCTCTCTCACCTTTTTGGCGATAACGCTTATTTTTTCACCTATGATGATCATGCCTTTATCTCCTTCTTAGGGTTTTAAACTTGATTACGTATTTAAGCAAAAAACGTTGAAGAAAAGTTTTAAATTATAACATGGAAAAAGCAAAAAATAGCACTATTATTTGATAATAAGAATTTTAAATAAAGGGCGTAAAAAGAAAGGCAAGTGGAAGGTGCTGCTGTTGAAATCCGTTCAATATTGAAAGATATTATTGAGTGAGAAATGCGGCTTACGGAATCCTGCAGGAGTCCAGTATTCCGAACACCGTCTTTACGGCGATGGAACCGGAGGGTAGGGCGAAGACCGGTTTTCCTTCGAGGTCGAGGTTGAATATATTTTCATCATCGGGGACATTAAAGATATTCTCAAAAGGCAGACCGCCCGACACATTTTTCAGTTTATCGAAGTTATCGTCAGATATCCTGTTAACAACAAGCTCGCGTCTTTCTATGTCTAATGCAAGCTCGTCTACGAGGCTGTTTATCCTCCTGGCGGTCTGAAGACCTTTTTGCGTCGGGTCGCTTATGATGAGCAAAAGGTCTACCTTATGCGTTGTCCTTCTGCTTAAATGCTCCATCCCCGCCTCGTTGTCTATCACAACATAAGGATATTTGTCGGAGAGTTTATCGGTGTATTTCCGGATTATGTTATTTGCCGCGCAGTAACAGCCGGGCCCCTCCGGCCTGCCCATTACCATGAGATCAAACCCCCTGGCTTCAATAACAGACTGCTGGACCTGATAGTCAAACAACTGCTCCATGCTCATTCCTCCGGGTCGTTCGGCGCCGCTGCGTATTTTAGCAAGAGACTCTTCGCGCAAACCGCCGATCGTTGCATGTACCGGTACCCCGAGGGCCTCATTGAGACAGGAGTTGCTGTCTGCATCGACAGCGAGTACGGGTTTATGTTTCTTTTCAATAAGGAAGCGGACTGTAAGAGCGGCAATGGTCGTCTTGCCGGTGCCTCCTTTGCCTGCAAATGCAATTACGTATGCCATACGTTTTTAGATTAATGCTTGAGAAATATTTAATCAAGACGGGGCAAGTGAAGGGATGGACCGGCGTTTAAGGTCCGGTCTTGAGGCTGTCGACAAGCTCCATGAAGTCATGGTGATGGTCCAGAAGCTCGACGCCCAGGCCGTCAAATACAGTACTCGACTTCGTTATTCTGATTACCTTCACCGGGACTTTTAATAGTTTTTCTTCCAGGGGGATGATTATATCGAGCCTCGAATCAAACGGAAAGCGCATATCACTTGTGGCAATAAACATTCCGTTTTCAGAGATGTCCCTGATGATTCCGTTATAGTCAGTGTCGCAGCAGTAGAACCTTACGTTTATGTTTGCGGGTATTCTCTCATAGGCCCTTCGTTGCATGACGCTTTCCCGGATCAGACTGAATTCGCCTCCAAAAGAAGGCCGGAATTCACTTCAGATTTTTTTCCAACCACATGTCATAGGCAAAGTCCAGTATCTCGCTCTTCGCTTCTTTGTCCATCATCAGCAGTCTTATTCCAGCCAGGCACCTGTCCTTTATCTCCTGCTTCCACACTATATCGCCGGACAAGGAGACAAACATGTCTCTCGTAGGATGTTTTACCTGCAGTTGCATGGTCTCATATAATTTCACGTTGATATTTTTTGATTCAATACAGCATCCGTCGCGGGAAAAGTTCCTGGTAACGCCTTCAAAATATCCGGCCCCGTTGCCGTCTGTTTTGAACATAACATTGAGCGGCACATCGAAACGTATGTATTTTCTTCTGTCCATCAGTTGTAATCCCCGATAGTCAATTCAGCGTATACCTTTTATACCACAATACCAACCGACTTTCAAAGAATATTTTCTTTCCTTTCCCAATGTTAGGGATAGCAAGTTCAGTGCCATCATGAAAATTATTTATTTGCCGGAAGAGAGGCGTATTTTAGTTGATACCTGAATTGAGCGATTCATTGATGTCATTGCGAGGCGAAGCCGAAGCAATCCCGTTTTATTGAGAGATTGCCATGCCCCCTTCGGGTGCTCGCAATGACAGGAAGATATTGACTTCTACCAGAAAACAGATCATTTCACTTGATAATAATTTGACGTATCGAGGGTCGTTCTTTTGACGCGCTGGAGAGCCATCTAACTTCCTTTGACGCCGTATCGTTCCCTGACTTCCTTTATCTTTCCGCAGGAGTACTCGCCTTCGGGGCAGGGCGTATAGAGGCACCCCGGCCCGGCTTTGTGAAATATGGTAGGGGCCACTTCCCTGACAAGCTTTAACATTTCCTCCGCCATCTGCCTTATCTCCCACTGGGCGCGCTCGCAGCACCTCTGTCTGAAAAAATGGAGCAGCTCTCTCGCGTTCATCGTGACCATGATCTTGGTCTCTGCTGCGTTGGGCAGGATGAAACGGGCGTCCTGATTGGCTGACTCGCCTTTTATTCCTTTTTCATTCAGCTTCTCAACCAAAAAGTCATAAGTCTTTTGTGCTTCATTCATGAAGTCTTCAAATACTTTCTTTGCCTCTTGATCCTCAGCTATAAGCGGGGGGATTATATACTCAAAAGTCTCTTTTACTTCCGACTTCTCGGACACATACCGCTGCGACTGCTGGCTGAATGAGGCGAGCCTGTGTCTGACGAGCTGGTGTGAGCAGGCCCTCGATATGCCCTCTACGGCGAAAGTAAAAGACGGGTGCTCAATGGGACTCATGTGTCCCATCTTCACGAGTTTCTCAACAAATGCCTTCTGGTCTTTGGCCTCGATTTTGTCTTTAAGCGACTCGATGCCTGTGGGGCTGTAACAGAGCTTTGCGGCCATTGCCACAGTCTCTTCAGGATTGGGCGTATGACGAAGGAGTATTACTTTCAGCTTTGCTTCTGACATAAGGGCTCCTCTTTTTGCAGCAGCAAACTTCGGGTGACTGTTTTATTCCGCTGAAGCGCACTGAAGCTTGCGGCTGCATGATTTCAAGATTAAGGATGCCTAAATAATAAACTTATGCAGTTTTAGATGTCAATTTGCGGCCGGGAATATTGACAGTCAGGCGCAATAATAATATATAAGACATATGACGTACAGAAAAGTCCTCGCTGCGGTAAACGAATTCTCAAATTCGGAAATAGCCGCCCGTTACGCCCTGGCCCTCTCGAAAACATGCCATGCAAAACTCTTCCTCGCATTCATTGCAGAAGAGAACATTCATAAAGATAAATTAAGGCACGCGGAGGCCGCGCTTGAGAGACTCTTCATTGAGGCTGAAAGTAACGGCATTGAAGTTGAAAACATCATTGAAAGCGGAGAGCCCGTGAAAAACATAACCGCGCTTGTAAGGGAGCACAATGTTGACATTGTCTTTGCAGCCACAAGGAGGGAAGATGTAATGAAGCGCTTTTTTATAAAAACCCTTTCGAGACAGCTTATGATGAAGCTTCCGTGTTCAGTCGCGATGGTAAGAGTGGTAAAGATGGGAGGCCTTCATCTTAAGAACATACTTGTGCCCTTGCGCGGCAGGCTGACGGACCTTGAAGAAAGGGCGTATTTCACGGCCCGGCTTGCGGAGGGGTTTAATTCTCCGGTAACTCTTTTTCATCTGCATAAGCCCATTACAGGTTTTTTCCACGGGGAGCTTTATCTGACGCCGTTTCAGAGGGAGCAGCGTATTCCCAAAGACGTCGAGGAATTCCGGGAGCATTTAAACAGGTATAAAATCCCCCATGAGAAAAAGACAGGGCATGGAAGGATCGCGAGGGCAATAACGGTTGAAGCAGCGCACAAAAGAAATGACCTCGTGGTAATGGGCGCAAGCGAGAGGACGCTTTTGAGCTCATTGATGAAGGGGAACCCGGTGGAAGAGGTTTTACGGGAAACGCCGTGCAATCTGATAATCTTTCGGGCACGGAAGAAGGGGGCCTTGTGAAAAAATCTTTGCAAAAAACGGGGAGCGCGTCTCAGGATTTCTCTGATCGACAGGATAATTTGCATTCTGTCTTTTCAGTTAACAGATATGGTCTTTTGCTGAGATTCGAGGTCTTTTTTCATAAGGTGTCGCACCGAAATCCTTCGTCGGCATCCCTGTTCTTTGTCTTTATTGACCCTTGCCCCCGGCCCCTGGCCCCTGGCCCCTTTTTTTTATTATGAACATTCACAACCTCTCAAAAGACGCGGTACTGAAGAGCCTGCTTACATCCGCCACGGGGCTTGCCGAAGCAGAGGCCGTCAAGAGGCTTCATGAATACGGGCTGAACGAGATAAAGGAAGCCGGAAAATCGCCCCTGTACAAAAAGTTCATGGCCCAGTTCACACATTTCTTTGCCGTTCTTCTCTGGTTTGCTGCTGGACTCTGTTTTCTGTCCGGGTATTTTCAGCCCGGCGAAGGGCTGCTCTCCCTCGGAATAGCGATAATCGGGGTCATAATCATTAATGCCATCTTTACGTTCATCCAGGAATATCGCGCGGAGAAGGCAATCGAGGCATTGAAAGAACTTTTACCCTTTAATGTAAAAGTGATTCGCGAAGGCCAGTCACAGGATATCCGGGCAGAGAATGTAGTTCCCGGTGATTTGATACTGTTGAGCGAAGGTGACAAAGTCCCTGCTGACGCGCGGCTCATTGAAGCAAACAGGTTGATGGTGAACAATGCCCCGCTCACAGGGGAATCGGATGCGAGACTTCGCAGTCATGAGGCCTTTAACGGGGATTACTTTGAGAGCCCCAATATCGTCTTTGCAGGCACGCTTGTTGTAAGCGGCATGGGCCGGGCTGTGACATACGCCACCGGCATGTCCACGGAATTCGGCAAGATAGCGCATCTTACCGGAGGGGTGCAGGAGAGGCTGGGCCCTCTTCAGAAAGAGATCATCAGGGTGACGAGGATAGTCGCGGTCATCGCGATGGCAACCGGGGTGTTCTTTTTTTCCCTCGGTTTTTTTATCGGCAGGGACTTCTGGCAGAACTTCCTCTTTGCAATCGGTATCATCATTGCCAATGTGCCTGAAGGGCTTTTGCCAACCGTCACCCTATCGCTTGCAATGGGAAGCCAGAGAATGGCAAAGAAGAAGGCGCTGATAAAAACCCTTACATCAGTTGAAACCCTCGGTTCCGTAACGGTCATCTGCACAGACAAGACGGGGACACTGACGCAGAACAGGATGGAGGTGGAGAGAGTATGGACGTTGGAAAGACAGGAGCAAAGGCAGGGTGTAGGGCGTAGGGAGGAGGGAGTAGAGCGAAAAGAGGGGGAAGGGGAGATTTTCAGGAAAAATAATTCCCTCAACATGCTAATGACAACGGCCTGCCTTTGCAATAACGCAACGGTTGAAAATGGAAATTACAAGGGCGATCCGACGGATGTTGCTATCTTAAGGGCAGCGCGAGGAGCAATTGGAGATTTGAAGGCCGAGAGAATTTATGAGATACCTTTTGACTCTGAGAGGAAGAGGATGACGACGGTGTATGAAGGGTCAAGGGGCAAGGGGCAAGGGGCGAGGATCAAGGGTCAAGGGTCAAGGGGGGGCGAAGGGGGGGTGACCCTTTTCACTAAAGGTGCTGTTGAAACCGTCCTGCCGCTTTGCACACGGATACTTGAAGACAATGAAGAAAGGCCGATCAGCGATGATGACAGGAGCTCCATTATGCAGACGTATCATTCAATGATGGATGAAGGCTTGAGGGTAATAGCGTTTGCGTTTAAAGAAACAGTGACTGTCCGTAAAGATGTCATTGCGAGGAGCGGCAGCGACGAAGCAATCTTTATTGAGGAGATTGCTTCGCCCTCGGCTCGCAATGACAAGGAAGAGCTGTTCTCCGATAAAAACAATCTCGAATCAAATCTGACATTTGCCGGCCTTATGGGGTTTGAAGACCCACCGAGACCTGAAGTCCCCGATGCGATAAAGAAATGTCAGGGCGCGGGCATTAAGATCATCATGATCACAGGCGACGCGAGCAGGACTGCGGCTGCGATAGCAAAACAGATCGGGCTGGTTAAGAATACTCCTGTAGTAATTGAAGGGCACGAGTTGAATGCAATGCCGGACAGTGTGCTGCGGGAGAGGCTTTTGTCACCTGAGATCATATTCGCGCGGATGATGCCTGCGCACAAGATGAGAATTGTCTCTATCCTTGAGGACGAAGGAGAGAGGGTCGCGGTCACAGGCGACGGGGTCAATGACGCGCCTGCGTTAAAGAAGGCCAACATCGGCATTGCCATGGGAATGACCGGAACAGACGTTGCACGCGAGGCCGCGGATATGGTTTTGCTTGACGATAATTTTGCCTCAATCGTAAATGCCATTGAAGAAGGCAGGGCGATCTTTGAGAACATCAGGAAGTTCATGACGTACATCTTCGCCCATCTGACACCGGAGGTCATTCCGTATATCATGTTTGCGATCTTCAAAATCCCGCTTCCCCTGACAGTGATGCAAATACTCGCAATTGATCTTGGCACAGAGACGATTCCCGCACTTGCATTGGGCATTGAAAAACCTGAGGCCAATATCATGGAGTATCCGCCGAGACCTGAAAAGCAGGGACTGATAGACCGGGTTGTGCTGTTCAGAGGCTACATATTTCTGGGCTTGATAAGCACGATCGGCGTTTTGTTCGTTTATTTCCATGTGCTTTTTCAGGGCGGGTGGCAGTGGGGCATGGATCTGCCGTCCGGAAATCTGCTGGCCCGTCAGGCGACTACCGCGACGTTTCTGGGAATTGTGATCATGCAGATCGCTAATGTATTCGCCTGCCGCTCGTCGCGTGAATCCGTTTTCAGACTCGGTTTCTTTTCAAACAAATTGATCCTGCTCGGCATTGTCTCCGAGATAATTTTGACTGCTTTCATTGTTTATCATCCATGGGGAAATAAAGTATTTGATACCGCACCGGTGGGATTGAATGTGTGGCTGGCCCTTGTCCCGTTTTGCCTGATGCTTTTGTTCGCCGAGGAGTTGAGGAAATGGGTATTAAGGAGAAAATGAAAAAAATACTTTTGAGCCTGAGAGAATTTCAGCAGGATGGTCGCCGCAATGGCAAGAGATTAATATTATCTTGATTACTAAGACATATGTTAATAAAGCCTCATGGCGTCATTCCGGGCCTGATCCGGAATCCAGTGGTTTCTCTATAATTTTGGACCATAATGGGTCTCTGTCGTGAGGAAGTGATAAGCATTTCCTCTTACTGATATGATTTTCATGGTTTTCAGGGAAGCAGTCTCAATAGTCTCTTTTATATGATGTAAGTGGTCGTCTTCGACAAGCAGATGGATGTCAACGTTTGGTCTCATGATTCCGGCTATCGTTGTCTTGAGCTCTTTTTTGTGCTGGGACAGAACCACTCCCGGAACTTGACTGAGACCTTTCAGGCTGTTGCCGTGCACTACGATGAACACATCGTTACCGTCCTGATGGCGCTCGATAAATGTTCTGATTTCTTCCGAATGGTCCATAAGCGAAGAAATCGACCACAGCGAAGAGATGAAAAGAGCGATACCGGCAAATGTCCCGGCCAATCCATAGGACCATCTCCGCTGTTTTTGTGTAGAAGGGGGCAGGAGATGTTTTTCAAGATTTTTTCTTAGCAGAGTTTCTCCTTTCCGCGTGAAGAGGGCCACAATTCCTTCCTTCATGATACGCAAGGCTTTTGCAGTAAATCGCCTGTAGGGATGTTTGGAGAGATAGTAGCCCATTTTTGAATGCCCCTCCCATGCCTTCATCACCACCTGATAATTATGTGTTAAGTCCGGCAGCACTCCGGCAGAGTACGTTTTTCTGAAAATCGCCGTGATATTTCCGCCGTCTGAAGAAAGCGACATCCTTACAGTATGGAAACCTGCTATCTCCCCTAATGCCTGCAGGGTAGTCATGTTAAAGTTGTACAGGTGCGCCCTGTGCAGCCGGTGGGACGGCGCCTGACAGCGGGACTCTGCATTAGGGCACTCAACTACAAACAACCCGTCGGTTTTAAGAGATGAATGAAGGGAACGTAATGCCTTAAGCGGACCATGGAGATGCTCGATGACATGATACATGGTGATGATATCATAAGAGACTTGGGGCAGCGACGCATTTTCAATGCAGCCGGAATAAATCGGCAGGCGAAGGACATTTCTTGCATAATCGGCATATCCTTCATTAGGTTCCAAACCGCTGCCTTCCAGTCCCATCAACTGCATAGCGTATGCAACTTCGCCGCCGCCTGAGCCTATATCCAAAGACTTCATGCCCTGAAAAATATATCCTCGAATCTCCTGAAGGCGCTCCGCTGCAACCTTTGCCGCTCTTACAATATGCTTTTTCTTTGGCTGACGGACCCCCTTGTAATCAAGACGATATGAATGTTCATAATATTCCCTTAGTTCCGATATTTCAGGCCGGGGATTCGTATAGACCAGTCCGCATCTTTTGCATATCACGGTCCTGAGATATTCCCCATCCCTGTCTCTCGTGGAGAGTTCACGTTCATCAGTTACTCCGCAAATTTCACAAGGAATAAATTCCATATATTTTTCACCTCTCATTCGTTGGTTTCCATACCAGGCCGGACAGTGCTATATCAGGAGCAAGGCCCATCCCATGAGCGCTCCACCTGTCACCAGCCACGCTGCATTAAGCTTAAATTGCCATCCCACAAATGCTGCCGCTGCTGCGATGATCGCGGCCCTCCAGTCCGTGAGCGCCGGTCCTGCAAGGGTAATGACTACGGAAGCCATCAATCCGACGGCGCTGACGTTGACCGCATCCAGGAAGGCCGACATCACCCGCGACGCTCTGAGGCGCGGGATGATCGGATTTAAGATCAGCACAAAAATAAATGAAGGGAGAAAGATGGCGGCCGTTGCAATGAAGGCCCCGGGCGCTCCGGCAATGATATATCCGACGAAGGTCGCGGTGCTTAATACGGGACCCGGCGTGAACTGTCCGACGGCAACCGCGTCAAGCAGTTGTTGTGATGTGAGCCAACCGTAGTCTTTGACCAGCCCCCCTTCTAAAAATGCTATAAGGACATAGCCGCTCCCATAGAGGACCGACCCGATCTTCAGGAAAAAAAGGCCCAGCTTCCAGAGGGAAATTCCTGCAATCGCGGCCGCCCCTGCAGCGGATGCCACTGCCGATAATTTCGCCTCTGCGACTTCGGCTTTCGACAGCGGAATTAAAAGAGACGGCGGCCACAATGACCATTTGTTGGCGTCTCTTTTTTTCAATTGATGAAGGACAATCCCGGCTGCGCCGCCTGAAAACAGGACGAGCACCTCGTTTATTCCGGCAAGAGTCGCCAATGCAGCGGCTGCGCCTATGCATGTCAACGGTACATCCTTCGCCGCTGTCTTTCCAAGCCGGACAACTGCCACAAGAACAATGGAAACAACCGCGGGCTTGATGCCGAAAAGAAAGGACGCTGCGTAAGGGAGCGCGCCGAAGTCAACATAAATCCATGCCAAAATACCCGTGATGATCGCTGCGGGCAAGATGAACGACAACCCTGAGACAATAAGCCCCGCAATACCGGCCCTGATATATCCGATATGGACCGCCATCTCAGTGGAGTTCGGCCCCGGAATGAGATTGGTCGCTCCCACAAGGTCGAGAAAGCGCTCCCGTGTGAGCCATTTTTTCCGGTCCACCACTTCATCTTCCATCATGGCGATATGCGCGGCCGGTCCGCCGAAGGCTGTCGCGCCGAGCCTGAAGAATATTTTCATCAGCTCGGTCAATGATCGCATCCCGGATGCATTCATGATTCGGTTATCTCCCCGACCAGCTCAAGTATCTTCTCTCTTATGGAGGACAAGGCCCTGGTCCCTTTTGAAGTCGTCCTGTAATACTTTCGGATCTTGCCGCCGACATTTTCCTGATATGTCTTCAAAAGCTTTTCTTCCTGGAGCCTGTGAAGGACCGGGTAAAGAGTCCCGGGGCTGAGCTTGTATCCATGCCGCCCCAGCTCCTCAATAAGCCACAGGCCGTAGACCGGCCCCTTCGCCGCGTGGTGCAGGATGTGGATTTTGATAAAGCCTAAAAAGAATTCTCTGAGCATATATCGTTTTCCGATATCGGAACGTGATATAGATTAAAAGAGGAAATGCTTATTGTCAAGGACAATGGAAAATTCAATATGAAAAATGGCAATACGAAAAACCGGATTGACAAATAAAATACGCGGGAGTAGATTAACAATCACATAGCAGGCATCATCTGCTTCACAACCAGACGGCGGTGTTTCTGAAGGGTGTGCTGCTGTTTAAAAAAGGCGTGGTTTCAACCAGTGTGCCGTTTCATCTGAAAGTGTAAACGGTCTATGAATAATTCTGGTTTGAGTGCATTACTTTCCAGGAAGTAATAGTTCTTGTCTTTAACAGACGCATCGTATTATCAGGGAGGTCTTCACTCTGCTTCGGCTAAAAGTAATAGTATGGTTTACAAATAGCTCTACTAAATGTAAAATGGGGTCATGATATTTCCGAGAAATGTCTTGAAAGAGATCAACCAGTATCTCCAGTCGCCTGAAGCGGTAATTCTCACCGGAATGAGGCGGACCGGCAAGACCACTATCCTCAACTTCATCCAGGAACAGGTTGGCCAGGAAAACAAGCTGTTCCTCGACCTTGAAAACCCGCTGAACAGGAAATTCTTCGAGGAAGAAGATTATGAACGGATTAAAGCGTCCCTCGAATTTCTGGGCATCAACTTCGCAAAACGTGCATATGTCTTTCTTGACGAGATTCATCATATAAAGAAGCTGCCTTCCGTCGTCAAATATTTCATAGACCATTACAAAGTCAAATTCTTTCTGACAGGCTCAGCCAGTTTTTACCTGAAAAATCTCTTCACCGAATCCCTTTCGGGAAGAAAGCTCATCTTTGAGGTATTCCCCCTGACGTTCCGTGAATTCCTCACGTTTAAAAAAGTTAAATTTAAAATCCCGGAACGCATTACGGAGATAACCAAACCGGTCTTTGACACTATTGACCGGCTGTATGACGAATACCTTCTTTACGGAGGTTTCCCGGAAGTGGTCTTGAAAGACACTGCGCCGGCAAAGGCAAAGGCCCTCGAAGATATTTTCACCTCCTTTTTCCAGCTTGAGGTGCTTCAACTCGGGGACTTCAGAAGGAATGAGGTGATACGCGACCTGATGCTGCTGCTCATGCAGAGCACGGGCTCAAAAACGGACATCCAAAAACTATCGAGGGACCTGAAAGTCTCCCGTCCGGCGCTTTACGAATATATTGCCTTTCTCGAAGGGACTTACTTCATTAAAACCATAAGACCGTTCAGCAGGGGAAGAAGCACCGAGGTCAGAAAAATGCCGAAGGTTTATGTATGCGATACGGGGCTTGCCAATCATTTTGCCAGACTTGCTGCAGGACACATATTCGAAAACAGTGTTTTCCAGAATCTGAGGCCCCGTGGGGAGATAAATTACTACCAGAAGAAAAGCGGGGTTGAAATCGACTTCATACTCAACCAGGAAGCTGCCTTTGAGGTCAAGATCAGCCCCCGCGAGCCTGAAATCAAGAGACTGAAGGAGCTTTCAAAACAGTTGGGGTTGAAAGACTGCAAAATGATTTCAAAGAATTATTCTGAACTCGAGGACGTCATTTATGCTTTTATGCTATGAAGCAATGCGGATATCCATTCCGGACTATTTCGGACGCTTATACTGTCAGGCGGTAATTTCGTCCGAAGAGTAATGGCCCCTTTTTCTATATTTCCGGGCCTTGGGGGATTTTCGTCGCGACAATTCCGGATGGTGCAAGTTTGGATAGACATTCACAGGGATGAACTCATGGCAGACAGGGAACTCGCCGTTGCCGGTGAGGAGCCGTTTCGTATCGCGCCGCTTCAATAAAGGAGAATATTATGGAAGCACTACTTGATGTAATCAGTGTAAAAACTCGTGACGACTACACATTAGAGCTCGTTTTTGAGAATGGGGTGAAGCGTATATTCGACATGAAGCCTTTTTTTGATAAAAAGCCCTTTATCAAGCTCCTCAACTCTCCGCTATTTTTCAAGGCGTCTGTCCAATACGGTACTGTCGTCTGGCCGGGGAATATCGATATAGCGCCGGAGACACTCTGGACACGCTCAGTGCCGGCCTGAAACCGGATAGCACAAAGAGGACTTTGGGGACGTTGTTGCCTAATTTAAATAGAGTCTGTTTATAAACTGACTTTTTTTATTTTCGTCATGCCCGAAGCAATGCGCTCACTTTCCCGCTTTCGGCTGCCAGAGCCCGAAGGCCGCGCCGGTGGGGTCTATGATCACGCTGAACCATCCGAAATCCGGGATCTCAGTCACATCTTTGGCAATGTCGGCGCCGAGGGATTTGGCCTTTTTAGTTGAGGCCGCCACGTCATCAACCAGGACATATGGAAGCCAGTGGTCATTAACACCGGGGACCGGGTTTTTCATCATGCCGCCACCCGTGCCTTCCCCTGCATTGATCATTGTATAGTCCATACCGGGAATGTCTTCGAGGTTCCAGTCGAACAGACCCGCGTAAAACTTCTTTGCCCTTTCAACGTCCTGCGTCAGCAGTTCAATGTGTACGAACGGATTAGCCATAACATTTACCTCCTTCTGATTCTTCATGCCAGACTTTTACAAGTAAATATATCACGATAAAATTGATTGTCAAAAGGCCTGCCCGCTGATCATGCGATCTCAATTAATTTTTCATGCAGGAGTTCTTTCAGGAGATTTATGACACTCTCATTCGCCTTGACAGCCGGGATATCAAATTCATCCCGGAGACCTTCGCTTATCCGCCCGGGCGTATTCCCGTTGGCTAACATCCGCCATATACAAAGGCCTGTCTCATTCAGGCTGTAGTATTTTTTTGTTCCCAGATGAAGAAGGACCGCCTCTTTGTTCTCCAGCTCGGTCGATACAACATCACAATGAGGTTTTACCATATTATTGGGTTCCAGCATTTGTGTTCTCCCTCCTCTTGATTTGGTCCGTCCAGACCGTGTCATGCCAGGGGTCCTCGTGAAAATCCCTGAGCCAGTCGACCTTGCCGAAATAATTCAAACAGTACCAGCATGGAAAGTGATCGGAATCTTTGAACCGGTCCCGTGAATACATAGCCTCTTTCTCCCTGCGAAACTTCATGTTTGCTTCCGCCAGCATCTCGAACGCCTCTGAAAAAGTAATATCATTCAGACTGCCGATTACGTCGCCTTTAGCGGAAGCATCTCCATGACCGGACAACAGACAGCACATTGTGACATTACCCCTCCAGTCGATGTTGAACTCCTGCATTTCAAGCGGAGCACATGGAAAAAGAAAGCTGGTGTAATTACCGGGCGCCATGAAGACCGTCACGGGAGAGGTCTCCCTCATCCGCAGGATAACAGCCTCGGCCTCCCTTCGTTCAGCCGGGGAGAGGACCAGATCGTTTTTTATGGAGGATGGGGTCGGCGTGAGATGACCGAATCTCAACCCGCAGCTTCCCAGTTTCGCTGCAAGCTCCGCCATATCTGCAAGTCCTTCACGGTTAAAAGAGACAATTACACTGTTAAAGTTGAAAGGGATGTCCTTTACCAGACAGACACTTATGGCCTGCATCACCCTCCGGTATGAACCTTTACCCCGAAGCCTGTCATGTGTCTCCTCATCCGCGCCGTCAAGGCTGAAAGTTATTCCTCCGAGTTTATCACGGTAAGGAAGCAGCCTTTCATAAATCTCCGTGAAGTTAAAGCCGTTGGAGACGAAGCTGAATTTGTATCCGGCCCCTGTTATCATATCGAGGATCCTGAAAAAAGAGGGGTGCATTGTAGGTTCTCCGCCTGTGAAGGAGAGATGTTCAAATCCGTAAGCTCCGGCATTACAGAGGACCTTTTCCATTGTCTCCATTTTCAGGTCTCCCTCGCACCCATGCCTTTCATCAGCGCAGTGACGGCACCTCAGGTTGCAATGGTTTGTAAGCTCAATTGACAGCCTTGTCACGTGTATCATCCTCAAGGCCTGCCAGGATTCCGGAAATCCTATCAGGCCTTTCATGCAGATCATGTCCTAAAAAAAGTCTGTAGCTGTTTACCTGGGATATAAGTTGTTTGAGGACCTCTATCTGTTTGCCTGTTGTCTTTTTATCCACCATTATTCCGCCGCTGTTTTTGATGAGCATGATCAGGGCCTCTGCTCCGGCAACGGGGCTTAACACGCTATTTTTATGTTGGGTCACCTCCGGGAATATCAATACCTTCGGGAAGCTGCTGTATACGAATCCGTCAGGGTAGACCGATTTTATATCCAGAAACTTCTTTTGCCCGTTCATGGATGGTTTTCCATATCTGTCGAGTTCCGGATAGTGGCCGGCCAGATTCGGACCAAATGAAATCCCCTTTTGAAATGCGATCGACTCAATGCCGTCCGGACTCTCTTTAAGGAGAACGACATCATCCGACAGGTAATTCCATCCCTGTCTTATGAGACTCAATGATGAAGTTGATTTGCCGCTTCCGGAACTTCCCACAAGGAGAATTCCGGAGTTGTCTTTCACTAAACCATTTGCATGTAGCGCGTATAAACCGTGCCTGTGAAGAAGCCATAAAAGGGAAAGCATTAAAAATTCCTGCCGGGATTTAGCCGTCTTTCCCCAGAAAGACGCTCCGGTACGCACCGTTCCGATACTCCTTGAAAGGTCAAGCTGAGATACGGAATCCTCCCTCTTTAAATAATAGAAATCCCGGTCCCTGAAGATATTCAGGCAAGGGGAGGCAGCGAATTCCAGCGCAGCATCAGGGACTTTAAAAGAGGAATGATCACTTTTAAACTCTACTGAGATATCAGGACGACCGGCAACGGGGACATCGCCTCTCTCATAAAAGAAATCATTCATTGCGCCTCTGACCTTCTCAGCCAATGCCGGATCTTCACACGCAACCTTCACACTCACTCCGGAAATCGAATAAGTCTGCATGAAATTTATCTCTGAGGGGACCCGAATTAATTGGGTATCGGACTGAATGGAGCACTAAAAGTAATGTTTGTCGCATTCCCCTGTTTTGTAAGCTTCGGCTCTATGTACTTCAGTTCAGGTTTTTCAAAGCATTTATGTTCCTTGCGTTCCTGTCTTTTTGTGTCCGAATCCTTCCCGTGTTTTTTCATTCTCCACCTCCGGTTTCTTTTGCTTGTCTCTTTTATCTGATTATCACAAAATTTGTGATGTGTCAATGAAAAGTGTATTTCACGGGGGGGTACAGGTTTGAAATAATTGCTTAATGCGCATCCTTACCGGGCGTCAGCCCCGGTAAGGATGGCTATGATGGCGGTCCGCTTTGCAGGTAGACGGTGCGGTGCGGGAAGGGTATTGTGATTTCGGCTTCGTTGAATTTGTTGTAGATCGCCTTGTTGATCTCGTGTACGGCGATACCGCTTAGAGAGGGTTCTTTTATCCAGCAGAGCAGCTCGAAATTCAAGGACGATTCACCAAAGGCCCTGAACCTCACGCGCGGCTCAGGCCCGCGCAGTACGTTTTCATTGGACAGCGCAATTTCATTTAATAATTTTTCCACCTTCTCGATATCGCTTCCGTATGCAACCGAGACCGGCACACGGACCCTGAAATTAGGGGCAGGGGCGCTTTCGTTAATTATTTTTGTGTTGGATATGATCGCATTGGGGACCGTGATAAGGACGTCGTCCCGTGTTTTTATCCTTGTGCTTCTTATTCCTATCCGGACGACTTCGCCTCTTTCTTTACTGTCGAGCACTATGTAATCGCCGATCTTGTAAGGCTTGTCCACGAATATGCTGATACCGCCGAAGAAGTTCGACAGCGTATCTTTCGCCGCGAAGGCAAGGGCGGCGCCCGCGATTCCTGCCGACGCCAGAAGGGGGGTGATGTTGATCTTCCATACGGAGAGGATGACAGTTGCGCCGGCAATGATCACGATTATTTTCCATATATTTTCTACAAGCGGAGTCACTTCCCTGCCCAGGCCAGTCAGGTCCGTTACTTTGAGGACGGCGTTTTCTATTACAATATTGCTGATCCTTATGACGCTCAGTCCCCAGATAAAGGTCAGGACCGAAACAAGCAGGCCGTTTGAATAAAAGATGAACCTCTCCGAAGCCTCTAATATCCTGACGGCATGAATGCAGCCGATTATTACTACCGTAAAAAACACCGGACGGTGGATGAAATCGATGACCTTGTCGTCCATCTCGGATGTCGTCATCTTTGTAAGACGCCTGAAACCTTTGTCAATCGAGAGGTCTGCGATCTTTGCGGCGACGATGTAGAAGGCGAATAATATTAAAGCGGAAATTGCCGGGTTGTCCGATTTATAGATGTAGTCGTTTATGAATTGTTCCATCTTTTCATTGAATTGCCGGATACCCGCCTTCGCGGGTATGACGATATTGTGCGTTACAACAGACTTTTCAGCAGACTGTCAGTCGATCATTTCCGCTTCGCGGGTTTGTTCCCTGCTTTTTTAGAGCGCGTTGTTTTTGTCTTTTTAGCGCTTGTGGTTTCCAGTCTGTTTATCTGTGACTCAAATCTTTTTATCTTCGATATGATGGCAGCGACTTTTTTATTTGTAAAAGGATTGACGTTTTTATTCTCAGAGAGGTCATATACGTGCCCGCCGAGCTTTGCAAGCTCTTCCTGCACCTTCATGTTGATATTGAAAACCTTTAATTGCTTCTTGCCTTCTTCGGTGAGGTCCCCGATCTTTTTTGATACGGCGCTGCCCCTTTTCTTAACATCGGCAAGAACGTCTTCAATATTCTTCTTTACATCCTGCTGAATTTTGTCCCAGAAGTTCATTTGTATTCTCCTTTCAAAACTTGATGGTTTGCGGCGCCCTCGGACACGGGATGACGTCGCGTATATTATGCATTCCGGTAATATATTGCACAAGCCTTTCAAAGCCCAATCCGAACCCTGCGTGCGGCGCTGAACCGTACCTCCGGAGGTCGAGATACCATTCGAGGCCTTCACGCGGGACCTGCATTTGCTGCATTCTCTCCATTAACACTTCAAGCCTTTCCTCGCGCTGGCTGCCGCCCATAATTTCGCCTATCCCCGGGACAAGGACGTCCATTGCTGCAACCGTTTTTCCGTCATCATTCAGTCTCATGTAGAAGGCCTTTATCTTTTCAGGGTAATCCGTCACGATTACAGGTCCCCTGAATACTTTGTCCGTGAGATAACGCTCATGCTCCGACTGCAGGTCCAGTCCCCATTTTACCGGGAACTCGAATTTTTCAGTCGCCTTGTCCAGCTCCCGTATTGCGTCGGAATAGGAGATATGGAGAAATGGTTTTTCAGAGAGCTCTTTGAGTCCGGCGATCGATGTGTTTTTATAGAATTTATCGAGGAATGCGATTTCGCCTTCTCCTTTTTCCAGGACCCTTACACAGAGAAAGCGGACGAATTCTTCGGCAAGCTGCATGTCGTCCTTCAAATCCGCAAAGGCCATTTCAGGCTCTATCATCCAGAATTCGGAGAGATGGCGCGAAGTGTTGGAGTTCTCCGCCCTGAAGGTCGGTCCGAATGTATAGACGTCGCCCATCGACATAGCGAGAAATTCAGCTTCAAGCTGGCCGCTGACCGTCAGAAAGGCACGCCGTCCGAAAAAGTCCTGTGAGAAATCGACGCCTCTGCAGTCTTTGGACAATTTCTCCGGATCGAGGGCCGTCACGGTGAACATGTCCCCTGCGCCCTCGCAGTCGCTTGATGTAATAATCGGGGTGTGCACCCAGATAAAACCTTTGCCCTGGAAAAATTCGTGCACCGCATGGGCAAGGATATTTCGCACCCTGAACACCGCGCCGAAGGTATTGGTCCTCGGCCTGAGGTGCCCTATCTCCCGAAGGAATTCCAGGGTATGCCCTTTTTTCTGCAAAGGGTATGAGGCCGGATCGGCGTCGCCGAAAACTTCGATCCCGGAGACTTCCACCTCGAACTTTTGTCCCTGTGCCGGAGAGTCTTTCAAAACGCCTGTGGCTTTAATTGCGGCCCCGGTGTTGCAAAGAGTTAATTTCCGAAAAGCCGGTGAGGTCCCGGCAATTACAAGTTGCAGGGTGTCCTGGGTAGAGCCGTCATTCAACGCGATAAAGGCAATGCCCTTTGACTCGCGCCTTGTCCTTACCCAGCCGCAGACCGAGACTTCCTGTCCTGAGTTTCCGTATGACAGGAGTGATTTTATTTGCATTCGTTCCATAGGCACCTCCGTTGCTCCTTAATATAATACCCGATGAGGCGCACATTTTAAAAAAATCGCAAAAACTTTATTCAATACTTTGACAAAAAAACATTGAGGGGTTTAAAATCGTACAACGTTAAGCCGATGGACAATCAAGAACAATGATAGTTGCGCCTGTTGATATTGCCGCTGCGTCCGTTATGCTTCTTCTGATTACCGGGTTGGCGGCAGTACTTTTCAGAAAAAGTCCGGGATTTTTGACAACGGTTTCTTTTTACTCTTGCGCCCTGGCGTCGTTGATGGCTGTGACGTCGGGCATATGGACGGTTGCGGGCAATGTCACAGGAAAGATGGTCCTCCTTTCCGGACTTCCCGACCTTCCGTTTCACCTCCGGCTCGACCCCCTTTCAGGTTTTTTCCTTACCGTCGTGGGTCTTCTCTGTTTCTTTGTTTCAATATACTCCGCAGGTTATGTAAAGGCCATGACAGGGCGCAAGCCTGTAGTTAAGCTCGTCGTATTTTATTGCCTCTTCATTGCCGGGATGCTTATGGTGGTGCTTGCCGATGACGCGCTCTTTTTTCTCATCTCATGGGAGGCGATGGCTGCCGCATCATATTTTCTCGTCATGTTTGAAGATGAACAGATAGAGAACCGCAGGGCCGCATTCCTCTACCTGGTTGTGGCCCATGTGGGGGCGATTGCCATACTTTTGTCCTTCGGGGTCATGGCCGGGCTCTCTGCGGGATTTGATGATTTCAGCGGGTTTACCTTCGATGCCATGCGTCAGGCGCAGTTCCCCGCGAAATGGGCGACGATCGCTTTTTTGCTGGCATTTTTCGGGTTTGCCGCAAAGGCGGGCGTTGTCCCTCTGCATGTCTGGCTTCCGGAGGCGCATCCTGTGGCCCCTTCAAACGTCTCGGCGCTGATGAGCGGGGTCATGCTCAAGACCGCCATCTACGGCATAGTACGCGTCACCTTTGATCTTATCGGTGTATTCCCCTGGTGGTGGGGAGGCCTTGTGCTGGCGCTGGGACTGATATCCGCCGTCATGGGAGTGCTCTATGCACTCATGCAGCATGACCTGAAAAGGCTTCTTGCATATCATTCGGTAGAAAATATCGGCATCATACTTATAGGCATTGGTCTCTCCATGATATTTACGTCATTTAATTTGCCGGTAATGGCGGCCCTCGCGTTGATCGCGGGGCTATATCATACTCTGAATCACGCGATGTTCAAGGGCCTGCTTTTTATGGGGGCCGGGGCCGTCCTTCACTCCACGCACGAGAGGAACATGGAAGAAATGGGCGGGCTGATTCACAAAATGCCGTGGACTGCTGCGCTGTTTCTTGTGGGCTGTGTATCCATTTCCGCCCTGCCGCCGTTTAACGGCTTCGTATCGGAATGGCTCACCTTCCAGGCGTTTCTTCTTTCGCCGTCTTTACCCAATCAGGTGATGAAGCTCATTATGCCTATGGGGGCCGCGCTTCTTGCCCTTACAGGCGCGCTGGCTGCCGCCTGTTTCGTGAAGGCGTTCGGCGTCACGTTTTTAGGACACTGGCGGGGACGCCATCAACCCAATGTGCATGAAGTCGACTGGCATATGCGGACAGGCATGATACTGAGTGCGCTGACATGTTTGTGTCTTGGTATTTTCCCGACGGTGTTTATCGAGTGGACCGATGTGCTTTCGGAATCGCTGGTGGGCGCAAAACTCAGCACGTCGGCTACTTCCGGCGGCTGGATGTGGCTGACGCCGATAGCCCCGGAGCGCGCGTCTTATTCCGGCTTTATCGTATTCCTGGGCGTTCTCATTGTGTATGCCGTTGTTTATGCCGTCCTTCATGTCAACCCCGGCAAGATACGGCGCGGAGCGATTTGGGACTGCGGATTCGAGAAACTTACATCGAGGATGCAGTATAACGCAACGTCTTTTTCCATGCCCATCCGCAGGATATTCGGCTTTCTCTTCCATATAAGGGAGGAAACGAGAGTGTCGCCGCAAGCAGCGCACTCTGCCTTCCCTGCGAGACTGATTTACAATCTCAGGATAAAAGACCGTTTCTGGAACTGGATTTACAAACCCGTTGCAGATGCGACCTTCCGGGTGTCGCGTCAGGTAGGAAGGCTTCAGCAGGGACGCATACAGGCGTATTTGATTTACTCGTTTTTAACAATTATTATTCTGCTTCTGGTGAAATCTTTATGAACGGGATTATCGTAGAAACATTACAGATTGCCATTCTCATAGGGATCGCCCCCGCATTTACCGGCTGGGTCAGGATGCTGAAGTGCTGGATGCAGGGACGTACCTCAGCCGGCATGTTTCAGCCTTACCGCGACCTTGCAAAGCTATTTTCCAAAGATATCGTACTGGCCCATAACGCGTCGTGGATATTCCGCTTCACTCCGTATTTATGTTTCGGCACGGTGGTGCTTGCAGGCGGGATTGTGCCGATGCTTTCCACAGACCTCCCCCTGGCACTGACCGCCGACGTTATCGTGCTCGTGGGGTTGTTCGCCATTGCCCGTTTTTTTACCGCCCTGTCCGGCATGGACATAGGGACTGCATTCGGCGGCATGGGGTCCAGCCGTGAGATGATGGTCGCTTCACTTGCCGAGCCCGCAATGCTCATGGCCATATTTACCGTATCTCTCCTTTGCAAATCGACTTCTCTTTCACGCATTGCAGAGGTCATTTACACCGCGGGGTTTGTGGCCAAGCCTTCTCTTGCATTTGCGTTCATTGCGTTTATACTTATCGCGCTTGCGGAAAACGGCAGGATACCGGTTGACAACCCGGCAACGCATCTTGAGCTGACCATGATACACGAGGCAATGATACTGGAATATTCAGGAAGACATCTGGCCCTGATTGAATGGGCAGGCATGATGAAGCTGTTCCTTTTCATTGCGTTGAGCAGCACGCTCTTTTATCCCTTCGGCATCGCAGGAACGGACAACCCTGCGGGCGTCCCTGTGGCGGCGGTCGCGCTGATTTTGAAACTGTTTATTTCAGGGGTGGTGCTTGTAGTAATAGAGACGGGCCTTGCAAAGATGCGCCTGTTCAGGCTGACTGAATTTTTAGGGGCCGCTTTTTTAATGGCGACATTAGGGATGTTGTCGTTTTTTATATTGGAGTGAAGTGAGAGGATGAGAATTAGGGTGAAGGGGATAGGGGGTAGTAAAGACTGCAATTCTACACCCTACCCCCTTCACCCTACTCCCTGAAATTAAAATGAACATACAGACGGCATCTCAGATAAACGGTTTCCTCGCGGCATTTGTCCTTCTGACCGCCTTCGGCATGTTGGCGCAGAAAAGGATATACAGCCTTATTCATCTTTTCACATGGCAGGGGCTTTTCCTTTCCATCAACACCGCCATAGTGGGCTATGTTGCAAACAAGCACCACCTGTATATTTCATCGATCCTGACCCTTTCCCTCAAGGTGTTCCTTCTGCCGTATATTCTGCACGCCCTCATCGTCCGCCTGAATATACGCAAAGAAGTGGAAACGGTAGTGAATATCCCCGCCACCATGCTTATCGGCATAGCCCTTGTCATATTCTCTTATCATTTGACCGCTCCGGTGACGGAGCTTTCGACTCTCATAACGCGCTCTACAATAGCGGTCGCCCTTGCAACGGTCATGATCGGCCTGCTGATGATGATTACAAGGAGGCATGCGGTAACGCAGATCATCGGTTTTCTTGCTATGGAAAACGGGCTTTTCTTCGCGGCCACAAGCGCTACTTACGGCATGCCTCTGGTGGTGGAGCTCGGGGTCGCGCTCGATGTCCTGATAGCAGCATTTATATTCGGCATATTCTTTTTTCATATCCATACTACATTCGACAGCCTTGATGTCGAGCAGATGGCGCGACTGAAAGAGGAGGACTATACGGAATGATGCTGCTTGTTTTACTTTTAACGCCCCTTGTCGCCGCTGTAGTCCTTGCATTTGTGGGCGACAGGAAGCTCGCGCCGGAGGTGAATATCGCAGGCTCTGCAGCCACTTTTATAGCCGGCACGGGCCTTGCGCTTCAGGTTTATGAAAACGGCGCCATGATGGCAGGCGGCAAGTTTTTTTTCGTGGACGCCTTTAATGTCTATCTTGCTGTCCTCACGTCCTTTGTTTCCATGACGACTGCCATTTTCAGCAAGAGGTACATGAGGAGGGAGCGCCAGCACGGAAGGGTAGGACATCTGGGCATGCGGTTTTATCACGCGATGTTTCAGCTCTTTATCTTTGCCATGCTCCTTTGCCTGCTTACAAACAACATCGGGGTCCTCTGGATAGCAATGGAGCTTGCGACCCTTTCAACAGTGCTGCTCGTTTCGCTTTACCGCACTCCGACGGCCATCGAGGCCGCGTGGAAATATTTCATCCTCTGCGGCGTCGGAATTGCGCAGGCCCTCTTTGGAACAGTGCTTCTTTATTTTGCCGCAGAAAAAGTCCTTGGGGAAGGCGGAGACGCGCTGTTGTGGACCAATCTGAGCCAGGTGAGCGACAAGCTCGAACCCACCGTCCTCTCGCTGGCCTTTGTGTTTCTCATGGTCGGTTACGGCACAAAGGTGGGACTGGTCCCTTTGCACAACTGGCTGCCGGATGCCCACAGCGAAGGCCCCACCCCTATCTCGGCGGTGCTATCGGGTCTTCTGCTTAATATCGCGCTCTATGCGCTTGTTCGCTGCAAAGTGCTTGTTGACGGCTCAACTCAGACTCACCGGGCCGGAGACATCATGATGGGCTTCGGCATACTCTCAATCCTTGTTGCAGCATTCTCGCTTCTAAGACAGAAAGATATAAAACGCATGTTTTCGTATTCCTCTATTGAACATATGGGCATAGCCACCTTTGCGTTCGGATTAGGCGGGCCCATAGCCACATTCGGGGCGCTGCTCCACATGCTGGTGCACAGTCTGACAAAGTCATCAATATTTTTTACTGTCGGTCATGCATCGCAGATGCACCGGACACAGGAAATGGACCGCATTAAAGGACTCATCAAGGGAAATCCTCTTGTAGGATGGGGGCTGATGTTCGGGGTGATGGCCATTATGGGGATGCCGCCGTTCGGTGTTTTCACAAGCGAATTTCTTATTCTTACAGCTACCATGAAGGATGCGCCGCTCATGACCCCGTTTCTCCTCCTGGGTCTCGGCGTGGCCTTTGCGGCCCTGCTGAGAAAGGTGCAGAATATGGTGTCCGGTGAGATACCACCTTATCAGAAACCTTTAAAAGCCGCCCACGTTCCAGTGCTCCTGCACATGGCCATAGTCCTGTTTATAGGAATACATCTGCCTGATTTCCTGAA
This sequence comes from Nitrospiraceae bacterium, assembly GCA_003599275.1. GTDB lineage: Bacteria > Nitrospirota > Thermodesulfovibrionia > UBA6902 > UBA6902 > SURF-23. The sequence goes on along the minus strand of QZJG01000051.1, from coordinate 57,825 downwards.
CCGCTGGTTTAAAACCGCAGTGGAGCTGCTGAAATGAGTTTATTGACAGATGCAATCACTGAAGCGCTTGGCGGCGATGTAAGATTTGACAGCACGCAATCTTTTTCGCCTGTTGTTTCGTGCGTTGTCCCCAGGCAGCGGTTTACCGATGCGGCAAAGGCCATGAAAAAGTCGCACGCCCTGCTTGCCGCTGAATGGGCGGTTGATGAAACGCCGTTCGGACGCGGTTTTGCCGTGTTTGCCTGTTACAGGTGGTGGAGCGAATACCTTATTATAAAGATCGAAGTGCCTGCTGATGATCCCGTTTTCCCGAGCATCACAAAAAAATATGTCCCGGCTTACAGGTTTGAGCGTCAGATACACAGCCTGATGGGACTTGTCCCTGTTGGACATCCTGATTTAAGACCCTGGATAAAATTTGAGGACTGGCCTGAAGATGCATGGCCGCTGAGGAAGTCTTTTGACGGCCAAACTTCAATGAAGCGGGTAAAGGGAGAATATACATGGGCCAGGGCAGAGGGAGAAGGCGTGTACGAGATACCTGTAGGCCCTGTCCATGCCGGAATAATCGAGCCCGGGCATTTTCGTTTTCAGGCGGTGGGTGAAATGGTCATCAATCTTGAAGAACGGCTTGGCTATGTTCACAAGGGCATAGAAAAACGCTTTGAGTCCCTTTCATGGAAAGAGGGTCCAGCCCTTGCGGGAAGGGTGTCGGGAGATACCACCGTTGCACACAGCACCGCGTATTCAATGGCGGTTGAGGCCATTACGAATTGCGCCGTGCCTGAACGCGCATACTGGTTGAGGGCGCTGTTTCTTGAGAGGGAGCGCATCGCCAATCATCTTGGAGATATCGGCGCAATCTGCAATGATGCGGCCTTTGCATTCATGCTTTATCAGCTTATGCGTCTTAAAGAGATAATGATGCGCACTAATCATAAACTTTTCGGACACCGCTTTATCATGGACAGGGTGATACCCGGCGGGGTGACCGTTGACATTAGCGCAGACGGGAAGAAAGAAATCCTGGCCGAGCTCGATTGCATCTCTGCGGAATTTGAGAGGCTTGTCGTTATTTACGATGAGCATTCTTCGCTTGATGACAGGGTAAAGGAGACAGGGATACTCATTCCCGAGAAGGCGCGTGAACTGTGCACGGTGGGCATTGTTGCAAGGGCGAGCGGCCTTAACCTCGATTGCAGGGCCATGAATCCATACCCGCCATATGACCGGATTGAAATGAATGTCCCGGTCTTTATCGAAGGAGATGTAGACGCCCGCGTCCGGGTGAGAACAGAGGAGATCCGGGAGTCCGTACGCATTATACGTTTTATCCTTGAAAACATCCCTGAAGGCGCTGTTTCCGGACCCGTAGGACAACCGGCCCCCGAAACAACCGGATTTGCGGCGGTGGAAGGATGGCGCGGTGAAATTATATACTGGGTGCAATCAGGACCAAAAGGAGAGATAAACCGCTGTATGGTCCGGGACCCTTCCAGCTTGAACTGGATCGGACTGGAGCAGTCGATATATGGTAATATTGTCCCTGATTTTCCGCTTTGCAACAAGAGTTTCAATCAGTCATATTCGGGGCATGATGTATGATAAGGATACTCAAACAGATATTTCGCACAGGCATTGTCACTGAACCGCTTCCACCTGAAATGGAAAAGGAAATCGTTGAGATATGCTCTAAGCTTAATGATTCGATACGAAAACGTTTTTGCGGCAGTCTTACCATCAGGCAGGTTGACGCAGGTTCCTGCAACGGCTGCGAGCTTGAAATCCACGCATTGAATAATCCTGTTTACAACTGTGAGCGCTTCGGCATTCATTTCACCGCCTCACCGCGTTTTGCCGACATGCTGCTGGTTACCGGGCCTGTGTCCCATAATATGGAAATAGCACTCAGGAGGACCTATGACGCAACGCCTTCCCCGAAGCTCGTTGTCGCTGCAGGAGACTGCGCCTTCAACGGCGGAATATTCGGAGAGAGCTATGCTTCACGGGGGGGGATAGGCAACGTCATTCCCGTTGACGCTTATATTACCGGCTGTCCGCCGACGCCTCTTGCAATGTTAAAGGGCATTGTGGCTGCGGTGAGCAAAGGATGAAAGAGCTGGGTATCAGAACGCATTCAATCTGAATTTTGTCCCCTTGTAATTAAGGATGACCCCGGTTTCTACAATCTCTTCAATCTTCAAATTGTCGGTTATGTTATCTCCTTCGCGAAAGAGATCTCCGTTTATGTTGACCATCCTGGTATTGGGACTGTTGGAATAAACATGACCGAGGATGGATATCCCGGGAATCTCGCCTTGAAGTGCTGCAGGTAATCTGTTTAATTCCGGGATGTCATTTGTCGCAACGGCATCAGGTGTATCGGACTGCCCGGCCGCAGGCGCTGATTTAATATCTTCAGCAGGCGGTTGTTTCGAAGTTTTGACAGAAGAAGATCTTTTTGGGTCCCCGGACTTTGTTTCGGGAGGCGTCGTTGTATCCTCTGACGGCTTTTCCTCTACTTGGGCAGGCTCCTGCACTTTTGTTTCAGCCTGGCGTTCCTTTGAGGTCCCTGGGGACGGTGTCTTTTCGCCAATGGATGATTTGGGGATTGCCGTGTTCGGCATGGCTTCAGAATGTATTGCAGTATTTTGCTCCTTCGCTTCCCAGGGACGAAGCCAGGCTGTAAATACTCCGGCATTCAGGACCATTGCGGCAAGCAGAAGATACTGCCACATCGGACGTCTTTTTTGTTCCTCCTGCTCCGGCACATGTACCGTCATCAGATTGGGCACGGCGTCCCGCTGCCGTTTTTGCTCCAGTTTTTTCAGTGCGTCGAGAATGAACGACATGCCTATTTCAGTCCTTCGGGCAATTGGATTTTATTGACATCTGTTGCTGATTCATATCTGGATACGGGATTTGCTTCCGGCGGGAGTTGACTGCCCGGAAGAATTGGTAACTGTTTGTCCGTATGTTCCATCGGCTCCATATTCCCGGGAATATTATCGCCGTAATAATCAGCCGAAAGCCAGGGAAATATAAAATCATGCCGATACGGTCCTTTGTTATTATCATAGCCGGGAGCAGTTGCAGAGGCAGCAATCGCTCCATCAACTGCCTTATGCTCCGGCTCGTTTGGTCCACCTTGGATATAGTAAGTCGTCATAAGGGCCGCCCCCACAATCAGCGGCGTTATAATCATCAGCAGACGGACCACTGTTTTTTGGTATGGATGATTAAAGCCGTTATTACCGAATACCTCGTGTGCAGCTTTGGTCAGCGTGGATTTACCTACTTCTTTTCTGCCCTGAGCGAACGTTCCAAGCATGGCACGGTCACAGAGCACATTAATAAGACGGGGGACCCCTCCGCTTAATTTATATAATTTACGGATTGCCGGTCCGGTAAACAACTGCCTTCTTATACGTTTTTTTAAGCCTGCGACGGTCAACCGGTGAACGATGTAGGCCGTAACGTCTTTTTCAGACAGGGGCCCCAGATGGTATCGCGCGATGATACGCTGTGAAAGCTGTCTCAACTCCGGTTTCGATAATTTGTCCCTGAGCTCAGGTTGTCCTAACAATATTATCTGTAAAAGTTTGGCATGGTTAGTCTCAAGGTTGGTCAACAGGCGCAATTGCTCAAGCACATCGGAGCTCAGGTTTTGGGCCTCGTCAATTATGAGTACAGCCCTTTTCCCTTTCGCATGGACTTCAAGTAAATGGGCGTTAATAAGATCGACAAGAACTTTTATGCCGGCATTGCTGGCGGGATACTGAAGGCCGAATTCATCGCAGATCGTGGCAAGCAGCTCATCTACGGTCAGCTTGGGATTTATTATAAATGCAATTGCGGAGTCTTTGGGTATCTGCTCCAGAAAGCAGCGGCAGACAGTTGTTTTCCCTGTCCCGACTTCGCCGGTCAGGAGAACAAAGCCTCCATTGCCGTTGAAGCCATAGATCAGATGGGCCAGGGCTTCCCTGTGCTGCTCGCTCATAAAAAGATAGCGTGGGTCAGGGGCAATGGAAAAGGGCAGCTCCTCAAGGTCGAAATATTCTCTATACATGAGTATCCCTATGGTTCTTTAATAAGGAGAATTGGTTTTTAAACAGCATTCAACTCTTTAAGGGTAATACAAGGAATGAGGAAAAAACAACAGGTAGTATTAATGGATTGAGTAAAAAAAAGAATGCTGACCCTATGAGGGGACATGGCTGAAGTTAAAAGGTTGGGCTCTTAGCATAGGCAGGGAATACCTTTTACATCAGGGGTCAGCATTCTATTCTTATATTAATTACGCACTCGTTATAACTTAACGAAATGCTTTTTTCCTGCGTACCAATTTAATGACGCTTATTAATTTACAACATTGTAACGATAAATGCAATACCCGGTAAAAATACTCGTAGTAATAGTTTTTGTCTATTAAAATCTGATCATAAAGGTTAATGAAAAAGATGCCGATAAGTATGCATGTGAATGGTACAAAGAGGTACAGGATTAATAAGGGCGCTGGAGGTAAAGAGCAGATATGAATATTCGCGATATAAGCATTCAGTGGAAAATAGGCTTCATCCTTTTAGCATTGGCGACATGTGGTTTCGGTAATTTTATCGCAACGCTTATGATGAAGCTGGACTCTCCGGACGCCGTATACATACTCAGATATGTTTCGGCTTTATTTTTTGCCGTTTCTGTCTCGATAGCAGCGGTTGCTTATTACAATGTAAAGAAAAAAATATTTGGTGATCTGAGTGAGACAGTGGATATAGCCAATCATTTAAAAGATGGTGAGCTGGCAATGGAAATTAACGTGAAAAGCAATGACGAAATTGGTGCGTTACAGGCCGCACTTAAGACAATGGTCGAGAATATGGGAAAAACGGTGGGGCAAATGAAAGAAGTCTCTCACACCGTGGCGACCAGTTCGGAAGAAGTGTCTACTATGATAACTCAAATCAATAGCGCGATTGATGACCAGACCCAGCAGATCGAACAGTCTGCGGCAGCCACGACAGAGGTGTCACAGACAATAGTGGATGTCGCCAAGAATGCTTCAAATGCATCGGAAGCGGCAAAAGAGTCAGTTACCATCGCGAGTGAGGGTAAATCAGTCGTCGAGAAGGCTGTTACAAGCATATTAAACATTGCTTCAACCATTGAGAAATCTTCACAGACCATCGGAAATCTGGGCGAGAGCAGCCGGCAGATAGGAGATATTATCAATGTGATTAATGATATTGCCGGACAAACTAACCTCCTCGCATTGAATGCGGCCATCGAGGCTGCAAGGGCCGGTGAACAGGGAAGGGGTTTTGCAGTTGTGGCCGATGAAGTCAGAAAACTTGCCGAGAAAACCGGCAAGGCGACAGATGAGATAACGGAAATGATCAAAAAGATCCAGCAGGAGACGGAAATATCCGTACAAAGCATGGCAGACAACAGGAGGGAGGCTGAAGAAGGCGTCAAGCTTGCAAATCAGGCCAAGGAGTCTCTCGAAAAGATAGTCTCCGCATCCGAACAATGTCTTGACATTGTCCGTTCGATCGCAACAGCCACAGAGGAGCAGTCGGCGGCAATCGATCTGGTATCTTCCAGCATCGAAAACGTTTCCGGCGTTTTTGGAACTTCACGCGAGGCGGTTTCGCAGATTAATGTATCTGCAAATGAGCTGGCCCGAATCGCAGGCGAGTTGAAAGGGCTTGTGTCCTGGTTTAAGACAGAGTCTTATAACGGCGGGAGAAGCACGGGCCATACCGGTCCGCGATATAACGGGTCCCATGTTTATGCCTCAGGGAATGGGAGATAGGGAGCAGGGAATATTACCTGAAACTCTGCTCGTCTGAAGGGAACGCGCCTCTTTCGATTTCTTCTTTAAATGTTTTAATTGCTTTCAATGCATCTTCTTTAACGTTTGCGTACTGCTTTACAAATTTCGGAACAAATCTCTCAAATAAGCCGATGACATCGTGAAGAACAAGTATCTGTCCGTCGCAGTGCGGACCTGCTCCGATCCCGATTGCAGGAATGGAAAGCTCTTCGGATATTATTTTTCCCAAGCCCATGGGTATTGCTTCGAGCAATAGTGAGAAGGCCCCGGCGTCTTCAACGATGTGCGCTTCTTCAATTAGTTTCATTGCAGCTTCTTCGGTCTTGCCCTGAACTTTGTATCCGCCCATCCTGTGGATCGACTGGGGCGTAAGGCCTATATGCGCCATAACCGGTATATCCGATTTGGTCATGGCCCTGATATGCCCTGCTATTTCCGCGCCACCTTCCATCTTTACTGCGGAAGCGCCACCCTCTTTTAAAAACCTGCCTGCGTTTTTCAGGGCCTCCTCAATACTCGCCTGATATGACATGAAGGGCATATCCCCTATAACCATTGCATTCTTTACTGCTCTTGTGACCATTTTTGTATGGTAAATCATTTCATCCATCGTTACCGGCAGGGTATTCTCAAGTCCCTGAACTACCATGCCGAGAGAGTCTCCGACAAGGACAGCGTCAATCCCTGCTTCATCCACAATGCGCGCAAAAGGGTAGTCATAGGCCGTAAGCATTGTAATTTTTTTACCCTCTTTTTTCTTTTTCAGGAAATCATGGATTGTAATATTTGACATTATGGTTGCTCCTAATTTTCGTCATGCCGGCTTGTTCGGAATCCCTCTTTAAATAAGATTCCCGACAGGCGGGAGACGACAAGAATCAGCTTTCAGATATCCCGCATCTTTAATTGGTTCATTTGCTTTCTGCTGTTACTATCTCCATCAGCTCCAGGTCGAAGACAAGTTCTTTGCCTGCGAGAGGATGGTTGGCGTCCATTGTGAAGCATTTATCAGAAACGGCCATCACAGTTACCGGGACGGTTTTTCCGTCCGGTCTGTGCATTCTTATCGTATCTCCAATCCTGGGATCGAAATCGTTCGGCGCATTCTTTCTTTCAAACTCGAAAACCTTATTTATATCGTGGACGCCGTAAGCCTCATCAGGAGGAATTGTGATTGTCTTTAATTCATTTGTCTTCATGCCGACAATGCCCTTCTCAAAACCCGGAATTACATTTCCTTTGCCGACGGTAAATTCTATAGGGGTAAATTCCCTTGAGGTTTCTATTACCTGTCCGCCTGCATCTTTCAGTGTATAATGCACCTTGACCCTGTCTCCATGTTTTACCTGCACGTATAGCCTCCTTTTAATAATTTACTTTTTGTAGTTTACTAAAGTCTCACCGGAATGTCAGCCCTGATATTGAATATACTCTGGGCCGGGTACAGGGCTGGAATGACGTCAGTTCCTTAGTGTAATCTGTATTTTCTCACCAAAAATATTCCAGTCCCTGTTGCTATCATCAACAGACAAAGCGTTTGTCCCATTGTTACAAAGCCGAAAAAGACACCGAGTTGTACATCCGGTTCACGCACGAACTCGATAAAGAATCTCACCGTTCCGTAACCGATAAGGTACATAGAAAACAGAAAGCCGTCGAACAAGCTTTTTTTGCGAATGAGCCAGAGTATGGCGAAGAGGAATACTCCCTCAAAAAACGCCTCATAAAGCTGCGATGGATGCCTGAGTTGGCGCGTTACATCAAGAGGGAAATACATTCCCCAGGGAACGGTTGTGGCCCTTCCGTACAACTCACCGTTTATGAAATTGCCGATTCTTCCGAAGGTGTATCCGAGCGGAATCGGGGGAATAAGGAAGTCAACAAAACGCCAGAAGTTTATTTTATGGTTGCGGCAGAATCTGCCCGTAGCCAAAAGAACGCCGGCTAACCCCCCGTGATAGGACATGCCTGCAAGTCCCGTAAAATGAAAGCCGCCTGAAAAGCTGAAAGGCAGGATTATCTCCAAAGGGTTTGATATGTAATAACCGAGATTATAAAACAGCACATACCCCAGCCTGGCGCCTATCAAAAGGCCCAGAATTGCCCCGACAAAATAGTTTTCCATATCGGTTTTTGAATAATCGAAATCTTCATCTTTGAGTCTGTAACGGGAGAGAAGATATACGACTGTAAATGCGACAATATACATCAGACCGTAATAACGGACCTGGAACTGCCCGATCTGGAAGATATAAGGCTTTATGTATTCCGGCATATGCTGCCAGAAATGAATAAATTGATTCATGTTTTAATCCATAACTCCGATTTTCAAAAAATTATCATAGTATACTACAAATCAAATGAATGTCATCTCCATTCTTGTCTATTCCTCATAAGAAAAGGTATATTTTTGTAGTTGCTCGTAAAACGCATAATCATTGGTTGGGCAGAAACAGGAGATTCTAAGCATGGGGGAACAGATCTACAAATTGGCTACGGAGCCGTGGGAGTTCGAGGCCATTTATAGACTGAACTATGAGACCTTTGTACACGAAATTCCGCAGCATTCAACCTGCCCAGACAAAGAAACCTGTCTGCTCGGTTGTCCAATTTATGTCTAATCCATTATTCAATTTTTGTATACAGGCAAACGTGCAGCACTATGCCCAGACATTGCCCAAGCATTTTTCAATTAATTAACAGGCAGTTACACCTTCTCTTTTCATTAGCATCTCATTTGCAATATTAATTTACAATTAACAAAAAAGGGGGGCCGTAATGTTAATAGTGAAAATCTCAGTACCGATAATCCTCTTACTAATTATTTTCTTGTTGTCAACAAACGCATCGGGGAAGCCTTCGGCTATGAAGAGGGAAATAATTGACATGCATGTCCATGCGGCGGGGATAGGGGCCGGCAGCGAATGTTTTATTTCAGAGAGGATGAGGAGCAGCCTCAAATATAAAGTATTTCTCAGGTCATTTGGCGTGACTGAAAAAGAGGTCATGGAGCATGGAGATGAGATCATAATCAGGAAACTGTCGGAACAGCTCAGCCGGTCGGAATACGTAAGGGCCGCTGTTGTGCTTGCCATGGATGGAGCGGTTGATTCACAAGGCAAACTCGATCCGGAGAATACCGAATTCTATGTGCCGGGTGAGTATGTTGCGCGTGAAGTGCAGAAATATAATAACCTCTATTACGGCGCCAGCATTAATCCTTACAGGCCGGACGCAATTAACAGGCTTGATGCGGCCGCGGAACAGGGAGCGGTTCTTGTCAAATGGCTTCCTGCGATCCAGCATATCGATCCCGCTGATAAAAGACTCATACCGTTCTATCTGCGGATGAAAGAACTTGGCATGCCGCTCCTGACTCATACTGGCGATGAGCATTCATTCACCAAAGCGCGAAATGAACTTAGTGATCCGAAACGGCTTGAACTGCCGCTTAGTTTGGGAGTCACTGTAATAGCCGCGCATATGGCAACAACAGGGAAAAACGGCGGCGAGGAAAATATCGACAGACTGCTGTCCATGTTCTCCGCATATCCAAACTTATATGCCGATTTATCCAGCCTGACCCAGATCAACAAGATGCGCTACCTCAGAAAGGTCCTCAGACACACAGAAGTCCACGGAAGACTGCTGTATGGGACTGATATGCCGCTGCCTCAGACCGGCATTGCTTCTCCCGTATTTCACACCTTTAAACTCTCTCCACGTGAATTGATTTCTATTCTCCAGACAGACAATCCGTGGGACAAAGACGTGGCGCTCAAGCGGAGCATCGGGTTTCCGGAAGAGATTTTTGAAAACGCAGCTTCAGTATTGCGGATAAAAAACCGAGACTCAATGATAACTGTATCCATGAGGGGGGAAAATGACTAACAATCAGGCTGAAGACCTAAATCATTCAGAAAATAAGCTGCCGCACTCATTCTGGTGGCTGAACGCTACCCAGTTTGCAGGCGCACTCAACGACAATATTTTTAAATTATTGATCGTGTTTTTCCTGATACATGTTAATGGAGCAGACAAGGCCGGAACAATTTCTGCTATGGCAGGCGCGGTCTTTGTGGTCCCCTTTCTGCTTTTTTCATCAGCCTCCGGTATTCTCGCGGACCGCATCAGCAAGCAGCGGATCATCGTAGTAGCAAAGACGATTGAAGTCATAGTAATGCTGCTTGGGACTGCCGCCTTTTTTGCCGGCAATGAATACGGGTTATACCTGACACTCTTTCTGATGGGCTCTCATAGCGCACTTTTTGCACCGGCCAAATACGGTATCGTCCCGGAACTCGTCAAAACAGAGCAGCTTTCAAAGGCCAACAGCTTTATCGAATCCTTCACGTATCTTGCCATCATTATGGGAACTGCAGTTGCCCCATTCCTTTCGATGATCTCAGCCAATTATGCACTGGCAGCCATATGGTGCGTTGTCGTAGCGATAGCTGGGCTCCTTACGAGTCTGAAGATAGAGCATACGTCTCCGGCCGGATCAACCAGAAAGGCATCGGCATTTTTTCTTGGAGAAATATGGGAAACTCTGGGGATCATCAGAAAGGACGGTTATCTGTTTTTGGCAGTGCTCGGGTCCGCTTATTTTATGTTTGCAGGCGCCTTTTCGCAGATCAATCTTATTCCATACGGGATTGAAATACTGAGTCTGACTCAGGAGCAGAGCGGTTATCTTTTCTTTGTGGCTGCACTCGGCATCGGCATCGGTTCTTACATGTCGGGCAGACTTTCGGGGCGTAATATTGAGTTCGGAGTGGTACCCATAGGCGCAATTGGACTCAGTCTTTCATTGGCAGCCCTGCATATTGTCCCTGTTAAATTAGCTGCTATTTTAGCCGCTGTTTTTGCATTGGGAATCGGGGCAGGTCTCTTCATTGTGCCTCTGCAGTCATTTATCCAGTTTCGCAGCCCTAATGACCGAAGGGGTGAGGTCCTCGCTACCGCCGGTTTCTTAGGTTGGATCAGTGTCCTGCTTGCATCAGGTTTTGTTTATCTTTTGACGGGCTATCTGAAAATATCCGCTTCAAAGGGGTTCATGATAATCGGAGCAATGACAATGCTCATGACGCTGATAACTTTGTACGTACTGCCTGACTTTCTTGTCCGTTTCCTGGCTTTGATTTGCTTGAAACTGTTCTATAGGATCAGAGTAATCGGCATCAATAACATACCGGTCAGCGGCCCGGCATTGCTTGTCCCTAACCATGTTTCCTGGGTTGATGCACTGCTTTTGACCGCGACCCAGCAGAGGCGCATCCGGTTTCTAATGGAGCGCTCGATCTATGAGACCTGGTATTTAAACCCGCTCCTTAAATTAATGGGAGTGATCCCCATTTCATCGGACGATCCGCCCAAGGAAATCCTTCGATCCATCAAGCAGGCCCGTGAGGCGATCACCGCCGGGTATATGGTCTGTATATTTGCGGAAGGAGCAGTCACCCGAAATGGTATGATACAAAGCTTCAAAGAAGGCCTGGAACGTATAGTCAAAGGGACAGAAGCGCCGGTCATTCCGGTCTATTTGGGCGGGTTATGGGGGAGCATCTTCAGCTACGCCCACGGCAGACTGGTTTCCCGCTGGCCGGTCAAGCTTCCGTACCCGGTAACGATTATCTTCGGCCGCCCCATTGCGGCAGGATGCACTGTCCACGAAGTAAGGCAGGCGGTTGAGGAGTTGTCTTGTGATTACTTCAATTCAAAGAAATCCAACCGCAGATCATTGCCTGAAGCCCTGATCAATTCAGCACGCAAGCACTGGAAGCGTCCGGCAATCTCAGACTCGACCGGCAAGCGGCTCAGCTACGGGGAAATGCTGACCGCTTCAATTCTCTTTTCCGCTGAGCTTAAAAAAGATACCGCGGGAAGTGACAAGGTCGGAGTATTGCTCCCCTCCACAGCAGGAGGAGCGCTTGTGAATCTTGGATTGACGATTATCGGGAAGGTCCCTGTAAATCTGAACTACACCGCATCAATCGAATCCGTATGCTCTGCCATTGAGCAATGCGGCATTAAACAAGTCATTACCTCAAAGGCCTTTATGGAAAAAATAGCACTGACCGGGATGCCGATCAATTACATTTATCTGGAAGATGTATCTGATCGGATCAAGTCGGGTGTAAAGCTTTCGGCCTGGATCAAGGCGCGTCTTCTTCCTGTTGGTTTTCTGGTGAGGCGGAAGGGCTTTGATCCTGACACCCTTGCCACGATCATTTTTTCATCAGGGAGTACAGGAGATCCAAAGGGCGTGATGCTTTCGCATCATAATATTATTTCGAATGTTGAGGCAGTGAGAACGGTCTTGCGCGCAACACCGGATGACAATATATGCAGCGCCCTGCCGTTTTTCCATTCACTGGGATTTACCGGCACGATATGTCTGCCTTTGCTCAGTGGGGTTTCAGTCTGTTATCATGTGAATCCGCTGGAAGGCGCCAGGATCGCTGAACTGGTTTCAAAGAATCGTTCAACCATTCTCCTTGCCACCCCTACATTCCTGCTGGCCTATATGCGGAAGGCAAAGCCCGCTGATTTCGCATCACTCCGGCTGGTCATTACAGGAGCTGAAAAACTGAGTAAGCGCATAGCAGATGCCTTCAAGGAAAGATTCGGCATCCGTCCCCTTGAAGGATATGGAGCGACTGAATTGTCGCCGGTCATATCTTTGAATATCCAGGATGTTGAAATGGACGGGATACTGCACGTTGGCTCCAGGGAAGATAGTGTGGGCCATCCCCTTCCGGGGATAGCGGTAAAGATCGTCGATCCAGACACAAAGGAAACAATTCCTTCAGGCGGATCAGGACTTATCCTGGTAAAAGGACCGAATGTCATGCTGGGCTACCTTAACCGGCTGCAGCAGACAGCGGACGTCATTCAGGACGGTTGGTACATTACAGGGGACATCGGGTTCAGTGATGAAGACGGGTTTATTCACATTACGGACAGGCTCAACAGGTTTAGCAAGATCGCCGGAGAGATGGTACCGCATAAAAAGATTGAAGACGAATTCTATGCCGGGCTTAGCAAGACAGAGCAGTCCATTGCGGTTACATCCGTACCGGATGACAGGAGAGGAGAACGGCTCGTGGTCCTGTTTACAAAAGAGGCAGGTGACAGGGAGGACCTCCAGAAGATCATGGCAGAAAGTCAGTTGCCGAATCTATGGAAGCCTGATAACAACAATTATATTCTGATTGACGTTATTCCTGTACTCGGCAGCGGCAAGATCGATCTCAAGGGGCTTAAGCAGCTTGCGCTTAAATCAGTGAAAGAAGCCGCAATACAATAAATGCAAGTTATAGGGTTTTAACTTCTCACTTCTGCTTTTTGATTTCAAGATATTTCTTGACAGTGCGCCTGTCGAGATTGGAAATACGGGCAACTTCCTCATAGGTGCCGTGCCGCTCATAAAGCACACGGCAATAAAGAGACAGTATCCCATCAGCGTCAATTGCGCCATCATGTATCCCCTTCAACAAATGGTCTTGCAGCCCTTCGGAAGTATCGATGATGTCGCCGCTGTAATGCCGGGTCAGGATTATCCGCCTTACCGCCTGCTCCAGTTCACGGACATTGCCGGGCCAGGGATAGTCTTTGGGGAGTTCTTTCGTGAGGACATTCTTTACCTCTCTCTGCACGTCAGGAGAGGGTTCACCTACAATGCGTTTTACCGTATGCTCCAGTAATATCTCCAGTTCGCCGGGGTCTTCCTTTAAACGCTGGCGCAGCGGCGGGATCGTTATGACATCAGAGCATATCCTGTAAAAGAAATCATCGCGGAATTTTCCCTGCTCCCTCAGCTCTGTCAGTGAATGGTTGGTGGCCGCGATGACCCTTCCATGGAAATGGTATTTTTTGTGGTCCCCTACCGGAGAGAACGTGCGCTCCTGAAGTACCTGTAGCAGCTTTATCTGCAGCGGGATGGACACGTCGCCGATCTCATCGAGAAACAGCGTGCCGTTGGGAGTACAGCGAGACAATACTCCCTGGTAGTTATCAACCGCGCCTGTGAATGCCCCTTTCTTATGTCCGAACAGTTCGGATTCGATAAGAGACTCGGCAAACTGCGAGAGGTTTATTGACATGAAGTTATGCATGAAGCTTTCCGTAAAACAGCCGCTCTTCTCGTCAAAGGGGATGAACCCGGACCTGCCTATGGCGGAGGCCGCCAATCCCTTGCCGGTCCCAGTCTCGCCGAGCAGGAGAGTGGAGAAGTCCTCCATGCGGTCCCAAAGAAATTCCTCGTAGAAGCGGGTATAATGCGTAAATATATTGTCCCACAGCCGGCACCTCAGGTTTTCCATAGAGAGGCTTTTGCCGGCGATATTGTTGCTGATGAAATAGAAGGCCCGGCGTATCTGATAAAAAAAGGCAAAATACATAATTGATTCATCAGGGCTGAAACCCCGCTTACCCAATAAAGATAAGGCTTCCCCGGCAAACGGGACGTGACACGTTTTGTCTCCAGCCTTGATCTGCTCTGCAATCAGTGAGTCGAAATCGTCATTATAGCGATGGTACAGGTCGAACAGCAGCGCAGTGCGGACAAGATCCCTGTCTTTGCCTGTGAAGAGACTGAAATCGGCCTTATGCTCAGACTCGAATTTTGCAACACGACTGCCGACCTTTGAGAAAGACTTTGCCCTCAGGCTGCGGTCATCTGCTTCTCTGCTGCCATGTATCTTGAGATTGATCTCCCTGCGCCTTGGACCAAACGGGTTTATGAATGCGGCATCATGTACGAGACTGAAAAAGTCCCGTTCCTCCTGAGTGAGATTGTACATTTTAGCCATGCATAAAATGTACATGTCTCATGCATTAATTGTCAATTAAAATATATTAGCGCCGAGTCTGCATTTCCCAACCAGCCAGAAAAACAAGAAGCCTCAAAGGGTTGCAGTAATCATCAGCATGGGCATGACCATTGCAATAGAAAGTCCATAAACAGTTAATAACTTAAAACTGCAGGAGGAGAAAATGAAAAATCCAAGACTGATGACCGTGCTCACCATCTCACTTCTTTTCGCAAGCGTCCTGATTGGCTGCATTACGCCAAACAGCACAAGACACTACAGCAGCGTAGTCCAGTACCTTTATCCAAATAAGGATGTCACGCCTCAGAAGCCCGGAATCCCGCTGCTGTCTTTGCCTATTGACGTTGGGATCGCCTTTGTGCCGGAACCAAAGGAACATGTCCCATATCTGACCGAAAAAGAAAAGCTTGAACTTATGAAGGAATTGGGCGGGTATTTTAAAAAGTATGATTTTGTCAGGAAGATAGAATTTATTCCGACGCAATACATGGTGCAGGACGGAAGCTTTACCAATATGGACCAGGTTGCAATGATGTTCGGGGTCGATGTTATTGCATTGATATCATATGACCAGGTCCAGTTTACCGACAGAGGGGTTGCATCAATAACATACTGGACACTCATAGGCGCTTATGTGGTTCCGGGGGAAAAGAACACTACCCATACGATGCTTGACGCCGCTGTCTATGATATCAGGAGCCGGAAAATGCTGTTCCGCGCCCCAGGCGTTAATCACCTGAAGGGCAACGCCACACCGATCAATATTTCAGAACAGCTCCGTCTCGACAAGAAGCTGAGTTTTGATGAAGCAAGAGTAAACCTGGCGGCAAATCTGGATGAACAGCTTCAGTTGTTTAAAGACAAGGTGAAGGAAACCCCTGAGGAGTATAAAGTAGTTAATAAACCGGGTTATACCGGG
Source organism: Nitrospiraceae bacterium (assembly GCA_003599275.1). Taxonomy (GTDB): domain Bacteria; phylum Nitrospirota; class Thermodesulfovibrionia; order UBA6902; family UBA6902; genus SURF-23. The sequence continues at coordinate 42,239 of QZJG01000051.1, read as the reverse complement.
GCCGGCAGCATCGATTTCTTTCTTCTTCTGCCTTTCATAATATCAGGCGTATTGGCTCTGCGGTCACTTAGAGGCAAGAGGTAATGAACACGCGATTGCCATTAGTGACCATCTCTGTGCTCCTTCTGAGCGCTGCCTGTTATATGTTGCCGGACATGACTGCGTTGTTTATTTATGACCGTCAGTCCGTCTTAAGCGGGGATATTTGGAGGCTGATATCCGCACATCTCGTCCACTTCAGCGGAACTCATTTGGCATATGATCTTCTGGCATTCGGTATTGCCGGGTCGATAATCGAGATCAAGGGTGACAGATATCTGGGCTTACTGTGTCTTATGATGGCGGTTTCTATCGGCATCGTTTTATTCATCGCAATACCTGATATGCGATATTACGGCGGCCTATCCGGATTGGCGTGTGGTTGCATATCTTACCTTGCCCTTACCGGGATATATGAAAAAAGGCAGTCACCGGTTCTTTACGTGCTTGCCCTGTTGTCCCTGATCATCAAGACCGGGTTAGAAATATATTTCTCTGATTCACTGCTGCCTTATCCCGGCGAAAAGTCATTTGTATCTGTGCCCCTGAGTCATTTTACCGGGATCATGACAGCATTTATATTTTTCTTTGTACGGGCAAATTCATATTTCCCTGGGAAACGTGCCGTGCTGTCTCTGGTAAATCAGGTGCACAATACCTATAAAGATATAACTCGCTATTCCCGTTATAAGATTACTCCCAAAAGTGGAAAGGTCGTCGTGACGCTTGATTCAAACAATATTGCGGGTTTCAAACGCTTACTTGATTATCAAGCACCGCTCGCAAAAAATGAACACCTCCTGAGATATCGCAAGCGGGGGATGACGTCCGACTGGGTGCGGAATCATTTTTCTTCCAGGAGGGTCATGCTGAATATTATTCGACTGCCAAATATGGAGAACTCCGGGTCTCAAATGATGGCGATAGCGTGCTGGTAGGACTGAGAGATAAAAATCTTGTCCCTCTTCATCCTCCCGTGAAATAGCATGGTATCACGAAATCAGACAGATGAATGAGAGGATGCTGGTGGACATGGAGATGGTGCAAGGAAAATCCCGTAAGTCAGGTCAAGTTAGGTCTGAAAGCAGGCATTTACAAGAATCTCAAAACTACTCGGCCACAAAGACGTAAGTACGACCCAACGGTGCGCCCATCTCTACCCGGAATCACTCAGATTCTATCGTTGAATTACAATTCTGCTACAGTGAAAAAAAATTGTTAATGCGGATTCTATAAACGATGGCGTAACGCCCTAAAAAGAAAAGTGCCCCCTGCAAGGATCGAACTTGCGGCCCCAGGTTTAGGAAACCTGTGCTCTATCCTACTGAGCTAAGGGGGCATACATGATCAATAACGCCGCAACAAGATGCGAAATAGTCTATCATATTTCCGTAGTAAAAATGTAGCGTCTCCGAGTCCGTGCGTTCAGATTCATTCACAGCTTATAGTTCAAATTACTTTATGCTTCATGAGCGTATGCGGTTCAAGGAGTTCATGAGGCAAAGGATAATAAATTGCGATGGTTACAGTTATCTTTTAAGCTTACGTACCTTTCAGCTTGTTTTTTGACATTTCTCGAACAGTTATATCATAATAACTGTAATCGTTTTTTTACGATAACGGGTCCATTCAGAACATATGCGGTTAATGTATAAAGCTATTATTTTATTAACGATATCTGTTCTCGTCTCCTGCACGGGGATGAGGGGTGCAAAAGAAATCCCCTCGCTGGATAAATCTTCCACTATTGAAACAGAAGCTTCTTCCACGGATTTCGCTTACTTACTCGGCGAAGGTGATGAATTGAGCATTAATGTCCTGAAAGAAGAAAGCTTAAAGACCGATGCCAAGGTAGATCTGACAGGTCATATTTATTTTCCGCTGATAGGTAAGGTGAAGGCATCCGGGGCGACCGTAACCGGCTTGCAGGATGAAATAACCATTCAATTGAAAAAGTATTATGTGAATCCTAAGGTTTTCGTTAATCTGGTCTCTGCAAAAAATAGCAGGATCCATGTCTTGGGCGAGGTAAAGTTGCCCGGTACATTCACGCTCGATCAAAAGTTGATCCCACTTGAGGCTGTTCTTAAGGCAGGAGGCTTTACAGTGGACGCGAACATGAAAAACGCTTTGCTTCTAAGAACGGAAAATAATGTCTCCCGGCTGTATGCTGTAACCATGGATTTGAACACCATATCGCAGGCTAATTTACCCAGAGATAAATCCTATCTCAGAAATGGTGATATCATTTATGTGCCTCCCACGGTTATCGCTGACCTGGACAAATTTATGCAGCGTCTCGATAACATATTGAGACCATTTACTACGTTGGAAAAAGGCATTATTCTGGGTGATCAGGTTAAAGACATTTTAAGAGGAGAGCAGGACCAGAGCAGGCAAACGGTAGTCTCTCCATAACTTCTGACAAATATCTACGGTCTTTTTATCTCAGAATGGATTCAGCATTGATGGGGCAGATCAACCTCTTTCGGTAAACAACCACTAAAAGGTTTGGGGACCCACGTTCTGTGAGATAGTGTTGAACTAACTGCCTACCAGGCACCTTTTCGTGACAGAACAACCGTAAAAGAGCGGATAATAATTTTTAAATCGAGCCAGAAACTCTGTCGTTTGCGGTATATCATGTCATACTTGACCCGTTTCTTCAACGACTGAATGCCCCGGCATTTTATCTGCTGCAATCCTGTAATGCCCGGTTTTACCATCAATCTCTGGCGGAAAAAATTATTATAGTACCTTACAACTTTTATATCCTCAGGCCTTATGCCCACCCAGCTCATGTCGTTTTTGATCACATTGAAAATCTGAGGCAATTCATCAATACTTGTTTTACGGAGAAATCTGCCAAGGGGGAAAATCCTCGGATCATGTTTAAGTTTATAAACAGGTTCATCCAGTTCGTTCAGTTTAACGTATTTTTCCAGTAAAGCATCGGCATTGGCATCCATGGAACGAAATTTGTACATAATAAACGGCTTGCCATGTTTGCCTGCACGCACCTGTTTATAAAAAACCGGGCCCCTGCTTGACAGTTTTATTGCAATCGCTGTAATTATGAAAACAGGCATGATTGCCAGGAGTATGGTAAATGAGAACAACAAGTCAACGAATCGTTTTATATAGGCATAGCATTCACTGATGTCTTCAGTCTTTTTAAGATCTATTAAACATAATGGATCATTCTCTTCCCATGATTCTCCACCTATCAGCCTGTTGTAAAGGTTTTTTGATATCTTGACGGACATGTCGCCTGTGTTGCTGTTCATCATGAAATCCGTTACATCTTTATAGGTTAGAGATGGGTGGGCCAGTATTATTTCAGAGACATTGTTTTGTTTTATTGTCTGTATCAGTTGTTGTATGTCCCATTTCATTGATATCGTTTCCCCGCCGTTCTCCCAGTCGATTTGCTTTCCGTCAAAATAACCTGCGGGATTAAAAACTATACCCTTTTTGTTGTTTGAATTGCGTTTCAGTCTGTAAAAGAAATCTCTCGAGGAGAAGACAAATGCCGATCTGGTGTCACGTCCTTTTTCTTTCCCAAAGAGCAGTACCGAACTCCTGAGAAACATCAAGATACTGACAAATATAATATTTATGAAAAAGAGGATGATATAAGAACTGGAATTACCATAACGTGGAAACAGAAAAACTATTATGGATGAGCCTAACATAATGATAACGAGTTTCCTCTTTAAATGTCCGGAATGCTCAAACCATTGGGTTGCATCCAGCAGGAATACCCACTGGAGTATAAAAAGGGAAAGATGCAGCAATTTGCGATTGCCGAATAATGCCGAGGAAAGACCATTCCCAAACAAAACCGATGCAGCCAATGAAGGTACAAAGAAAAACAACCCTGACAGTGTCACTATTGTAAATGCTGCTATATTCAGCAACATGCTTATGTCTCTCCCTGGATTTGTAGCGTTATATTTGACCGTCTTTTATCAGAATAATTTAAGACAGGTCAAGATTTAAAAAGCTCTAAAGTTTTTCTATGAACAGCCGATAACATACTTAATGCATAAGAGCTACTTCAACGTATCATCATTTAACGATATTACATATAATCAGAATAATAACTTCGATGAAAATCACTGTGATATCCTGATTTTTAAGGGTATCTTTACCGCGTTACTTTTAAGCCTGCCCTTCTGGTTAGTGTTATTTAAGTTCCTGCTATAGACGGATTCTTATCGTATACGCTGCATAAATTTAAAATTACTTTCTAAGGAACAACCGGAACTTTTACTTTGCCCCAGTCAGGCCCCGAATCATATCCCGTATTAATTGTCAAAGGTATCATGCGTTTGCCGTTTCCCTTCATGCGCCAGATATCAAAGTTATCAAACCGGTTTGAGGAAAAAGCAATACTTCTTCCATTGGGTGAATATACTGGGCTTCTGTCAAAGAAATTGCCCCAGGTTAGTTGCTCGGTTTGGCATGAATTGTAATCGATATTATCGCAGCTGCAATTACCGGCGTTAGTTATTTTTATAATATGTGCCTTGCCCATTTCAAAAGCGCCATATAATATGCTTCCCTCGTCCGGATGCCATGATGGATTTGCATCATCGCCTGTTTCACAAGTCAGACGGCGGATCTTTCCCCATTTGTCTTTCAACTTTTCAATGATCCATATATCTCTGTTACCAAAGTGATCATTGACATATGCAATCTTGTTCCCATCAGGCGACCACTGAGGTCCCTGATCATCATAAGGTGAGTTGGTCAGCCTTAAGAGATTGGTCCCGTCAAGTTTCATAGTATAAATATCTTTGCTGCCGGCTATATTAGATTGAAATACTACCCCTTCTCCATCCGGGGCCCAGTCCGGTTGTTCCTGATCACTATCGCAGAAAGGAGGACATAAGGTCACACGCTGCGCGGGGGGGCCTGAAATCTCCCCTTCTATTTCCATAAGATATATATTCCAGTTTCCCTCCCTGTTCGATGAAAATGCAATCTTGTTCCTGTTACTGGTTTTGACAGGAGAAAGAGACGAGTCGCGGTCTTCTGCCTGGTTGTTCGTAAGCTGGACTAATTCTGTACCATCCTGATTCATCATATAAACGTTATCATCACGAATAACGTCACCCTCATACTCTGCCCTGTCGGAACGGAATACAATTTTGTTTAATGTCTGAGTCTCGCATTCGATTGTTTCCGCAGTATTTGCCTGGGTGGTTATTAGTAATCCAAACATAATTAAAAAAACCGGGATCTTTAATTTTACCATTGATTTTCTCCTTAAATTTAAGAAGTTAAGAACAGCTTAATTAGAATGCTGCAAATGTAATGCCAGTTCTCAAGGAAACACATAACTACCTGAAAAACAAAGTGAATTGTTTTATTTATCTTAAATGCTTAAGGTGTTTAACTCTGATTTATGTAAGATATTTCGACAGATCTATGCAGCATTGATGCGGGATATACTAAGTTGATCATGTAACGTCATAATTTAATTAAGATTCTTATCGGGAGGAACTATTGTAAATAAGATTTGCGATAGTTAAGATAATCGACACTTCGAGGTTTTACTGTTTGCCAAGTATGAAAAACCCTTTTATCATTCCTGAAAGTAACGCCAAAGATCGCAAATAGAAAACGGCTGGGGAGATTATACTGACGACAATGTCTTTTCCCGAGGAAAAAAGAATAAAGGGCGTAGATGTTAATAAATAGGAAAGCAAGCTCAACTCAAAAAAAAGACGACCGCCACAAACAAATTTATATAACCCTGAAATAATCACAACCGGAGCAAGGACCATCTGAAATTTCAACAACTGTGGAGTGTGCGAATCGGACACCATTTTCTCAGGATGCTTTTTCAGGACAAGCACTTTCCAGTAGCCGATCTTATATTTTTTCCTCAGATAATTACCGAGGCTTGCCGCATGTAAATGCCTGACCGAAGCCTTTGGGTTGAAAACCAGTTTATGCCCTTTTTTTGCAATACGGAAGGAAAACTCCTGATCTTCAACAGAAGCGGTCGGGAAACTGTTATCAAAGCCTCCGGCCTGCCGGAAAACCTTCCGTCTGTAACCACAGGCATAAGTATCTATAAAATCAATAGAGGGAAAACGCTTCATGCGATTATACTTGTCTTCATATTCAAGCTGGACCAGTCTGGCTATAATTTCTTTCTGGCGCGATGTATAAACCCCTTTAACTCCTGCAACGCCGGCATCCTTAAATGGACGGAGCATTTCCTCAATCCAGTTGAATGACGCTTCACAATCAGCATCTATAAACAGGACAATTTCTCCTGACGCAGCCTCGACACCGCAATTGCGTGCTGCCGAAGGGCCGCTGTTTTTCTGGTGGATATATTTTAGATTTTTAGAACCGGCAAACTTGCCGACTACATCTCCGGTTGAGTCCGTGCTCCCGTCATCCACAACGATTATTTCATAGGTGTCAGCAGGCATGCTCTGGTTTAAGAGCGACAGAATGCAGTTTTCTATCGTGGCCTCGCCATTATAAACAGGTATTATGATGGAAGCTGGTATCGTCATTTTTGAAACAGATAGCGTGAAAAAGTAATAAACGATTTAAGAAGCCGCTTCATTTCCGAGGGATGAGTGACGGTCTGCCAAAGCTTTGAGGCTATATAAGCCGGCCTGAGATAAAACGACCGCCTGGCCCGATTGCAAAAAGAGACCATTTCATCGCTTGAAAGCGTGGGTGTATTAATAACGCAATTATGGAGTCCCTCGGATGTCAGCCAGTCGTTGTATGTTCTGTATTTGATATAGTTCTTTTCACTGGCCCATTCAAAGGCCCTGGTCCCGGGATAGACCATAAGCGGGAAAAACTGTGCGGTATCGGGGTGTAAACGTTTAGCCAGCCGCAGCGTCTTTTCCATGGTTTCAAGTGTTTCACCCTGGTTCCCAACCATAAAGCATCCATGCACCAGGATGCCTGCTTTTCTGGCATTTTTCATAAACGTCTCCACCTGCTCTATTTTCAACTTCTTCCTGATATTATCAAGTATCTGCTGGTGACCGCTTTCCACGCCGATACAAAGCAGCCGGCACCCTGCCTTCTTCATAATTTTCAATGTTTCCATGTCCACATCCGCACGTGAGTTGGCAGTCCACGGCAATCCCAAATTTGCTTTTATCAGCAATTCACATACCGTCCGGCAGAAATCTTTATTTATAGTAAAGGTATCGTCTTCAATAAATACTTCTTTTACATGAGGGAAATTTTCCCTGATATAGACAAATTCAGCCGCCACGTTTTCCGGGGAGCGGTGCCTGTAACGATGACCGTACTGGACCTGCGGATAAACACAGTATGTGCACTGGTGGGGACATCCCCGTCCTGTAATAATGGTAATTTCAGGATGCTTGGTAATGGAATAGAAATAATTCTCAACGTTAAGGAACTGTTTATATACCTGGCTTACGAAAGGAAACTGGTCAAGGTCGGTTATAAACGGCCTGTCTGCATTGTGAACGATGCTGTCGTTGGAGCGAAAACTCAGTCCCTGGATTTTTTTCAGGTCCTCCGTGTCCGCCGTTTTATTGTGAGAGAACATGCCGGCGATATCTGAAAGGGTTTCATCGTATTCACGCCGGGCAACGGCATTCACCCAAGGATAATCCCGGAGCGTTTCTTCCGGGGTGGCGGAAACATGAGTACCAACCATAACAATATATGCTGCGGGTATTGATTTCTTAATTCTCTCAGCAATCATGGCATCGTTTTCTATACTGGGGGTAGACGTGTCAACGACAACGATGGAAGGATTATATTTCTCAATCAGCTCCAGGGTCTTTGCCAGATCAAAGCCTTCGGCCGGCGAATCAATAAGGTTGACATCGAAGCCCTTTTTCTGCAACAAACCTGTTGCATAGGCAAGCCATATGGGATAGTAAATGGTGCCGCTTTTTATCACGGCGGGGCTGCGCTGTGAACGGGAGAACTTTGGGAAATAAGGCGGGTTAAGCAGTATTATTCTCAAGTCATTCTTATTTTGCATGCCCTAATTGCTGAAAATTCTTAACATGATCCGGCTTTAATTATACCCGTTAATTATTTCTGTTTCAACCTTTTCAGCGCCAACATTACGCTCTCTCTCACATCTTCATCCGGATCATTCAGAAGACCTTCCAGCCTTTTTATCGCACGCTTGTCACCGATAGCAGCCAGGGCATCAACGGCGGTTTCACGTATTTCAGGGGCATCGTCATCAAGCGCCCCCATTATCGATTCAACTGCGGCGGAATTACCTATCGCTGCAAGTGAATCGACAGCGCTTTCCCTGACGTCCTCATTTTCATCCTTAAGGGCATTTGTAAGATAGCTGACAGCGCGTTCATCTTTCAATTCCCCAAAGGCTTCTATTGTAGCAATACGGACTTCGGGGTCGGGATCATTAAGTGGATTTGTAATATCACCACCTGCAGCGGACCTATTACTGACGGATGAAGTGGCGGTCCCTGAGGCGGCGCTGATGGCTGTTGAACCGTTTTGATTGGCGCCCGAGTCATTTTTCGGGAAAACCAGTATCTTGCTGAGTCTCGGATAATGTTTTATCGCCTGATCGGCGCCTGTTGCACCGGAATAAATCAGCACATAATCCGCCGTATTATTGAGTAGTTGCTGAAACGCTTCTTCGATAGGTGTTTTCTTCAGGTTGACGGTTATTTTCCCTTCAATCTCCCGGAAAATTTTTACTTCAACGCCCGACTTTTCGCCCAACAAACTGACTATGTCCTGTACTTTTTCATCCCGGATCACGGCGGTTACCAGATTATTGTCAACCATAATATGTGTGCTCTCTGAACGTGTATCAGCGTTCACTAAAGAGGTGTTCGGGCTTTTCTGCACAGCATACGTTCCGCCTGTAAAAAGCATTGAGAACATTAGTGCCCCTATTGCAATTCCAAATCTCATGGCAGAATAAGATAACAAGTGAATCTCTCCTTGCATTAAAATGAAAGGCAAAGGACCTCGTTTCAAAAATTACGAGACCCTTTGCCTTGTTGAATTACTTAGAACACTAACGACAGTCACTCACCTGACCCAGCTTGGTTTTTCCGACAAAGTCATATGGGCCGGAAGCACAGTCAGTACTGGGATACGCCCAGGAAACTACGGCCTTCTTCAGTGTATCGGTGCTGAGTTTGTATATATATTTACCATATGTATGGACAGAATCGCAGCAACCGTCTGACGGGACTGTTCCGCTCAGGTCAAAGTTAACGATCCTCTTGTCTTTTGCTGTCTTGTCCTTAACAGTTACGCTTCCTGTCGGGGCCCAATCCTGGCACCATGACCCAAGTGTATGTCCTGTGCCGCCACTATTTACTTCAAGAATGAAGTTGTAGCCTTCTGAATAATCAAATTGTGCACAAAACTCACCGCCATTAGTGCTTATATCTGTCTGCTCGGATGTTCCCGGAACTTCTGCCCCTGTAATGTCTGCCGCATGTGTCAAAACAGGCGAAAGGGCAATAACTAAACCGATTAACATAAATAGTATTCTTTTCATTTTTCCTCCCTATTTTTTTAAAAATTCAATTGAACAGCCTTGTTCTTTGCTTTTTCACCTCCTTTCCCTTTAAGATATTCAGTGCTGCAGCAATACTCGCTTTAAGGTCTTCGTCATCAGCACTTTCAACTGCCTCCTCAAGGGGAATAACAGCTTTCTTATCACCTATCTTTGCCAGCGCATCTGCGGCCGCCTCTTTGACAAAATCATCACTGTCCTGTAAAGCATTTATAAGCGGCCCTACAGCCTCTTTCCCGCCTCTCTGTCCCAGTATCTCTGCCGCCCCTTCTCTGACATTCGTGTCCGTGTCTTTCTGTAACTGACTTAGCAGTGTTTCAATGGGGGTCCCATCATCTTTCCTGATGTATTTTTTTGTTAACGTAACCACACCATCCGATTCCTCTCTATAGATCACCTCGACTGTCCCTTCTTCAATTTTAGTATGTGCGCCCTCTATGTACGGCTTTATCATGTTCTCCGGTGAGCTATTATCGGTAATGCCTGAAGAATTGGTGATATTGTCAACTTTATTCTTGGTAACTTCAACGGCTTGAAGATTGAAGCCTGAAAGCATAACTACTAAAAAACCCAAAATTGGAAATGTTATTTGTCTCATATTTTTTAAATAACCAAGAAGCCCCGAACATTCAAGTTCGGGGCTTCTTGACTTTCCTGTTATTTTTTCACTGCCTTTTTGGCATTGATCCTGCCTCCAGTAGCAATTTTGCCTGAAAGAGAAGAAAGCGAATCGACCTTATTCAGTATCTTGTTTCTTACTCTCTTCCATGGCCAGTCAGGATGTTTTGCCCAGATAAGGCCTGCGAGTCCGGACACATGGGGAGTAGCCATAGATGTACCGCTATAAGTTGCGTAACCGCCGCCGGGAACTGTGCTTAATATGGCGGAGCCCGGCGCTGCCACATCTACTGATGTTAAACCCCAGTTGGAAAATGATGACAGGTTGTCGTTACAGTCTGTTGACGCCACAGATATGATATTCGCAACGGTGTATGATGAGGGATAATGAGGTGTAATGTCAGTGTCCATATGATCATTGCCGGCAGCGGCTATAAAGAGCATGCCCTGCTGTTTGGATGCGTTAATGGCGCTCTGCAGCGCATTGGAGAACCCTCCGCCCCCCCAGCTATTGCTTGTGAGCCTGATATCGTGTCCGTGGTTCATTTTCATATCAACTGCATAATCCAGACATTCAATCGCACCGGAAGTAGAGCCTGAGCCGCCGGAATTTAAAAACTTGCACGGCATGATTGTAGCGTCCCACATTACTCCGACAACGCCATTGCCGTTGTTTCCAATCGCTCCGATCGTGCCTGAAACATGTGTCCCGTGACCATTATCATCCATCGGGTTGCTATCGTGATTGACTGTATCGATACCGTAAATGTCATCCACATAACCGTTGCCGTCATCATCGATTCCGGCTACGCCGTTTTTCTCAATGGTATTGACCCATCTGTTTGCCTGTAAGTCCGGATGGGTATAATCCATTCCGGTGTCAATAACCATTATTATGAAATTGCTCGATCCTGTAACAAAATCCCATGCCTCAGGAGCGTCGATGTCGGCGTCGTTTTTACAGCTTCCAGCACCTGTATTGTTAAGCCCCCATAGCTCGCCGAACCTTGTATCGTCCGGTATGACATCGGTATGGTAAACATAATTTGGCTCTGCAAATTCCACAAGCCCGCTCTTCGTATAATTATCGACAGCTTCTTTAACTGAGAGGTCGGTGGAAAGTTTTACATGAACGATGCCGCTATTGTGAGACTTGCGAATTACATGGCTTCCCATACGGGTCCTGGATTTAACAACTTTATCAATATCGACAGAGGATACAGGTTTTACAATAACCTCTCCGTCAACATACTGCCTGCCGTTTTGATCGGTCATAATATTGCCCTGTGCAACGACTGTTGCTGAAACGCAAAAAACCGAGAACAGAAACAGAGAAACAACAATTGCAAACTTCTTCATGATAAATCTCCTTTCTTGATTTGTACTGATTATCTATTCGCTGAAGCGAATCAATTCGAAAATTCAGGTTCGTATACAATATTTATAACTGCAAATTCAATGCCAAATTGTAACTTCAAGATTATTAAGGACAATGAATTTATTGATTTATAAATAATTGGCAACTATTTTAACAATGTAAGAAATGCCGACAATTATATGAGTTCCAGTAAACAACTTTCATTTCTTCTTTTCGCTTCTTAAAGACACTTTTAATATCCTGAACAGCCCTGAAGGGACAGTGACATTAGCCCCGGAATTGGTTATGTCTAAGGATTTATGTTCTATAACATCCTCAACTTTCACAACCGCACCTTTTAGATTGAATTTTAAAACGGTACTGATATCGTGCACATTAAATTGATTAGGGTCTATCAGATAAAGCAGATAGCTGTCACTGTCAAGTTTATTGATGGTCAATACTACATTTTCGGCAGAAAAAGGAAGCATGGTATTGAACTTTTTCAATGACTCCAAAACCACGCTCTTTTCCCTTCCCTCAGGTATTTTATGCCCTTCCTTATCCATGATTGATTCACCATTTGTTGTAAAAATCCCGGAGGCCCACGACCTCTGATGAGGATTGATCCAATCAGGGACAAAGGACACGAAACCATATGGTGTCTCGGGCAAAAGACCTTCATAATAGTACTTCATTCCGGTCCATGCTGCCGGAATATAATCATCCTTTACGTGCTTCAGGGGAAACTCATAAGAGAACAGACCCTTCTGCTGAAATTTTTTAATCCAGTATGAATGGTGTGTCTCCAATCCCTTTGGCATTTGTTTGGAACCATTCTTTTTTTGAAAAAGCACGGGTGAAGTCAAGACCTGACCGCTATTATCAGCCGGGATGATGACCCCTTTTCTTACCATGGAATGAAAAAAATCACGATGTCTTTTGCTTTGCGAATCAAGCACAAAATCTCTTCCTTCTTTCCTGACGAATTCACCGTTTCCTTCAATCCTGAAATACGTTGCCCCCAGGCCCGCTGCAAGCACTTCCATTCTCAACAGCACGTCGGAAGGCCGGCTGATAAAGATAGACTCCCATTTCCAAACGTCATCCTGGGCGCTGTAACCCCACTCGTTAAAACTGCCGCTTTTCCACATACCGACAATCATGGCGAGATTCAACTCCGGGATGTGGGGGCGATTTGTTTTATACATCGGAATGAGAACGTTCTTGAAAGATGGCTTAAACATCCTCTGCGCTATGGAATAATTTGACGGTATTTCAAACCAGAAATCAAAATGCTGGTCCAGTATCAATTTTCTTTCGCCGTGTTTGGCCAGCAGTTCCATTATTTTTTCCATTGAGGTCACAAAGGAATCAAAGCCTCTACGGGTATAGCTGCTCTCATTTACGATAAAACCCCTGCATGAACGTGGGGCGGCGACAAGGACCTTTTCAACGGTTTGCAGTCTTAAATGGAGTTGATTGTTTTTGGCGACCCTGATATAAAAAGGAATATTTTTTTGCTCCATTTCAGCAACAAATTCCAGTATGTCATTTTGTGAGAACGCCTTTCCTCCCTCGAACCTCTCCGGGACCGTGAGATCTTCCTCTTCCTGCTCTTCCTGCTCTTCCTCTGCCTCTTGTTTATCTTTCTTTTTGTGTCCTTTTACAGATTGTTTTTTCTCTTTTCTATCTTGTTTTTTTCTATTTTTTTCTTTTACGCCTTTCGCTTTTACATCTTTTTCTTTCACATCTTTCTCTTTGTCCCCGCCCATTTTTTCTCTCAGCCCGTCGATCATGATTTCAAAGACCAGTCTGTCAGAGGCCCTTGATTTTAGAAAACCATAAAGCCGCTCAATCTCTCCTGGTCCTTCGGAGAAAGAAATATGCTGAAGCACATGTATTTTTTTCTTCTCACCTTTCATATCAACAGCGCTGGAAGGTAGTTCCGCTACCTTGCCGTATAATCTGTCCGTCATCTCGTCCGGTTTACTCACGCCGGCTCCTGTCAGGCCTCCTGACAAATCTTTCAGTTGTGTGAGATATAGTTTTGTGTCCCGGGCAGAAGGTCCCAAAAGGACCCGGTCATGTCCGCTTTCAGAAGGAAAGGTATTTATATTTAAATAACCGGTTTCCGGAAAAATTCTGGAAATGATTTTGCCCCGGGAATCAAGCACTGCTACGGGAGTTGTATTCATCTTTGCTCCTAAAACAATACCATGGAGAAGACAGATAATTTCCTTGTTGGCATCGCCGGTGAGGTTTCCGATACTTATTTGAGAATTTGACCACCTGTTTACAAGGTCCGGAAATTCGGTCCTCCAGATGAGCTCGCCTTGTCCATTTAAAACTGTCACCATTCCTGACGGACGACTTCCTATAACGATCTCTTTCTTGCCGTCGTTGTTAATATCATCTATTTGTATATTCCTTATCCAGAGCATCCTGTAGTGACGTTTCTTGCCGCCTTCATCCAGCGCGGGCTTAATATGCTTCAGGATACTGCCTTTACCGTCCAGGATATATATCCCTTCCTGTCTCGTGCCCACCACAATCTCGTCACCCTGATTACTGCTGATATTGCCGACAGCGACCGCACTGATGGAAGAGTTATCGGAAATATTTTTTTTCCAGAGGAGGTCCCCTCTCCAGCTCAGGGCATAAATATTTCCGGATGAAGTCCCCCCGACAATCTCCATTTCGCCGTCATTATTAATATCACCTGCCCCTACAGAAAAAAATGTCTGACCATCATTATATTTCCAAACGGGATTCAACTTGCCGTCAAGCATATAGATATTACCATCCTTGTCCATAACTGAAGCAGCGATTTCATCTCCTGGAGCGCCATCCATATTTGCAGTAACAATATCGGAAGGTATGCCGTCGAGATTACGTTTCAGCAGCACTTCTCCTTTGTCATTAAGGACATAAATATTGCCATCCGCTCCGCCCAGGACCAAACTTTCACGGGCGCCTGCTTCAAGTTTGCCGTAAGCGGTTTTCCATATGACCTGGTTTATATCAATTTCTGCTGCGGGCAGGGTTTCAATGAATGATAACATCAGAAATATTGAAGCTATTACGAAAGACGTCGTTTTTTTCATGGCCGTATTATCCTGTCCTCCGGGAATTTATTTTCAGGAAAGCCGAGGTCAATCCTATATACCCCCAGAAAGTCGGGTCCGTGAGACTAAACGAGCGAAATGCCATATGCAGGGCGATTGTGATAAGTCCTGCTATCAGACCGACGGCTATTGTCCTTGTTTCATCATTTGTGCAATTTCTGAATAATCTTACAAAGCTTGAACCGAGCTGGAACCACCAGAAGAGCAGAAAAAAGAGGCCGACCAGCCCTAATTCCGAGAGTATGAAGATATAGAAATTATGAGGGAAATTAAGTTGCGATCCTGCTAACAGGGATTCCCGGTAAAAAGAACCCAACCCTCTGCCGATTAAAGGTGAGTTAGTAAACATATCAACGCCTACGGCCCATGCCATCAACCTGTATTTGATCGATTCTTCAACCGGCATGAATAGCGACATAACTCTTTCAGACAGGGCCTCCCAAAAACCGTATGTCCCGGCATACAGGATGGCAGCGATGCCGCCAAGGAAACTGATAAGGAGGACAGGGAACAGTTTTTTAAGAAATTTCTTCTTCAGCATAAATTGCATGAAGATCAGTGCGCCGAACAAGGCCACAAAACTCTTCCTTGACATTGCGGTTATCAGAGTAAATAAGGCGAGAGGAAGAATAATTAACAGCAGGTTCTTCCATTTCCCCCGGGGGAGAAACACAAGATAAGTAAGATTAAGGACGATTACCAGCGATGTCAGAAACCCTACCATGTCCGCTCCTTCAAACATTGCCGTCGTACGGACATCTTTATGTATTTTATCGTACCCGGATGTAAAGCTGTAGGAGGCCGCCGACTGGAAGCCTGTAGTGAATGTTTCGTAAACCCCGAGGATTGAAATAACCAACCCCATAACTATCCATGCTCCGGCTACGGCATTGAAATTTTGCCTGTCCTTAATTAGGGTTATTGAGAGGAAATATATGAAAAATCCGATTAAAATTTTAATGGTCTGCTGAATTCCCCTTATCGGGACAGGGGTCCAGATGATGGAAAATGCCGCCCATAAGAAAAGTAAGAACATGGCAAATTCCACTTCAGTTATTGATAAGTTTAATTTTCTTTCTTTTGTAATAAAGAAGACAAATCCTATGAAGGCTATAAATACGGCCGGTTCCAGCAAGCTGACATCGGCTTGTCCCCCTATCTTGAAAAGGTCTATCCCGTAATTCGGCAGAAAAAAAACGAGTATGAGATACCCGATAAGCGGTCTGTAATATATCGCTATTAACAAAAGGGGGCTAAACACAAGAGGGAGATATTGCAGGGGCATAACAGCAGAAAAGATACCCAGAGTTATCTGTGATACGGCGAGTATTAAAATCCACACGCGTTCACGGGAATATGTGATTAAGCTATTGCTGAACATTATCTTTTAACACGGAATTATTCGATATAGCCCAGGCTCCTCAGCCGTTCCTTTATTTCATCATCAACCGGCGATTCAACAGGCGTGCTGCTGTATTTCCGGTCACCAAAACTTTTTATATATTTTACAGAATGCTGCGATTTGAATTCAGGGGTCAGGATATCATGTATTACATCGCCGTCCATATCGAGGGCGACCGGCAATCCCAATAATGCTAAAATCGAGGGGGTAACGTCCAATACTGATGACAGACTGCGCACATGATTATTTTTTCGGACCCCCGGGCCTGCAAATATGAAAATCCCGTCTTCGTTGAAATGCCTGGCGGAATTGATCCCGGTTTTTCTGAAAGTACGTTCATTCCGCGACATGCCGTGATCTGATACCACGGCTATTATTGTATCTTCATCAGCGGCATTTGAAAATTCACCGATTGTTTCATCGATATACCTGTAATAATTACGAATGAGCATACCGTAACGGTCTATTTTATCTTTGTTGATATGCGTGGAAAAGCTCTCAGGCTCCATGTACGCCCAGTACTTGTGTCCGACAACATCTATACCGGCCATATAGAAAGTCAGAAAATCCGGATTTGATTGCCGGCTGATATATTGCGCAATTTCTTTATATGAACGATCAATATTGTACACGCCGGTTATAAGTCTCAGACTGTCTTTTTCAATCTCCGACAGAGCTTCCGGATTGCTCCGGATGTTCTTTAAAAAAGCAGGGACGTCGTCAATTTTTTCACTGGGCCGAATAAATGATTTAACATTCTCAAAAAGAGATTCAGGATATGTCTGTTTTTCAAATGAAGATGTTCTAAGCCTCGATTTACGTGTCATCTCAACAAATTCGTCCGATGAATCAGCGGTTGCTTTTTTGTTTCTTTTTACTCCTTCGAGGTCTTTTACTTTATAGCCCAAAATACCACAGACCATGTTGCCGTTAACAGGCTCCGCCGGCCAGCTGTTCCACCATCCAACCACGCCGACCGTCTTTTGATAGTCGCCCAAAATTTCCCACACCGCCTTGCTCTTTCGCATATTGGACGTATAAGGAACAAGTTTTCCTGTCACCGGGTCTTTTGTCACGAAACCTTCAATACCGTGTTTGCGCGGCAGCTTGCCTGTGCCGATGCTGCTCCACAGTTCCGGTGACAAGGCAGGACATAAAGTCTTTAAAGGCCCATAGCTTCCCTTTTGCATCAAAGAGCTGATATGCGGCAGCTTCCCGTCTTTTATAAGAGGATTTATGATTTCCCATGTAAGTGCGTCGATGCCCATGAGAATAATTTTTGATTTATTCAGGCGGGAGATATCGATGCTCTCAATGGTGACCCCTTTTTTCTTTTTCACAAGACTGCGGTTATGTATATAACCTTTGAAAAATCTGATCGTCTTTTTTATCTTTGGCTTTAACACAGGCGTTTATGCCTCCAAATTCCGAAAAATTAATTTAAAAGTGCCGCATGATTATTGTAATGATCATCTTTAATGCAGGAAAAATCATGCTTGCTTCCAAAGCTCTGCCCCAAAGCGTAGCCCTGCATTATGGAATTGTTCATCGTATTGTAAAAAAACAGTCCCTGCCGTCCAAAGGAAATTATCCGCTTATAGGACTTGAGACAATCCAGGGCCTTTTTAATTACGTCCATATAATCAACCGTATATACAGGGTAAGTATTAGGGACATCCAATATATCATAATGTGAAAAATCTTTAATATTGAAATGACCGCTTTTGTCCAACTGCTTTAAAAGCGCATGGACTTTGTCCAGTGAAGTATCAATTACTTCCTTTTCGTTACAGGTAACTTCAACACATAGCGAAGACTTGCCTGCAGGGGACATCGACGAGCTCAGATTCCTGAATTCCGTCACCCTGCGGAACAAATAATCCGGTTGAGTAAAATAGATGCATTGATAATTCATCACCCTGGGTGCATTAAAATACAGGAGGAAAAAAACCGTTTTCCTGTGTCTTAATTGCATAATAAGCCCGGAGTTGATTTTATCAGAGCCGGAAGAAGTATTGTTAAGCAGTTCAGTAAGGGGAATGGAAGAAATCAGGTATTCTGCGCTGAATGTCCGGTTATTCAGACCGGTCACTTCCACACAGTCGTGCCTTTCCCGGATTGCCGCTACAGGCGATGAGAATATTATTTTGCCGCCAAGCTCTGCATATCGTTCTGCCAGCTTTCCGGGAATTGCGTCAATTCCTGACGGGGGATATGAAACAATCTGCTTTTGCAGCTTTTTGTCCTCTTTCAATGCATTCAATGCCATCACCAGCAAACTATTATTGCGCCAGCGGGACAGAAATTTTAATTTCTGCTCTCCCCACTTCGGGGAAACTTCCCGGGGTGACAGCCCGTACAGTTTTTTCACATAGTCCGACAGACAAATATAATCATAAATTTTATTGCCGACTGCATTGATGATCCATTCCTCAAGATTTGAGGCCGGTACTGCTTTCCTGAAACTGTGAGACGCCACCAAGTCTATTAATACCGGCAGCATGCGGGTCTTTTCCATGTGCTTCAATATGTTTTTGGGTTCAAACGGGAATTTAAAAAGCCGGTCCCGGGCCAATATACGTTCCCCGTTCCGGTTGATAAGGGGAATATCGAACGAAGGGACAATATTCTCTTTTAATGCAGTTTTGATTCCGGGTCCAAAAAGAAAATGAGGGCCATAATCAAATGTGAATCCGTTTGCCCTGAAACTGCGGCATAGTCCGCCGGCAGACTGTTCTTTTTCCAGAATAGTGACATCATGCCCGGCTTCGAGAAGGCCGATGCCGCAGGACAGACCGCTAAGCCCCGCACCCAGTACCAGAAATGTATGCCCTGTTGTTCCTTCCCTCACCCGATATATCCCAATCCTTTCAGGCTTTTCATTAATTCATCCTGTTCTTCTTTTGAATATATGTCTGAACCGTCGCTCTTTGTCTTTGTATCCGACTTTTTGAATTTAACTTTCCTGGAATCTACAAAATTCTCATTAAAACATTTATACAACACCTTGCCGTCAACGTCATCCGATACAGGAACGCCCATAAGATAAAAAGCCGTAGGAAAGATATCTATTATATCGGCGGCATCGATCTGATTGTCAGGTTTAACATCCGGCCCGGTGATTATGAAAATACCGTGCTGGCTGTGGGACCCGGAAATTTTACGCCAGTGCGTGTCATTCGCCAGATATACTCCGGGCTTCTTTTCATTGCGGCGGAAAAACTTCGGACTCAGGTAATACAGGTCATTAGGTTTCAAAACAATATCGGGAAAATTGACTGTACAGTCTCCTTTGAAAACCTCTTCCCGGCGGTATACTCCCTTAAACGCATTGTTGCCGGTTTCCGGGTCTTTGAGCATTTTGGCTTTGCTGATGATCTTGTCCCGGAGTTTTTCATATTCTTCTTCTGCAACTATGCCCTGGGGATACTTACCCTTCAGATTGATGCGGATGCCCTCAACTTCACCCATGAACGCTCTTGTATTTGCCCAGTCCAGTCCTGAAAAGCGCAGGTAGTTGGCTGTTTTAGCTGCCGCCCACGGGACCAATTCGGTTAATTTGGCCTTGATATGCGGCGGGATGCTCTTCAGGAAAAATGAAAGTATTTTCCCTTTGACAAAAAACTTTGTATCATCCAATAACCGTCTGAAGCTTGATTTGTTTTCTTTCCCGATTTGACTAAGCAGACCCATATCTTTCAACCACTCATTAACAAAAATGGATTTCCCGACGCGCGGCCCGGCCCCGTGATCGGACATGATAATCAAATTTATATTTGCGGACTCCAGCCGGGAATAGATTTCACCTACTACCTCATCCAGTTTGCGATATACTCCGAAGATAGCGTCTTTCAGTTTCCTGTCAGCCCTGGGATTATATTCCGGATGTTTTTCGTCCATATACGCCCAATACTGGTGCTGAACATTGTCCGGACTGTTAAAGCGGACTGCAAACATGTCCCATGGATATTTCTCCATAAGGTACAGGACGGTTTTTCTCTGGCTTTCAATATTTTCATGGATAATATTCAACCCTTTCATTTTCCTCTTATCGTTATATAAATATCCTCCCAGGTGCAGATTGATCTGGTAATTCGGCGCATTTTGAAGGACCTCCTGTTTTATGTTTTTAGGATATGTAAAATCTACATCTAAACTTGGCGTATCCAATCCGCTGATCAGGATGCCGTTAACAGGTTTTGGAGGGTACGTCATAGGGATATTCATAACTATGACCTTCCTGCCTTCATTGGTCAGTTCCTCCCACATGGTTGAGGACCTGTTGTCGATCCCGTTGACCAGTTGTAGTCCGTATGCGTTATTTGCCATCTGTATAAAACCGAGAATGCCGTGTTTTCCCGGGTCCCTGCCGGTTGAAAACGAAGTCCACGCCGGAGGAGAATGGTGGAGGAACGTTGAATTCAGGGCGCAGTGAGACCCTTTCTTCATGACTTTCCTGAAATTCGGCAGTTCACCCTGTTCAAGCATTTTATTGATGATGTCGAATGTCGCGCCGTCCAGACCGAGAATAAAAACTTTTTGTTCATTCATATAATGTTCTCCCGATTTTCATTCCATATAACCGATTGCCTTGAGCTTATTCATTATTTCATTTTCCTCTTCCCGGCTCATAGATGTATCTTCGCTGATGTGAGAGGGTTGCTCTATATATTCTATTTGCTTTCTTGCAGAACTGTCCAGGAGGTCGAGCTGAACTTTACCGTCCATGTCTTTGGGGACCGGAAGACCAAGCAGGTACAGTATGGTAGGGGCCAGGTCGTGAATGCTGATGTGGGGGGCATAATGTCCCGGGTTTATACCGGGCCCGTTACAAAGAAACACCCCGTCCTGAGCATGACTGGATTTGGGAGCATGGAACTTTTCAATAACAGATCGCCCAAAATTCCCTCGAACGGTATAAGTCGGGTCAGTTTCTATAAAAAGGTCCGGGAAATTATCTTTAAAGGGTCCGGAGTAAAGTTCATCGCGTTTATATATCCTGGGAATGATCTGTTTTCCCGTTTCCGGATCTTTCAATGACAGTAGATCATCAATCAGTCCCTTCCTGTATGAATCTGGCGACATACCGGACGGAATATTATCGTTATTAATACAGATAGACCTCGTTCGTGACGAATGAAGGTAAGCTGCGGATTTCTGACGGTCTACTATAAACCTGTCGGGAGGAATAAACTTTTTCGTAACTGACGGCGCGATGTTTTTAAGTCTCTCAAGAAGTTTTTCGTTTTTTATCAATTTCTTTATGAATGACCTGTTAATACCCGAATACCATACCAGTTTATTGATACGTTTAATAACATCGAGGCCTTTATCTTTATCACCGCCGAAGCGATGTTCCAATATCTCTTTCGAACCGTGTGTAAAGCCGGAATCATAAGCGGCCTTTTTGCGCTGCAAGTCACCTCTTTCAAATAAAACCTGATTAATACGGACTCCGCGTTCATAGCCGGCAAAACCATGGTCCGACATTAACATCAAATATTCCACACCTTTTGAGAGTTCACCTATATACTTGTCCATTAACCTGTAAACCTTCAGGACCTCCATTGGGTTGTTCCACAAACGATGACAAACTATATCCGTACCCTGAAATACAACAACCATTATGTCGTGAGGCTGTGTATTTTTTAAAAACATGGCGGTCTTAAAACGCTGTTCCGTCATGAAGTAAAACAATTTCAGGGAGTTGCTGCGATCAAAAGAACTTAAAGTAAGGATATCCAGGTCAACAATATATTCCCCCACATTAGCGGATATATTGTTCATGACTTCCTCTGAGGAGCAAAAAGGTTTACCCTGGGGAGTGAGCATCCCGGAAAGCAGGATTCCGTTTTCAATCCTGGGCGGATATGTAATCGGGACATTGATGACGATAGATCTCATTCCCTGACGGGCGGCCACGTCCCAGAATGCAAGTCCTTTAATATCGTTGTATGAAATTATTTTTTCGCCGTCTTCGCCTCCCAGGAAATCTATGACACCTATCTTGCCGGGGTTTTTTCCGGTATAAAAAACCGGCCATGCAGGGCAGGTGAGGGGAGGGCGCGTGGAATCCAGCGGGGACCATGCGCTTTCATTAATAAGCTTTTCAAGGTTCGGCAGTTCCCCCTGTTTGATCCAGGGCAGGACCAGATCATATGTTGCTCCATCCAGGCCGATGACCATTAATTTCGTTTTATGATCAGTCATAAATTAATCCAGATATCCCAACCCTCTTAAGGACTTTTCTATCTTTCTGGAATCTTCATCGCTTTCATAAGTCGGTCCATCCGGATTGCCGGCTTTGGCGATGTCCCGTTCCATGTATTTTGCGGGATTAGCTTCCATAAAAGACTTATCAAAGATGGATTCCAGTATTTTCCCGTCCAGACCGAGGGGAATTTCCAGCCCCATACAGTACAGGATGGAAGGGAAAAGGTCCATTATGCTGAAATGCTGAGAGCAGAGACCGGGAACAATATCAGGCCCCTGCGCCATAAACACTCCATTCATACGATGTACTCCGTTAACGAAAAATTCACGGTGGTTCTTTTTTTCAATCACTTTTTTATACCCGAGGCCCGGAGGATATGGTCCTCCCCTGACCTGATGCGAGAAATCCCTGGTTATGATGTACAGGTCGGGTGAAATCCCGGTACAGGGGCCGTGATAAAGATCTTCACGACGATAAACTTTTTCGACAAGCCTTTCCCCCGTATCAGGAATTACCAGACTCTCCAGCTCGTCAATGAGCTTCTTGCAAAGCTCGTCTTTTTCTTTCCCCGGGGCAACGGTCCCCTGCGGCTCCCGGCCCTTCAGGTTAATCCTTAAAGTAGCGGGATGCTCGCCGGAAAAAACCTGGGTGTCAGACCATTTAATCAGTGAGCGGCGAATAAACCCCTGGGAACGTACTCTCAGGCCGGGGAATTTTCTCATCAGACCGTCTTTAGCGTTTGATGAAATATTCCTGGAAAGGGTGTCCAGCGCCAAACGGACAGTTTGCCTCACGGCGCCTTTAAGCGGCGACCTTGATGCAAATTCAAGGTATCTGTTCTGTCTCAGCCATTCGTCTATAAAAAAGACCCGGTCGGAAGCCGGTCCTGCCCCGTGATCAGACATAATAAACAGAGTGGTCCGGTCATCAAGTTTCCGGGTTATCCGCCCGACGGCCTCGTCAACACGCTTGTATATCCTGAGAACGGCATCTTTGAATTCACTTTCCTTATTCATGTATTCCCAGTAATGGTGCTGCACCTGGTCGGTTGCAGCAAAGTTGACCGCAAAAAAATCCCATTCATATTTTTCCAGAAAATGGAGAACAATCTTTTCACGGTTTTCCACCATGTCCATAAGACCTTTTAATCCGGCCCTGCGCTTGCTGTCGGAATCGAGATAGCCGGCGCCGACGTGGAGATGTATTGTATAACCGGGCGCTATATTGAATATTTCCTTTTTAAGCTCTGCAGGATAAACAAATTCGGATTCCGCTCCGGGCGCGTCCATTCCGGAAATCATTACGCCGTTAATCGGCTCAGGAGGATACGTCATCGGAATATTAATTGAAATTACCTTCTTCCCTGCCTCACTTAATAAATTCCAGATGTTTTTGACCCGCATTTTTTTGTGGTTGACAAACTGAAAGCCATAGGTCCCCTGTTTTATCTCCTTGAAGCCGAAAATGCCGTGGACCCCCGGGTTTACTCCCGTCATAAAAGAGCTCCATGCCTGAGGAGTAAATGGAAGAATAACCGATCGAAGAGGGGCCTTGACACCCGATCCGGATATTTTTTTAAGGTTTGGAAGATGCCCTGCGCTCATCCAGGGATCGATCAGGTCCAGAGTCCCTCCGTCCAGTCCTATGACAATTACTCTATTTTGTTTTTTCATGAATAAAGTTGACCCGGCTACACTTTTAAGGAAGCTGTTTTAAAGAGTTTATTCTTTGCGCTGTAAACCACTTCTTTCATTATAATTAACTCTTCTTTTTCAACTACACTCAGGACAATCAGCAACAGCATATAAACAGTACAACTCGTTATGATGCCGATTACAGAGGCATAATGAGAGAGACCATTCGTAAAAAACAACCCCGAAATCGTTGCGATGCCGCCACATAGAAGAGGTTTGATAATTACTTTCAGGATGTTGACCTTGCATACGTATTTATAAACAAAGCCAAAGCTGACTGTAAACAAAACGACTTCCGCCGCACAGGTTGCGATACCGGCCCCCATATAACCAAATCCGGGGATAAGGACAAGGTCCAATATCACATTGACGATTAAACATATTCCTGTAGCGATAGTCGCAAGTTTTTGATGGTTTGACGCATTAAGCATTTTATTGCACAAGATACTGAAAAAAGTAACAATCCATACTAATACTAATAGCCGTAAGAGCGGAGATGCACTTGAAAATTTATTGCCTAAAATCATAGTCACAATTTTATCCGACATTAAAAAAACACTGAAAATCAACGGAAGAACTACAATGAAAATATATTTAAAAGACTTCTCAAATGCAGCATTCAGGGAAACTTTTGAATCCGTATATTTGGAAAATAATGGAAAGATGGAATCAGTTATATTCCTTGGAATAAACTGGGCGACAATAATAATGCGGTATACGCCATGATACAGACCTACTTCCTCCCGCGTCCTGAAGATCTTGAGCAATATTGTATCTATGCGAAGACTTATCTTCCTGAAAATTTTGCTGATCCCTATGGGATAAGACTCTTTTAATATCCATTTTATAGTCGGCAGGTCCCAGGTTATACGCGGTGAAAAAAAGTTTTTTGAGACCATTATATAACCGGTCACGAATCTGATCGCATATGTCAGAAGCTGGGCGGAAAAAACCCCGTATACTCCGAAATCAAAATATACTACGGTAAAAATACCGGCAATGAAGCTGGTCTCCTCAATAATTTTGAGGTACGCATTATACTTCATCTTCTCATATGCTTTAAAACTGTCTTCAAAAAGGTCCCCCATCATAAAGAACCCGATTCCCAGCGCACAGATATATGCCGAATTTAAAACCTGCCGGCTGTCAGATGTTAAATGAACAGTAATTACAATCAGCAAGAAACCGATAATTGAAAAAAAGGCCTTTAACATGAAACATGCAGAAAAAATTTTCCCGGTAAGATCCTTCCTCCTGACTATCTCGCGAATCATAATTTGATTTGTTCCCATATCAATAATAATTGCGTATGTCATACTTATGGCCAGGACATATCCATAGTCGCCGAATTCATTCAGGGGGAGGTACCGGGCAACCATCCCGATAGACAGAAGGTTCATTATAAGTCCGTAAGTCTGTCCGCTTATTAACGCAATGATGTTTTTTACGATTTTTACACCGGGTTTCATAAGTTTTTTATATTGTCTGCGAATTAATCGATATAACCCAGCCCCTTCAGCCGGTCCTCAATTACCTTTGCCTCGTCTGCATCAAAAACATGCTGGTACTGTCCATCCGATACGGAAGAAGATATTTTTTCCAGAGAGTTCTGTTTTAAATAATCGTCGTCAATTGCATCTTCAATAATGCGGCCGTCCATGTCTTCCGGGACCGGGACCCCCAGCAGATATAAAATCGTAGGGGCAATATCATAAATGTTTATATTTTCGACTGTCCTTGTTTTGCCGAGATTTTTTCCCGAGCCTGCAAATATTCCGTAATCTCTGTGAATGCCGCTGGGCCTGTTGTAATTTTCCGATTTAAGCAGATCATCATCCTTCAATATTTCGAGAAAGTCTTTATTGTTCCCTCTTCCGCTCGGCCTGTGTACATATTGATATTTATTCCACTCGAATATTATGTCAGGCGCCCTCATGGAATCGGGGCCGTTAAAAAGCTCCTCGCGGGTGTATATTCTGCCTGCTATCGGTTCTCCGGTATCAGGGCATCTGAGGGCCTTTAACCTCTCAATAATCCTGTTTCGCACTTTATTGTAGTCTTCCCCCGGACTGACAGTGCCGTCTATTTCTCTGCCATTGGTGTTGATATAAATTGCCGGGTGATTTTCCCTGGAATAAGCGGCGGTCTTTTTCCACTCAATTCCGGGAAGAAACAGCATGGACTCCACCCTGTCGCGCAACCTCGGAAAAAGACGCAGCAGCCTTTCTTTTACGCCCCTCGGAAGCATCTTCTTCAGCCAGTTGTTTGTCCTGTCCACAAGTAAATATTTGAAATGCCCGAAACCGCCTGCGGATTTATGAACGTCTTTAAAGGTAAGAAATCCTTCAGCAGAAAGCCATCTGTTTATATACATGGTCTTTCTGGTCGAAGGACCCGCTCCGTGGTCCGACATGACTATAACAGACGCATCTCCAGCCTGTTTAATCATCTCTCCGATCCCCCTGTCTATCTCCACATAGACCTGAAATATGGCATCACTATATGCAGTCTTGACTTTCGATTCAGGGCGATCAGGATCGATGTATTTCCAGAAATGGTGCTGCACTTTATCGCTGGCCGTATAAACGACCATAAATAAGTCCCACTCTTTATGGGTCATAAGATATGTTGCAGCGGCGGTCCTTGCCTTCACCATCTTTAAAAGATTTTGCAAGGCAAGGTCGGGCTTGCCCTGGCGAATGTTTCCCCATATTCCCGGCTCCAGTATATATTGGCCCACGTGCTCGGTTAATTCTTCCATCAGCCCGGGCGGATAGACGAAGTCCGGACCCATTCCGGGGGAGTCAAGCCCCGGTATAATGAAGCCGTTGACAGTTTCCGGGGGATATGTGATGGGGACGTTTATCACACCGGCTTTTCTGCCTGCTTCGCTTAACAGCTTCCACAGGCTTTTCCCCTTGCGGTAACTTGCATTTATAAAGCGAACCCCGTAACTGTCGCTGCGTGGCTCATAAAAGTCGTATATCCCGTGCTTGCCCGGGTTCTTTCCCGTAATAAAAGAGGACCAAGCCTGTGCGCTGTTGGAAAGAGGAGTGGATTGAAGCTCGCCGGACGTCCCTTTTTTCATCATCCTGCCGAGGTTCGGCAGATGACCTTCTCTAATCCATGGGCCGATCAGGTCAAATGTGGCGCCGTCAATCCCTATAACCAGAACTTTTTGTTTATCAGACATAACCGAGGCTCTTCAATCTTTCTTCAATAGCTTTTTTTTCTTCTTCAGAATATATCGTTTCTGAAGAATCAGCAGGCTGGAGCCCGGCAGTTGCGCTTTTTTGGGGGGAGTTTCCTGCTTTATAAGCATCATCAAAGGCATCCAGCAAGACCTTTCCATCCATATCGTCAGGAATAGCCAAGCCCATCCAGTATAAAATTGTAGGGGCAAGATCGATGATCCTCGCGCTGTTAATTACCTCGTTACGCTTAATGCCTTCCCCGTCCATGAAGACTATGCCATAGGGTCTGTGGTTGCCGCCTTTTTGCAACTGGGACCAGTCCGAATAATCACTGTGGTCAAGGCTGGTTTCAAAAATCTTTCTGTTCCGGTCGTTGTATCCCGGCCAGGATGTATATTCGCTGTTTCTCCAGGTAATCAAAAGGTCCGGAGCTGACTCCATGGACTCGCCGTGGTATATTTCACTGCCTCTGTAAATTCCTTCTACAACAGGCTCTCCGCTGTCAGGGTCCCTGAGCTCCATCAGTTTTTCTTTTAAAAAAGAAATCAGCTCGTCGTATTCTCTGCCGGGCATCACAATTCCCCCTGGGAATTTTCCATTCATGTTTATAAAAAGATTGGTGCTTTCTCTTCCAAAGGAATACACTTTGGTGCGGTCCCAGTCGATTTCACCAAAAACAAGTCTTGATTTCACCTTGTGACGCAGACCGGGGAATGCCCTCTTCAGCCGTTCCAGTCCTTCGGGAGAGACCCTGTTTTTAATCTGGTAATGGATTTGCGCAAGAACATTAAATGCCATGTCTTTAATTCCCGACGAAACATTACCATCTCTACTGCTTCTCTTGTATTCTAATAATCCGATGTCCTTCAGCCAGTTATTTATGAAAATGGCCTTGTAACAGGGCCCTGCGCCGTGGTCGGACATAATGATCAGGTTCTTGTCTTTCACCTTTTCGAGCAGATCTCCCAGCAGTCCGTCTGTCTTTATATAAAAGTCTCTGATGACATTCCCGAACTTTTTTCTGTCTTCTGCGGAAATACCTGTAAAGGCCGGGTCCATGTATTGCCAGTAACCGTGCTGGACTATGTCAAGGACGCTGAATACGATCATAAAAAAATCCCATTCATAATTTTCCAATATATAAAAAGTCAGCTTTTTGTGAAATTCGAAAAGTTCTTCAATATGTTCAATAAAACTCGCCGGTGTATGTCCCTGGGGATAATCTCTCAGGAGATAAGTACCGAGGTCTCTCGTAATTTCCTTGTATACCGAGCCGGGACGGATGAAGTCGGAATCAACTCCGGGGGAATCAAAACCAGAAATCATGACCCCGTTAACGTTCTCCGGGGGATACGTCATCGGTACATTTACTACAGCGACTTTTTTCCCCTCATCCGACAATATCCGCCATAAAGATTTACCTTTGCGCATGCCTCCGTTTGTGTACAGCAATTCATAAGAGCCGGGTTTATGGACCACAAAATCATAGATTCCATGTTTGCCGGGATTCTTGCCTGTTATAAAAGAGGACCATGCAGGCGGGCTTAAAGGATGAAGTGTCGATCTCAGTGCGCCGTGAACTCCCCGCCGGCAGATAGATTGGAAATTAGGCAACAGGCCTTCTTCCATCAGTGGGTTTATTATTTCCAGTGTTGCCGCATCCAGCCCCAGTACGACAACCTGTCTCATCTGGACCTCGCAAATCTCTCGCCTGCTTTTTCCCTTAGAACGGAAAACAGCCTTCTCAACAGCCAGAAATTTCGTATAAACTGGGAAAAACGCTCCGGCCCGAAAATCAGCCTCCTGAGCCTCTGGCGTATATGGGGAACGGATGAATAATAATGGAGGTATGAATCTTTTATTGCCTTATGGATCTTTTCTTTGCTTAAAGAAGGATAATTCAGGGTCCCTCCGCAGACACCGTCAAAATCCTCCCATTTCGAATAGTCGAGCCAGCCCTCCTTGACGCACTCGTCCCAGAATTCTGTGCCGGGCAGGGGCGTGCATATGCTGAATTGCACCGAATCAGGTGAAATCCTGCGGACAAAATTCCGCGTCTGTCTGATGGACTCCATAGTATCATTCGGTGCGCCCATCATTACGGTCCCGTGGGTCATCATACCGACTTTATTTGTTAGTTTAAAGGCGTATTCTATTTTCTCAAGACTCGTTTTTTTGGAAATATGATCGAGCGTGTCCTGCACCCCTGATTCAATTCCATATTTAATAAGGAAGCATCCCGCCTTCTTCATCAGCCGCAGTCTTTCTTCAGTGACCCCGTCTATGCGTGACAGGCATGCCCAGTGTATGGATTTCTTTTGCTCGAGAAGTTTATTGCAAAAAGACTCCACCCGCTTCCATGAACCGGTGAAGTTGTCATCTTCAAAATAAAAGAAACGCGCCCCGGAATTTTTCCCAAGCCAGTCGATCTCGTCTATGACCCGCTCTATTTTCCTGTAACGAAGCTTGTGCCTGAAAAGGACCTGGGGGTATAGACAATAAGAACAGCGGAAAGCACAGCCGCGGCTGCTCATAAGTGTAGCAACGGGTTTCCGGCTCTTTGGAAAAGTGGATTCCCAGTAAAGATTAATGTCCACCAGGTCCCACGCAGGGAAAGGCAGGCTGTCGAGATCTGAAATAAGCGGACGTTCTTTTGTAATGAGTATCTCTTTGCCTTTACGGAAAACTATGCCGGGGACCACTGTCAAATCGGACAGGTTCCCGGCAATATCAGCTATGGTTTCATCGTATTCGCCCAGGGCTATTGCATCAAGTTCACGAACGTCTTCCATAACGGATTTGTACAGCGCGGTGACGTGAGGTCCTACTGCAACCAGGAACGTGTCCAACTTGTCTTTTATGAGACGGATGCATTTCAGATCATGGTCAAAACTGGTTGTGCTGGTATTGAGGACTACTATCTGTGGCGCAAACCCAGTAAGTTCGCCCATCAATGTTTCATATCCGTATCCCTGTGCCGGGGAGTCCCAAAGCCTGACTTCCGCGCCTTTCTGTCTTGCAACCGATGCCGCATACATCTGAAACAGCGGAGGCGGATTAATATTCCCCCCCGGATTTTTATGGGGCCACCGCTGGGTACGATGGCCATGACCAGGCCAGGGTCCGTCCACAAATGCAATTTTCATTTATTCTCCATTGGATAAAGATGAACACCATGAATTACATGATTTGTTTTTCCAAATATTCATAACCTGCAACAGCGAATGTTTCAGGACAGAAAACACGTTTATGGTTTAATTCAGTGAATAGTATTTAAAAAGTTTTTTACATGAGGTAAAAATGAATTCCAGTCATATTTATTATTGACAAATTCATGGGTTGTATTATGTTTGAGTTTGTATTTTATCACTTTCCTGATCGTTTCGGCAAAATCTGTTACATTTTCTTCACATAAGAAACACTGTTTACCCAAGTCGTCTTTTGAAGAACCCACTACATGTCCTATAACCGTCAAATCCATGGAAAGATATTCCCTTAATTTCAGGGAGACTCTCACTTGATTGGCCAGGTCATTGCGCATAAAGATAAGCCCGTAATCGCAGGCACTCAGATATCCGGGAATATTTTCCTGGTCCATATGTCCTGTAACAATAGTTTTCGATTTTATGTTCATGTCCTCTATCATTTTAAGATAAGCCTCCTCTAAAGGCCCGCCGCCGCCTATGATCATCAGGACCGCCTCGTCAATTTCACGGGAAACTTCAGAGAAGGCCTTTATGATAGCGTCAAGGTCCCTTGCGCTGCCGACTGTAAAGGAGCCTAAAAAACATAAGACGGTTTTGTCCGTCAGTCCGAGCCTTTTCTTTTCTTCTTCCCTGTTAAAATGAGCGGGGTCAAACAGCCCTGTTTCCACGCCCTGGGGCAACAGAAATAACGGCCTTTTAAAGCGGGATTCCAAATAACTCATTAAATATTTATTGTGAGTAGTAAGGGCGTCGGCAAAATACGGCATTACCTTCTCTCCCAGCATGGTCAGAACCGTTTTTATGCGGTTATGCTGCCAAAAAGAATCCAGGTCATCCATGTCCATCACCACTTTTTTACCCCTGATTTTGGCAGCCAGCACACATGGAAAGGTAAATATCCATGTCTTCTGCAGGAACAGGACATCATAGTCGGTTGATATGGAGCGCCGGAGAAAGTCAAACGATATCTCCATAAGCCTGAAGGAAGAAGTCCCCTTAAAAAAAGATTTTACATGAGAGGCTTCAATATAAATTACAAATGCAACTTTGGAGAAGAGATTGGAAAGGTTTCTTGCCCGGCAGGTAGATCCATGTGTGGGATTTAATATATTAAGATAAAGTATTCTTATTAATGCCTCCTGCTGCCATCTTCACAGCCTCTGTTGTTTGTCCCCTTTGTTATTCAGGGAATTCCTGCTTTCGATTAACGATAAAGCCTTGTTATGAAGGTCCCCTGTTAATATCTTTCAAGGCATTGAAGGCATTATACCTTACATAGCTGTCATGATGATTCAACAGAGCAGTTAATGCCGGTACCGCTCTTGAATCACCTATGTTGCCCAGCGCCCAAATGATCACGTAACCGATATCACCCTCAGTATTCAGATATGAAAGCAGAAACGGAACAGCCTCTTTATCACGTATCTTTCCCAGCGCTTCTATTGCAAATTTTCTGAGCTCATTATCGTCTGACTCAATCACCTTTATCAAGCTTTTTGTGGCCCGCTTGTCCTGAAGGTCCCCGACGGCGATTATAGTTTCTTTTTTTACTTCAAGCGAGCCTGTTTCAAGAAATCCCAAAAGTGTATCTGCAGTGGCCCCCATTTCTTCCCTGTCGGATAAAAAGGGGAACAATTTCTCGAGCATTCCATCTTTTGCCTCAAGAGAAATCCTGCGAATGAGGTCTATCCTGACTGCTTCGTTTTGATTTTGCTTCAGCATTTCAATTGTATGTTTTACATTATTGTCACTGCAGCCGGACATGAAAAACAGAGAAGCAGATATTATTAGAGTGCACAATGCATTTTTCCCGATTCTGGTCATATCTTTTTACTCTCCCGTGTCAATTAACTGCAGAGCTTCTATTTAAAATATGTTTACTTTCAACCATCCGGTCGGTATTGGAGTGAAAAATCTTTTCAATTTCATCATCAGAAATAAATTTGCTCATGATGTCTGCGGCATTCAACATCGGCCCCCTGTTTTTACTATACGAATGAACGTCACTTCCAATAAATGAAATATACCCCTTTTTTAAAAGAAGCTCCGATGTCTTCCGCACCTTGTTCCCGTATTCCCCTAAAAGACTCCCTGCATTAAGTTGTGCCATTGCGCCCTTCAAAAGGAGTTCCTCAAGCTTTTCATGATTCATTATAATAGAGGCATTTCTTTCGGGATGCGCAATAATAGGCGTTACCCCCTCCAGCATTAATTCATAAATCACTGATTGTGTGTATGGCGGGATCTCGTGCATCGGCAGTTCAAGAAGCACAAACCTTCCCTCCCTGTTGATAGTGTAATAATGAAGCATCTCTATTTCACTGATGATCCTGTAATCTATCATTAACTCAGCGCCCCATATTAAGGTAATACGGATATTCTCCATTAATGCCGCTTCCTTAAGCTGGTTAAATGCATTTTCAATTTTTTCTCTCTGCATCATATCCGAAATATTGTAAACATGGGGTGTAGTTACTACCCTGCGGATACCTTCTTCTTCGGCATGCCTTAAAAGCTGTAAAGATTCCTTAATGTCTTCTGCTCCGTCATCAACCCCGGGGAGTATATGTGTATGGATATCGGTCATTTGCTCCCCTTGCTGCCGTAATAGTTTTTGTAATAGCTTGAATAATAATATTTACCGTATTTCTTTTTGACTTTATTGATGATTGCTCCGGGTTTCTTGACCTCCGCCTTTTCAAAAAGGTCCTGGGCTTCAGAAACTGCTTTGCTGTCCGTTCTCCCGCTTTCAAGGACCAGGATAGTGGCCTCCACTAATTTGGAAAGTATGACTGCATCGGAAACGATAAACAGCGGAGGGGAATCCAGTATGATAATATCGAAGCTGCCGCGAAGTTGTTCTAAATATTTTTTCAGGCCCTCCGACTCAATAAAGAGCCCCGGATCGGGCGGTACCGGTCCGCATGGAAGAAGACGGACTCCCTCAACATTCGTATCGATAATGACTTCATTTGTAGTTGCCTTGTTGCTCAAGAGTGTGGTAAGTCCCTTCTGGTTAGAGACATTAAAAAATTTATGGAGGGACGGATTTCTCAGGTCCGTATCGATTGCAAGGACTTTGTTGCCTGTTTGTGCGAAAGATATCGCCAGGTCGGTGACGGTGGTTGATTTGCCGGCGGACGGCTCACAGCTTGTCACAAGGATTGGTCCTATCTGCGGCTTCAGGGTTGCAAACTGTAATGAATTACGTATGGTGCGAAACGTCTCTACGGATGGATGCTTTGAATCGAGCTTAAATATCAGGCTGTCCTTTTTCATGTACGGGATTGACCCCAGATAATAAAGTTTTTCAAAAGGCTTGAGGTCATCCGATGTCTTTATTGTGGTGTCTACATGGTCAATGAACAATGCCAGTCCGATGCCGGAAATAAGCCCGAGAAATGCCCCTACGATCAAGTTGAGCACCCTTTGGGGACTTATTGGTTTCAGCGAATCCAGACGATTTGCGTATTGAACAATCCTGACGTCGGAAACAGTCATTGCCTTGGCAACACCTATCTTGAAACTGGTATCTAAAAGAGAACTGTACATATTCTGGCTTGCAGTAAGCGCCAGCTTGAGTTTGGACATTTCAGACGATTTGACCGGGAGGGTCTGAGCAAGCTTTGTATATTTTTCTATGTTCCTGTTGACCCCGATCAAATGCGCCTTAAGCGCTTCCAGCTCAAGTTCAAGGGACACCATTTCAGGAGAAAAATTCTTGTAAATTGACAATTCTCTTTTTATAATTTTATCGGTTTCCTCAATCTGTTTCCTGACCGCGACAATCTCGGGATGTTCTGCGGTTCTCTCAATAAGGAGACCCGCAAGCTTAATCTGAAGGTCGGATAAGCTCTTCAGCAGGTCCCTGATCTGTGCGTTTTCCGTAATTGTTACTGCGAAAATATTGGAAGCGTCCTGAGTTGCAAGTTTATCCTTAAGTATTCTCAGCTTGGTCTCGGCCTCGCTTATGTCGATAATATTGTCTTCTTTCTGCTTCATAAGCTCGCCGAGCTTTTCAATGGCAACTTTTATCTCTATTTCCGTATCCAGGGAATTATTCGTCAACTGAAATTCATTTACTCTATTCAGGGCATCAAAATAGTCTTTTTTAACATTAGCGATCTGATCTTCAATAAATTTACCCGCTTCGATCAGCTCTCTCTGTCTTTGTTTCCTTGTTTCCGTAACATAGATTTCAGCCACTGTGTCCGCCAGCTGAATGGCCTCATCGAGCGATGCAGAATCTGCGAGGACCGTCATGGAGCTGCTCCCTATGTCTTCCATAACATAAACATAGGGACGTGGAAGAAATTTATAAAGCACTCCGGCTGTCTCCAACCTTAAAGCAGTATAAATATCGCCGTTTTCATCACGAAGCTGAAGGCGGTTTGCCACTTCGTTAATGACAGGATCTACCTTTATAAGGGTAATTTTCGTGCCGATGTCTGTTGCTCCCTTTTCTCCAATTAATGAAGACAGGTCCTGGAGTCCGAGATTTGAAAGCATGGTGGCCGTAGTTCCCGAGCTTTCTACAAGAACTTTAGATTTTGCTTCGTAAACCGGGGGCAGGAAATAAGTAATTATACCTGTTGTTGCAAGTACTAATATGAAAGCCTGGATGATTATCCATTTTCTTCTGACAAGGATATCCCAGATGTCTTTAAATTCCATTGACGTATTTTACGGTTTTTTATAAAAAAGTGCCATATACCAATAATAACCCAAATCCCGATATAGAAATTATTATGCCTTTATTTGCCTGTCATTGCGAGGTCGATACGACCGTGGCAATCTCCTCATAATAAAGCAGGATTGCTTCGCTTCTCTCGCAATGACAAAATCCTATATCGGGATTTGGGAATAATCAGTCCTTTGACAAAACAGGGAAGCTTGAGTTATTTTATATCACCATATCGTGATAAAGTAATTGATATATGCTGAAAGATTTTATCAAGGCATCGAAAGCGCTGTCGGATGAGACCCGTGTGAGGATATTGAAACTCCTCGGACATCGCGAGTTGTGCGTTTGTCAGCTTATGTCCGTGCTGGGAATGGGTCAGTCTACCGTTTCAAAACACCTCGGAATTCTCAGGAACGCAGGGCTTGTGGAAGTGAGAAAAGAATGGACGTGGGCGTTTTATAAGATTTCGGAAGATGCTGCGCATATATATAACCGCAGTTTTTTAAGTGTGCTTTCTTCCGTTTTGAAGGATGATTTTATTATCCGGAAAGATGAGGACAAATTAAGAGAAGTGATCAAAAAAGATATAAAGGCGTTTTGTAATACAGGGGAAAAGAGATAGAGGGAAATGGTCAGAAACGTTCTTGAAAAGCTGCACAACTTCAGGCTGTTGCCGGTGTTCGTGATCGTCAGTATGGTCATCGGCATTGCAATCGGCAAATTGTACGGGATTTCCAATTTTCAGCTCACGCCGCCGATTGACGCCATTAAATCAATATTTCACGGCATATATGAATTCAGCATTCCCAACACCCTCGCTCTCGGTGTGGTCGCCGGCCTTTTCATGATGATGTATCCCGCAATGGCGAACATAAAGTTCGAGGACCTGGGCAAGGCTGCAAAGTCGCCCAAACAACTTCTCATCGTTATGTTTTCCAATTATGCAATTGCCCCGTTTTTTATGCTCCTGCTTGCAAAGATATTTTTGAGCGGTGAAACAGATTTATATACAGGACTGGTTTTATACGGGCTTGCGCCATGTATAGCGATGGTTATTGTGTTTACCTACCTTTCGGCGGGCAATGGGCCGCTCGCAATAATTCTTGTTGCGTTGAACTCCATTATACAGATGCTCCTTATCCCTGTATATGCAAAACTCCTGCTGGGCGATGTCAAATTTGACGTATGGGTGGTTGGTGAAAGCGTGCTCCTGTATCTCGGTATTCCACTTGTAGCTGGAATGCTGACGAGGTTTCTGGGAGTGAAGCAATTCGGCGAGGAGTGGTTCCATAAGCTGAAATTCTATCTCGACACCATGTCTATTATCGGACTCTTATTCACACTTGTTGTGATGTTTGCCTTAAAAGGCGACCTGATCCTTGAAAAGCCCATGTTAATTGCTCATCTTGCAATACCCATGACACTCTTCTTCTGGATCATGTTTGTTGTTGTATATCTTACAGGATGGAAACTTGGGCTTAATTACAAGGACGCTGTAGCCGTAGGATTTAATTCCACGGGCAGGGACTTTGAGATTGCCATAGCGATAGCGATCACCGCATTCAATCCAACGGTTGCGCTGGCAACGGTCATCGGCCCTCTGATTGAAGTGCCTGTTATGCTCGTGCTTGTCTGGTTTGCAAAAAATACGGAGCAAAGACTTTTTAAAGGGAGGGAATAAGGAATGAAAATCGAAATATATGACCCTGCGATGTGCTGTTCATCGGGACTTTGCGGGCCAGGCATTGATCCTGTTCTTGTGAAAATGAATGAAACCGTGCTGACATTGAAGAAACAGGGGATAGAGGTTGAAAGATTCAACCTTGCGCAGCAGCCTAAGGCATTTCTTGAAAACAAAACGGTTGCGGATTTGCTTCATAAGAACGGCAAGAAAATATTGCCGGTCACAATGATAAACGGAGAAGTATTCAAGACGGGGGAATATCCATTGTATGAAGAATTGTGCAGCGCATCAGGAATCGCGCCGTTGAAAAAAAAGCCGTTGACTGTAATCAGTTGAAAGGACATCAATGACCCAGTATATTTTCTTTTCCGGCAAAGGCGGCGTTGGAAAAACCACGATGGCCTGCGCCACAGCGATTCATCATGCGCTTCAAGGCAGGAAGACGCTGATTGTGACAACCGATCCTGCTTCCAATCTTGCGGACGTATTTGAACAGGAGATAGGGCATAAGATAACACCGATAGATATTGAACCCCCTCACCCTAACCCTCTCCCGCAGGGGGCGAGGGGATCAAACAATCCCCCTCCCTTGACGGGAGGGGGCGAGGGGGAGGGTGAATTGAAGGGATTTCTGCATGCAATGGAGATAGACCCCGATGAGGCGACAAAGGAATACAAGGAGCGCATCATCGGCCCGTTTCGTGAAGTCATGCCTGAGGATGTGATCGCTTCTCTGGAGGAAAACCTCAGCGGGCCGTGCACAACAGAGATGGCGTCCTTTGACAGGTTCATTGATTTCATGGAGGGTGATGAATATGACGTGATCGTATTTGATACCGCTCCAACTGGACATACCATAAGATTACTTGAACTTCCCGTTGACTGGTCAAAGCATATCGAGGAATCCGCAAAAGGCAGCGGCCAGACATGTCTTGGTCCCGTGCAGTCTATCCGGGAATCAAAGGACAAATATGACAGGGCGACCGCCCTCCTGAAAAATCCGGAACGGACTGATTTTATTTTTGTCATGCGTCCGGAGGACCTCTCACTTTACGAAACGATAAGAGCGTCAAAGGAGCTTGAGACTATAGGAATTAAATCAGGCGAAATAATCATAAACGGGGTATTGCCGGAAGAGGTCTGCGATATTGAATTTTTCAGCAAGAAATACGAGGCCCAGCAGAAGACGATCAGCAGGACGGAAGCGGAAATCAGGAAGCCGAAGCGGTATATGTTTTTAAGGGACGGAGAAGTGAAGGGGATAGAGGCATTGAAGGACGTAGCAGGGGAATTGTTCCAAAATGGGGCAAGGGTTGGAAAACAAAAGATGTTTAAAAAAGGGGTTAGCGGGCAGGGGGCAGGGAGTAGAAAGCAAAAGACAGAAGACAGAAAACAAAAGACAGAAAAATATACCCACCCTTTAGCAAAGGGGGGCAAGGGGGGATTTTTAAAAATAGACATCGACACTCTCTTGCTTCCCTCCAACGGCACCAAGGCGATCTTCTTCACCGGCAAGGGCGGCGTAGGCAAGACGACCATATCATGCATCACTGCAATGCACACAGCGGAGAAGGGATTCAAGACACTCATTGTGACTACAGACCCTGCAGCGCATATCGGGGAAGTGTTTGACATGAAAATATATGATGAGCCTTCGGAGATTGCGGAAAATCTCTTTGCGGTGATGATCGATCAGGAAAGGGCTTTTGTTGAATACAAAGATAGAATTCTTGAAGATGCGAGAGAGAAATATTCCGAAGACATGATCGCCGCGATGGAGGAAGAGCTTAATTCTCCCTGCATTGAAGAGATGGCCGCATTCGACAAATTCATCCGCTTCATAGAAAGCAGCGCTTATGATGTAATCGTCTTTGATACCGCGCCGACGGGACACACGCTCAGGCTTCTCGACCTTCCCTTTGATTACGCGAAACAGGCGGAGATGATGATCTCAACTGCCGAAGCGGCGGAGACAAAAAGAGAGACAGAAAACAGATTCGGGAAAATAATTAAAATCCTCAGAAGCAAAGAGCAGTCTGTCTTTTGCCTCGTACTCTATCCTGAATCCACCCCAATCCTCGAATCCTACCGGGCGATGCTTGATTTAAAAGATGCCGGGATAGAGACGCAGCTTGTGGTGGCGAATATGGTGCTGCCCGAAGAGGTATGCGTCAATGACTTTTTCAGGAACAGGAGACGGATGCAGATGAAATACTTAGGCGAAATCCGGAATAAATTCAATCTGCCTGTATTTCAATTGCCGATGATGCAGGAAGAGATAAAAGGGATTGAACGGCTGAAAGCAGCAGGTGTTATCTTTAATCCTGAATAGAGTTATTTCTTCACACTATCTTCAAACTTAAAGTTTAGGATGAACACGGACCATTTCAGGGAACCTTCAACCAAACCTCCTGCCCTTAATCGTTAAGGCGTTAGTAACCTTTCAGTTACGGGATGGTTATCACCCCTCTTTGAAAAAGAGGGGGCGGGGAGATTTTTTGAATGAATGGTTTTATTTCATAATCCCCCTTCGTCCCCCTTTTCCAAAGGGGGAGTTTCAGAATATCCGTTACCTTAAAACATTGAGGAGGTTTCATATGAACAAGAAGAAGACTATTCTGAGTAGCGCCATTGTGCTCTACTTCATCATCGGCCTTGAAATATTAATAATGATAAGCCCTTTCGCGGGATTTTTCTATTCCGTGTTTAACCCTTTCTTAC
Source organism: Nitrospiraceae bacterium (assembly GCA_003599275.1). Classification (GTDB taxonomy): domain Bacteria; phylum Nitrospirota; class Thermodesulfovibrionia; order UBA6902; family UBA6902; genus SURF-23. The sequence continues at coordinate 2,751 of QZJG01000051.1, read as the reverse complement.
TTGAGATAGCCAAATACCCGGCCACGCGGTGGCTGAGCGCCTTTTTTCTTCCCCACATGGTAGTCCCCCCGGATGCGTTTCTGAAATTCGTCCGTGTCATGGGGTCGGCGCTTTTTGTCGGAGGCATGGCGCTCTTCTTTATTTGCGCGTCACAGATATATTTGAACAAGTTTCTCAAAAGGGGCGCTGTCATAGGGGGGATTTATTCATTCATCAGACACCCGCAGTATCTGAATCTTGCCATAGCAGGCACGGGTCTCTCGATTCTCTGGCCGAGGTTCCTTGTCGTGGTCCTCTGGCTTGCTATGGTACTGATTTATTACTTCCTCTCACGTGATGAGGAGAGAAGGATGCTCCGTTCTCATGCTGATGATTACAGGCTTTATATGGAGCGCACCGGGATGTTTCTTCCAAAACCGGTCGAGACGGTGATCATGCCTCAGGGCGCAGGAGGCAGGACAGCGCTTTTTGTACTGCTTTCAATTTTTGCCCCGGGATCAGCTTTTTTTCTGAGGTCATATACCATATCGCATCTTCCTATATGGTCGGATAATAATGTAGTCGCCATGTCCATCCTCGATGACGACAAATTCAAGATGGAGCACCGCATGCCGGACATCCTCCGGATGGACGAGATCAGGACAAGGTTGAATGATAACGATAAATACCTCGTCTATTTTCTGCCCCCTCATTACATAATGCAGGGACTCATAGCCGATACGGGAGGCGACTGGAAGCTCTACAAACAGCATCACACAATTTCCATGATCACCGACTGGATATTCCATCCCTTCAGCCATCTCAGCGAAGCCCATCAGGGCATGCATACCGTGATGCAGCATGAAGCGCATTCAGTCAACGGAGGTATGACGCGGCGGCTGATATTCCTTAAGATCGGGAATGCGGAGAGCGCGGCATTGAGCGACATGTTTTCCATAAATGCCGGGCGTATCCCTCAATTTATGATTGATATCGACATACATGATCTGCGGCTGTTTGACTTAAAGGAGCTTCCCGATGAAACGGGCTGGGGAACGGTCCCTACGCCGGTGTTTTGAATCAGGGAGTAGGGTGTAGGGTGTAGAGGGTAGGGAGGGATGTTCTCGTTATCCTGTTTTGGGTGTAAACTGTCTTTAAGAAGGCAAACAGGATATGAATCAGAGCATTGCTTTCATGAAAGGAGATGCTTTATGTCATTAATAATCGCCGAAAATGTTCGAAAAGATTATCGGGCAGGCGAGATAACAGTCAGGGCATTAAAGGCGTTGAGCTTTGAAATCGAGCCTGCCTCTTTTGTCTCGTTTGTCGGACCTTCCGGAAGCGGGAAGACAACCCTGCTCAATCTCATCGGCTGCCTCGATAAACCGACTGAAGGGACATTAAAAGTGGTCAACACTGATGTCCTGCATCTGGACAGAAAGCAGAGTGCGTCATTCAGAGGGAGCAACATCGGCTTTATCTTTCAGGACTTCAATCTGCTCCCTGTCCTTACCGTTTACGAAAACATAGAATACCCGCTCCTTATGGTGCAGAGTGTGCCAGCATCCGAGAGGGAAAAGAGAGTCTCCGCTCTTCTGGAGGCCGTGGGTATGATTGAGCAAAAGGACAAATATCCCGACCAGATTTCAGGAGGACAGAAACAGAGGGTTGCGATTGCGAGGGCGTTGGTGACAAATCCCAAGCTTGTCCTTGCGGATGAGCCGACCGCCAATTTAGACCACAAGACAGCCTACATGGTCATAGAGCTTATGAAAAAGATGAGGGATGAGTTCAGGACAACCTTTATCTTCTCTACGCACGACCAGAAGATAGTGGGAGAGGCAGAGATTATTTACATGCTTGAGGACGGAGAATTGAAGGGAAAAGAGGTTAAGGGAGGGAAAAACAATGGGTAATCTCTTCAAAATAGCAATACGGAATCTTTTAAGATATAAAAGAAGGACCTTGCTTACAGCCTCTTTGATAACAGTAGGCGTGGTCTTTGTCCTTGTGTTCATCTCCGTCTCAGGCTCTTTCAAGAATATGATGGTAGGATCGATAACCGACTCCATGCTCGGACACATGCAGGTGCACAGGAAGGGCTATGTGGCTTCCATAGAAAACCTTCCCCTGAATTTGAATCTGAAGTCGGAGGCCATAACACGACTTGAGAATATCCTCGATAAACAGCCGGAAATCACTGCTTATTCTCCGAGAATAAAATTCGGCGGCATGTTCAGTAATTTTGTGGAGACAACTAACATAAGGCTGAACGGCATCTATCCTGATAAGGAATTAAAGAGTGTCCCGCTCCTTGCCTCAAGAGTAATAGAGGGCAAAAAAATCCTTGAAAAAGGGGGAATCTGGATACCGGAACTTCTGTCTAAGGGAATGAAGGTAAAGGTCGGCGATACGATAGTGGTCGTTGCCACCAATAAAGACGGCTCTGTCAATGGAAAGCAGTTCATTGTGGCGGGTGTGCTTGAAAGCGCAACGGGACCGGGAGGCAGGGACGGCTATATCCACATAGAAGATGCCGTAGAAGTCCTCAGGATGGAGGGGATGGAAATAAGCGAAGTTGCCATCCGGTTGAAGGATTTCGGGACGCTCCATAAGTTCAGCGACAAATTAGACGGCCTGCTTTCAAAAGAGCTTAACCAGCAGGGCAAACCTATCTTCGAGGTGCATTCATGGGAAAAGCTCACTCCGTTTTATAACATTGCAAGGATGATAGATGTGATGACATTCTTTATCAAGCTCATGCTGATAGCC
>QZJG01000060.1 GCA_003599275.1 Nitrospiraceae bacterium | reverse complement strand
CCTTGACGGGTCGGAAACGACTCGTACCGAGAGGGGATTAAGGGGAGGGTGAACACAGCATGTTTAAAACCCCCACCCTGACCCTCCCCCGTCAAGGGGAGGGAAACAAGGAAACCCCACAGCAGAGACTGTGGGGGTATTGAAAATCAATAAAATTTACTTTGCAAAATAAGTTTTCATATTCCATAATCCGTCGGTCCGTTGTTTTATGAGGCATTCTGCCTTTGAATTTATTTATGCCGGACAGAAAAGGAGAAACTGAAAATGATCAACAATAAACTTGACAGTATAGCCAGGCTGGTCCGCTATTATATTCTCGCAGCAACGACCGAAGCAGGCTCCGGCCACCCCACCTCGGCGCTTTCCGCAACAGATTTAATGACCGGCCTGATGTTCGGCGGGACCTTCAGGTACGATGTGGACCATCCGGATTTTCATAACAACGACCGGCTTATTTTTTCCAAGGGGCACGCCTCTCCTCTGCTGTATTCTTTATGGGCGGCGGCCGGCAAATTGACCGAACAGGACATGCTTAAGTACAGGAAATTCGAAAGTACGCTCGAAGGACATCCGACGGTCGCCTTTCCATTTGTCGAGGCCGCGACCGGCTCGCTCGGACAGGGACTTTCGATAGGAGTGGGCATGGCGCTGAACGCGAAATACATCAACAAGACCCCATACAGGACATACGTGCTTCTGGGAGACAGTGAGATGGCCGAAGGCTCCCAGTGGGAGGCCATGGAGATCGCTTCATACTATAAACTTGACAACCTTACGGGAATCATAGACGTCAACCGTCTGGGACAGCGCGGGGAGACCATGTACGGGCATGACCTTTCCGTTTATGAAAAGAGGGCCTCCGCATTCGGTTGGGAAACAATAGTGATCGACGGACACGACATGAATGAAATTGTCGGCGCCTATGAAAAGGCATTTGATGTTAAAGACAGGCCGGTAATGATTATCGCAAAGACAGTAAAGGGGAAGGGAGTTTCTTTCGTCGAGGACCAAAACGGCTGGCACGGAAAGGCGCTTGACAGGGAGAAATTCGGACAGGCGCTTAAGGAATTAGGCGAAGTGGACAAGGCCGTAAGGGGAGAGATACCTAAGCCGGAGAACGGGAAGACCCGGAAACGCCCTGCGAAAAAAGACTACAAACCTTCATACGAAAGCGGCAAGGCCGTTGCCACAAGAAAGGCCTACGGGATGGGACTGAAAAGGATATTCCCGATGTTCCCCGACCTTGTCGTTCTGGACGGCGAGGTGTGCAACTCGACTTACTCTGAAATATTCAGGGATGAATATCCCGATCGGTTCTTCGAGATGTTTGTCGCCGAACAGAACATGGTCGGCACGGCCCTCGGCCTCGAGCGCAGGGGGAAAATCCCCTTTGTCTCGACCTTTGCGGCTTTTCTCAGCAGGGCCTATGACCAGATAAGAATGAGCCAGTATTCGAACGCAAACATAAAATTTTCAGGTTCGCACGCAGGCGTATCCATAGGAGAAGACGGCCCGTCACAGATGGGGCTGGAAGACATCGCGATGTTCAGGGCGATCACAAACAGCGTTGTGCTCTATCCATCGGACGCGGTATCGACCGACAAGCTTGTTGAAGAAGCCGCAAGACATAACGGCATCGTTTACATACGAACAACGAGAAAGGAAACCCCGGTCCTCTACGGCGCCGATGAGGAATTTCCCATCGGCGGAAGCAAGGTCCTGAGACAATCCGTTAAAGACGCCGTCACTGTTGTCGCAGCCGGTATAACTCTTCATGAAGCGCTCGCGGCTTATGAGGAGCTGCTCAAGGAAAATATACTGGTCCGGGTCATCGACCTCTACAGCATCAAACCCATAGACATAAAGACCCTCAAAAAGGCCGGAAGCGTAACCACGGCGATTGTTACCGTTGAGGACCATCATCCGGAAGGCGGGCTCGGTGAAGCGGTCAGGAGCGCGCTTGCCCAATATGATGTGCCTGTCCATTCATTAGCGGTGCGGAAAATACCGAAGAGCGGAAGACCCGATGAGCTCCTCGATTACGAAGGCATCTCAAGGAACGCGATCATAAAGAAAGTAAAGGGACTGCTGTGAGGCCTGCAAACCTGAAAACGAAGATATTCCTGGACGGGGGCGATCCCGATGAGACAAAAACGCTTATCAAACTCCTGGGCTTCCTCGACGGCCAGACAACAAATCCGACACTCATCTCAAAAAACCCCGAGGCGAAAAAACGCATCGAGACCGGAAATAAATTCAGCGAAGATGAAATCATCCGGTTTTATCAAAAGACCGTGAGGGAAATATCCTCTCTCATCCCCGAAGGGTCGGTGTCCGTGGAGGTCTACGCAGACGCATACACAAATGCGGAGACAATGCTCCGTCAGGGGAAAGAGATGTTTTCATGGATACCGAACGCACATATAAAGTTCCCCTGCTCCGCCGAAGGCTTGAGGGCCGCTGAGCAGGCTGTCAAAGGCGGCATGAGAATAAACATGACCCTCTGTTTCAGCCAGGAACAGGCCGCAGCAGTATATGCGGCAACACGCAGCGCAAAAAAAGGGGACGTCTTCGTCTCACCCTTCATAGGGAGACTCGACGACAGGAATGAAAACGGCATGGACCTCATCAGGAATATTTTAAAAATGTATGCGAGAGGCGATGGTCACGTCGAGGTGCTTACCGCCAGTGTAAGAAAACCCGATCATCTGTTGTATGCGTTAAAACTCGGCTCGGACATCATTACTGCGCCTTACCCGATTTTGAAAGAATGGGGAGAGAAAGGACTTCCGCTTCCGGGAGACAAATACGTGTATGATGCCGGGGCATTAAAGCCGATATTCTACAAGGCCGTCGATCTTTCCAGGCACTGGCAGGTTTATGACTTGACTCATGATCTGACTGCCGGGGGGATGGAGAAATTTTCAGGGGACTGGAACGCCCTGATAAGAAAGTCCTGACGGATATTATGAATGTAGCGATAGGCGCGGACCACGGGGGGACCACCCTCAAAAAAATCATCATCGGTTTTCTGAAAGAAAAAGGACACGGGACAATCGATCTGGGCGCGCAGACTTACGCGCCGGGGGACGATTATCCCGATTATGCAAGGGCTGTGGCAATGGCTATACGGCAAGGAAAGGCTGAACGGGGCATCCTCATCTGCGGAAGCGGTGTAGGCGCCTCCGTGGCTGCAAATAAATTCCCGGGAGTGCGGGCCGCCGTATGTCATGATTCCTTCTCCGCTCATCAGGGAGTGGAAGATGACGACATGAACGTTCTCTGCCTTGGCGAAAGGATCATCGGTCCCGAACTCGCGAAGGAAGTCGCAGGTTTTTTCCTTTCGGCAAGGTTCTCATTAGCGGAGAGGCATGTCCGCAGGCTGGGAAAAGTCAAGGACATCGAGAAGGAATTCATGAAAACCTGAAGAGGCCCCTATGCTGCCAGAGGAAGACATCATATTCAGCAAGTACCTGCAAAAGTGCGGGATACCTATCGATGAATTCAGTATCGGGCCTTTCACAATGGCGATATTCGGCGGGGCAGGCGATTTAAGCAGAAGAAAGCTCATGCCTTCCATTTTCAACCTCTATTGCAACAAAGAACTGTATAAGGGATTTTCCGTTGTCGGGGTAGACATGCGTGAAATGGACGATAACCAGTACCGCTCCATGATGAAAGACGCTGTCCGGGAATTCAGCGAGGGACCTTTTGATGAAGACCAATGGTACGAATTCATCAGGCACGTTTATTACCTGACTTCGAAACTTGAGAATGATGACACGTATGAAAGGGTCCGCAAAAAGATCGATCAGGTGACGGTCCCCGCATCTAACGGCCTGAAGGACGTCATTTATTATCTGGCGGTCCCGCCGGGGGTGGCCCCGCTCGTTGTAGGAAAGCTGAAAGAGCATGACCTTTGCAAAGGCCCGTTTAATACAAAGGTCATTGTCGAAAAGCCTTTCGGAGTCGACAGGAAATCCGCGGTTGCGCTGAACAGGACATTAACCGGCGCGTTTAAGGAAGAGCAGATATACCGCATCGACCATTACCTCGGCAAGGAGACGGTGCAGAATATCCTGTTCTTCAGGTCGTCCAATGCTATCTTCGAGCAGTTCTGGAACCATCAGTACATAGACAACGTCCAGATTACGGTGGCGGAAGACATAGGCATAGAGCACAGGGGCGAATTTTACGAGCAGTCGGGAGTTGTCCGTGACATAGTCCAGAGCCACGTCATGCAGCTCCTCGGGATGGTGGCGATGGAACTTCCCACGGGTTTCAAGGCGGATTTCATACGCGACGAAAAAGTAAAGGTCCTCCGCTCGATACGCGAGATGGACAACGCATATATAGACGCCTTTACTGTAAGCGGCCAGTACGGGCCCGGAAAGATAAAGGGACAGGATGTCCCCGGATACAGGCAGGAACAGAATGTCTCGCCGGCTTCAAACGTGCCGACTTTTTTTGCGGGCAAGTTCTACATAGACAACCTCCGCTGGGGCAGAGTGCCGTTTTATGTGCGCACGGGAAAGCGCCTCCCGAGACGCGTAACAGAGATATGCATACAGTTCAAGAGATTGCCGCTGAGACTTCTGGGACGCGACTGCGACGCCTTCGACCCGAATATACTGATACTGACCATCCAGCCCGATGAAAGGATATCCCTGCGCCTCGGCGTAAAATATCCCTATTCTCATAACCAGCTCTACTCCGTGAGCATGACCTTCAATTACAGGGAGACGTTTAAAACGGGTTTCAGCCAGCCCTATGAATTGTTGTTGGCCGATTGCATAAAAGGCGATCTGACGCTCTTTGTGAGAGAAGACGGCATAGAAGAAATGTGGGGCATTGTCGATCCTGTAACAGCGCGGTGGGAAAGCTTTCCAGTGAAGCAGTTCCCTAATTACGGGGCAGGCACGTGGGGCCCGCCCGAGGCCCTGAAATTACTTGAACAGGACGGCCGGAGCTGGATAACGGATTAGGAGTTGAAATAATTTCATTGCGGCGTAATCCGGTATATCCTGTCGTCTCCGGATGCCGGCGTACCCCTGCCGTCCCTGTTGCTTGTAAGAAAATAGAGCGCTCCGTCAGGCCCCTCAACAACGTCCCTCAGCCTGCCGTATTTGCCGTTATCGAAATCCTTTACAAACCATCGCTCTATCCTCACGGGTTTCTCCGCATCCTTATCGAACCTGATTCTTATGAGGGCCTCGCTCTTCAAAGTCGCAACAAAGAGATCGCCTTTGACGTGCTGAAGCAGGTTGCCCCTGTAAAAGGTGATCCCCGAAGGCGGGGTCGTCTTCTTCCAGACGATTACAGGGTCAAGGTATTTACCCGACCCGGGTGCGCCGATTGCATCAGGCCATCCGTAGTTGCCGCCTCTTACAATTGAATTTATTTCGTCATTCGCAAACCGTCCGAATTCTCCCGAAGGGCCGTGTTCGGACGCGAAGAGTTTCTTTGTCGCCGGATGCCAGGCGATCCCCTGCGGGTTCCGGTGACCGTATGAATATACCGGTGATCCCCGGAAGGGATTGTCCTGCGGTATATCTCCTTCAGGCGTTGTCCTGAGTATTTTGCCTGCAAAAGACCTGAGGTCCTGCGCAAGGCCTGCCTCAAAGGTCTCCCCTGTCGTGATATAGAGCAAGCCGTCCGGACCGAAGGCTATCCTCCCGCCGTCGTGATGTGTGCCGCCGGGAATATCATCAATCAGGACCCTGTCAAACGCACCCGTTTCTCCTTCATCCTTCAGCCTTATTACCCTGTTATACAGTTTGCCCCCTTTTTTGTATGTGTGCATGGCGTAAACATAAGGGGACTGCGGATACCGGGGATGAACAGCGAGTCCCATCAGGCCTGCCTCTCCGGTGTGCGCGACATTTATAGCAGCGTAAGGCTTAGGCTGGAGCTTTCCATTCCTGATCAATCTTATTGCCCCGCCCCGCTCACTCACAAGCGCCCTGCCCTCCGATAAAAAGACGAGTGACCACGGGACCTCCAGGTTCTCCACCCATACCTCGACCTTTATTGCGTCGCCGTCGGGAAGGAAGACGTCTTCGACTGCCTGTGGTTTACCTCCGGTTGTAAGTGAGCAGGCAGGCGCCGTTGCAAGCAGGTGGGCAATGAATATGACACAAATAATCTTTTTCATCTTCCGGACCAGTCCTTTTCCCAGGAGAGGGCCTTTTGAAAATGCCTGAACATTCTTTCACGCCTTTTGAATTCATTCGAATGCACCCTCCCCTCACAGGTCCCCGCATCCATATGGGCATGCAGCATTTCATGATAGACCACGTATTCCATGTAATATCGCGGAACTTTCCCGGAGTCGAGCACGGGGTTTATCCTGATGACCTTTTCATCCTTGCAATAGCTGCCGAGTATTCTCCTCCTTACGGAACGCCTCGCGCTTTTCGATCCCCAGGTAACAGGGGCGGAAACCTCGCCGTTGAAATAAGCATCGTTCAGAGAGTCGTATATGACGCGCAGGTCATGGAACCTGCCCCCGGTCCTGACCTTCACCCTCCTTGGTTTCTTTGCTATATATTTGACGTTGTCCCTGATAAACCTTCGTATGTGGGGCGTGCTCCCCTTGCCCTTTTTTATGAATTCGGTTATTTCGTCGAGGACGTCCCTGTCTGCGGAGAGGAATATCCTGTGGAGCCTGACCAATGCCGAGCCGCCGGACGCCCTTACGGAGATCATGCTCGTGGAATTTTCGGTAAGTGTGAGCAGGACGTTCCTGCCGGCGGCCTTTTCGAGGTGAGACTTCAGAAAACTTTCGTCGCAATGAAAAGGTAAATCCATCTGGTCGGGACACTGACGGCTATCGGGCATAGATATATTATACAATTTCATTCCCGTCAGGGCGCGCAGTTGACATACCGCATATTTTTGATAGAATGCATTTACTACATAAAGGACACTGCGTAATAATCAGGCGTCGCAGTGCAAAAAACATTTGCACCGCAGGCGTAAACCTGTAAGGAGGAGAACATGAGTGATGAGGCTAAAAAAGCATATATAGAGAAGCTCGAGGCGAAATTCAAAGAGTGGAGCGCGGAGATCGATAAACTTAAGGCAAAGGCCGAGGGTCCTGAGGCAAAGCTCAAAGAGCAATACGGCAAAATGGTCGAAGACCTTCACGAAAGAAGAGAGGACGTAAAAAAGAGGCTCCGGAAACTGAAAGAATCAGGCGGGGACACATGGGAGGGACTCAAGTCCGGCACCGAAAAAGCCTGGAAGGAAATGAAAGACGCGGTAGAGAAAGCGACGTCAAAATTAAAGAAGAGCGCCTGACGGCAATCCCCAATTATAAGCCGGGGCAGTCCCACAGAGTTATGTGCCCTGAACACTAATTGGGAAATCCAGACTACTCTTCCAATAAGGTCGAGAACTGATTGTGGTGGTCTTCTTCAGCGGAGAGTATCTCCTCGAAAAGCCTTTTAGTGACGACATCGTCCTCTTTTGCGGCAAGGGCAACTATCTCTTTATAGAATTTTATTGCGCCTTCCTCGGCCTTTTTATCTATCTGCAACATCTCATTAAGGCCCTTCCCGACCTCTATGGGTGAAGGCTTTGTAGTGAGTTGCCCTCCGAGATAGTCGAGCCTCTCGGCTATCGCCTCCGCATGTTTCATCTCCACGATCCCGATCTTTTTGAAAACCCCTCCCACCGCTTCGGCATTGATGCCCCGCACCGTCACGTGCTGCCACATGTATTGAATACTTACCTGAAGCTCCATCGCGATTGCGGCATTTAATTTGTCAATTAATTCCTTGCTGGCCATAATTCGTCCTCCCGGGTTTATATGGACCGGCGTACAGCCGGCCCATCACTCTTTGTTTTCCGGACCGTGCGATGACCGCGCTATGCGGTCTTCATCTTTTCTCTTATGTCCTTGTCCGTAACTTTCATCTTGTGCATCTTTTCCGCATGCTGCCTTACAAGCTCTATAAGCTCCTTTTCATCATGGCTTCTTATCATGAAACCGCACGTCGGCTCACATTCGACTTTTTTAAGCGTCTCGGCCATATAAATCACCTCCTTCCAGAATTTGCACGGCTTACCCGTATCCACTCAGTGTTTATAACTTAAACGTTAACACAAAAATCCTTCGTGTCAAGGTCATATCAGGGAGAACAAAGATTAAACTTTAAACTGCGCGGCACCTCCTGAAAAGTGTCGCGGGGATGACGATTTCCAGCACTGTTGAGTTTGCGAATAAAACAGGATAAAGGAGACAAATGTTATGCGGCAAGAAACGTCCCTATTGGGGCGCTTCATAATGACATGCAATTATATATACGTCAGCCAGGACTTGTATGCTTTCAGCTCGCCCTTTACGATTTTAAAGAAAAGGCCCTGCAGTTTTTTAGTTATCGGGCCCGGTTTGCCGTTTCCGATGCTCCTGTCGTCCACTTCTCTTACAGGCGTCACTTCCGCAGCCGTACCGGAGAAGAAGGCCTCATCGGCAATATAGACTTCGTCTCTCGTGAAGGGTGTTTCACGGACTTCTATCTTCTCCTTACGCGCTATCTCCATAATGCTGTTTCGGGTAATGCCCTCGAGGACGGAAGGGAGAGGCGGAGTAATCAATACACCGTTTCTCACAATAAAAATATTCTGCCCCGTTCCTTCCGAGATATAGTTATTTGAATCAAGCAGGAGCGCCTCTTCGTAACCGGCGGCAAGCGCCTCGCGCTTGGCAAGGGTCGAGTTTACATAGTCCCCGCATGTCTTGCTCTTCGTCAATGAGGCGTTCCATGTAAAAGAAGAGACCTTTACTCTGATGCCGTTTTTAATGCCCTCCTCACCGAGATACGCCCCCCAGGGCCATGCGGCAATCGCGAGCCTGACAGGATTGTCCTTGGGGTACAAGCCCATATTCTTATATCCGATATACACAATGGGACGGATATAGCACTCTTTTAATCCATTGATCTTTACTGTATCTGTAATGGCCCTGCTGATTTCCGCGTGGGAAAAAGGAGGATCGATCTTCAGAATGTGACAGGAATCAAGAAGTCTGTCCACGTGCTCCTGCAATCTGAAAATGGCCGAGCCGTTTTTAGTTTTATAGCACCTGATCCCCTCGAAGGCGCCTGTTCCGTAATGCAATGTATGGGTCAGTATATGAACGTTGGCATCCGCCCAGTTTAGAAATTTCCCGTCCATCCAGATTTTTTTTGACTCGTTAAGCATTTTTCCTCCTGAGAATATTGAAATCTTAATTTATCTCAAACTCAATAACACAGAAAAAATTATACCCCTTTACCTGAAAACTTTGCCATTGTTTTTTTCTGAAAATAAGTGATGCCTGCAAAGACTACGGTATAAAGGCAGGAAATAAAAAGGGCACAGTCTTTAATGACCGTGCCCTTTTTATGAAATAGATTTTAAGTGTTATTTACTTTTTACGCCGCCTTACAAAAAAACCGGCGCCCGCAAGCCCTGCAGCCAAAAGGACAAAAGTGGAGGGTTCAGGAACTGTCGGGGGGGTATATGATTCATAAACAGCGTATAACCCGTGACCGTTGTAAGATACAAGGACAGTTGACTGCGGGTCCAGAGCCAGGATGTCGAGCGCATCATTTCCATTGTTCTGATAAAGATGATCTACCCCGGCAAATATGGGATGAGAATTATCAATGGCTATACTTCCAGCTATTCCATTGTAGTACGTCCCAAAACCCAGGCCGAAGTTATTCAGGAACGCCTTCCACTGGTTTGCTTCAGCCACTGACCCGCCCCATCCGGTCCCGCCTGCAAGATAGACATTGCCACCCGCATTTACATAGTCGATAAGGACACTGTTGCTTGCCGAGTTCCCTGAGAGAAATACAGCATCATAGCTTTGTAATGTTGCCAGGGTAAAGGGCACTGCAGTGGATACAGTCCACGCATTGCCGGCTGATGTCATTGCGTTAGCCAGGGACGACTGGGTAAGACCGAAATTTGACGAGTAAGCAAGAAAATTTCCCGTGGAGCCTCCGGTAAACCAACTGCCGACGTTGGTTGCAAAAACCCCGGGATCGTTCGGCGAAAAGAACCCACTGTTACTCAAAGTCCATTCATCGTTTGCAAGAACGATCTTTCCTGCATGGGCATTTATGCTCAGGCAAAAGAGTACGGCAACAAAACTTAACAACATGATCTTCACTTTCTTATACATCTGCTTCATAGTCTTACATCCTCCTTAAAATTTATTGAGTTTCCGAATCAATTCATCCGTGTTCAAGTTTTCACAATAAAAAACAAAAGCAAACTGCTTAAGTATCGCAAATCATGTGCCACCAGCCAACTTATTGATTCCAATAGGTTCAGACAATAGAAGAAACAAACTTAAGAGCTATTTTGTGTAAGCCTTACCGACATGTTACGTGAAAACTTTACACTTCGTAAGACTCTTTATCTTTCCACCCCTCTTTACCTATGAGCGGTACAAAAACGCAAGGGGTCGACACTCTGGATAACGTCCCGGTGGGTGTCTTCCTTATCTGATAAAGCGTCTGAGAATATCTGTCGCCGACAGGGATGACAAGCCTTCCGTTTACTTTCAATTGCTCTATGTATTGCTGCGGGACATGCGGAGCAGCAGCGGTAACAATTATGCCGTCATATGGAGAATGCTCAGGCAATCCAACGGTCCCGTCAGAAACAGCCACTTGAACGTTTGAGTAATTCAACTGTTTTAAAATTCCCTGCGCCTGCAAGGCAAGCCGCTGTATTCTCTCAACAGTGAAGACCTCCGCAGCCAGCAATGAAAGCACCGCGGATTGATATCCTGAACCCGTGCCTACCTCAAGGACTTTTTCATCTCCCTTCAGTTCAAGCAGCTCGGTCATTACAGCCACCATATACGGCTGGGAAATTGTCTGCCCTTCACCTATCGGCAGTGCCCCGTCATCATATGCCTTGTCCTGAAGCTTCCCGTCGACAAAAAGATGTCTCGGTACCTTCTCCATCGCAGCGAGGACCTTTTCATCTCTTATCCCGCGCGCCCTCAACTGATCTTCCACCATGCGATGACGTTGATGTTCGTATGCCATGTCTAACCCAGAAATTTATATCCTCTTCAAAATCTCTCTTGCAGCAATTATACCCGAAGCCGAGGCCTGGATAAGCCCCCTGCTCACTCCCGCTCCGTCTCCTATGGCGAACAGGTTTTTTATTTCTGTCTCCAGGTTACCGTCAAGCTTTAGCTGCCTTGAATAGAATTTTACCTCAACTCCGTATAACAGCGTATGGGGGCTGTAGACACCCGGAGCGATTTTGTCCATCGCCCTGAGCATTTCAAGTATGTCTATGATATATCGGTGCGGGAGTACGAAACTGAGGTCGCCCGGCGCAGCGTCAGGGAGTGTCGGTTTCACGCGCCCCCTTTTTATCCGGAGCGGAGTCGATCTCCTCCCCTTCAGCAGGTCGCCGAGCTTCTGGACGATAACGCCCTTTCCAAGGAGATTGGCAAGCCTTGCGACATATCTGCCGTATAAATGCGGTTCATCGAAGGGCTCCGTAAAATACGTGCTCACCAGGAGCGCAAAGTTTGTGTTATCGGTCTTGACGTTGGAGTAACTGTGCCCGTTGACGATCCAGACCCCTTTAACGTATTCCCTCACAATCTCGCCGTATGGGTTAACGCAAAATGTCCTGACCCTGTCATTGAATTTCCTTGAATGGAAAATCAGCTTCGGCTCATATACCACTTTTGTGAGCGGTTCGAGAGTTTCAGCGGGCAGCTCCACCCTTACGCCGATGTCGACCGGATTCTTCAATAATGAAAGCCCCATCGTCTTTGCCTGTCTTTCAAGCCAGAGGGCGCCTTCCCTGCCGGGGGCGACGATTACGAAATCCCCGTAAAACAAGTCGCCTTCCATCGTCTTAACACCAACAGCCTTCCCGTTTTCAACAACAATCGTCGTCACGTCCCGTGAAAAAACTATGTCGGCTTCGGAATTGATCTCAGCCTTCATCTTCTTGAGGACAGCCGGGCACCTGTCTGTCCCGATATGCCTTATCCGTGATGGTATCAGGGAAAGCCCGTTATTTTCGGCGTTCCTCTTTAGCGCATCGACCTTGCCCGCATCACCGCCGAAAAATTCCGATGGCGCTCCGTATTTGACATATAACCCGTCAGTGTAATCAATAAGCGACTGAAGGGCCGGGTCATCGATATACCTCAAAAGGTTCCCGCCGATCTCTTTTGAAAGGGTCAGCTTCCCGTCACTATATGCGCCTGCTCCGCCCCATCCGCATAAAAGCCCGCAGTCGGGGCACTGGACGCAGGGGATTTTTTGTGAGGCAGAGGGGCAGACCCTTTCATCGATGTCCATGCCTTTTTCGAGGATGAGGATTTTAATGCCTTTTTTTGCGGACACCATTTCAAGCGCGGCAAAAATACCGGCAGGCCCCGCTCCTACAATGATTACATCGTAATGTTTCATTTAATTTCTTATTCCTGTCATTCCCGTGCTTAAGGCACCTACTGTTGGTGAAAACGGGAATCCAGAAAGAAAAACTGGATTCCGCATCAAGTGCGGAATGACAGAAGGTCCATCTGCATCACATTTTCCATTCTTTTTTTATTAACTCCAGCGCTTCATAATTTGTCAGGTCCAGATGCACGGGCGTGATGGAAATATACCCTTTCTGAATTGCCTCAAAATCGAAGTCCTCATCCGGTTCCCATTTTGGAGCGCCGCCGCAAATCCAGTAAAATTTCCTTCCCCGGGGATCTGAAGTCTCATGAACGGCATTGTAGTAAACCGGCTTGCCCTGTTTCGTGAATTTCACTCCCTTAATCCCTGAGATGTTCGGCACGTTGACATTCAGGAGCGTATCCGGCGGCAGTCCCTTCGCCAGAATTTTTTTAGCAAGTTTCAATGCAAAATCCGCTGCTGTTTTCAGAAGTGATGACCTTTTGCGATAATTGTCGTTATTGTCATTTCTGACAAGGGACACGGCTATTGACGGAATACCGAGAAGCGTGCCCTCGATTGCCGCAGCGACCGTGCCGGAATAGGTAATGTCATCTCCCAGGTTCGCGCCGTTGTTGATGCCGGAGACAATTATGTCCGGTTTCCGTGAAAGTATCCTGTTGACCGCAATAATAACGCAGTCGGTAGGCGTGCCGTTTACCGAGTATGCATTCCTGCCGGCCTTTTCGGATTTCAACGGCCTGTGCAGAGTGAGAGCGTGAGCAACGGCGCTCTGCTCTGTTTCAGGGGCCACAACATAAACCTCTCCGAGGGCCTTGAGCGTCTTTGAGAGTATCTTAATTCCAGGCGATGATATTCCGTCGTCATTTGTGACCAGGATCGTCGGCATCGAGTATTCTAACACAGGGTCCGGGGGCAAGGGGCCGGGGGCAAAAAAAAACACGCCTGTCACCCGTGACCCCTTTTAAATCTCATCTTAAACCCTTGCCCCATGGCCCCTGCCCCTTTCCTTCATCATGCATATTTATAATTCTATAAACTGTTTTATTATTGATTTTATGGCCTCAGTTCATTAAAATAAACCGCCTGTTACAAATTAGAACAGTCGTGCTTCAAATTGAAGCGGTTTTTCTTGTCGCTAACTTCTTTTAAAAAATTTTTAATAAAAAGGATGGACGAATAATGTTAGCCAAAACACTAAGATCCCCCAAAACTGTCTTGTTCTTATCAATAGTTTTCTGTTTGACGCTGGTGGCCGTTTCCACGTTTGCCTCGACAGCGGAATCAGTCGCGCCTCCGCCTGCAAACCAGGACGTTGCATGGTGGGTCTGGCCGCTGGTCTTGTTTGTAGTAACATTTGTCCTCGGTATACTTGCAGTTTTAGGCGGTGTCGGAGGCGGTGTTTTGTTTGTGCCGATTGTCGGCGGATTTTTCCCTTTTAATATCGATTTCGTCAGAGGCGCTGGACTTCTTGTGGCCCTTGCAGGGGCGCTCGCAGCAGGACCCGGGCTCCTGAAACGAAACCTCGCAAGCCTGCGGCTCGCACTTCCCGTGGCGCTTATTGCCTCGGCGGCAGCCATAGGCGGCGCAATGATCGGCCTGGCTCTTAAGCCCAATGTCGTCAATATTCTCCTCGGCGCCACCATCCTGTTCATCGTAATAATTATGGCCACGGCAAAGAAGTCCGACTTCCCCAACGTGCCCAAACCCGACAACATCGCCCAGAGCCTCGGCATCATGGGTATCTACCGGGAAGAATCTATCGGCAAAGACGTGGAATGGACAGTCCATAAGACGCCGCAGGGGCTCTTGCTGTTCATCGTGATCGGCATTATGGCGGGGATGTTCGGTCTCGGCGCGGGATGGGCTAACGTTCCGGTTTTAAACCTGCTAATGGGCGCTCCCCTGAAAATATCCGTTGCCACGAGCAAGTTCCTGCTTTCCATCACCGACACGTCGGCGGCATGGGTCTACCTCAACCAGGGCGCGGTACTGCCGATGATCGTAGTGCCTTCAATCGTAGGCATCATGTTAGGTTCCATGGTGGGTGTAAAGATCCTTGCAAAGGCAAAACCAAAGGCCATCAAATGGATGGTCATCGGACTTTTACTTTTCGCAGGACTAAGGGCTTTATTAAAAGGACTTGAGATCTGGAAATAATAAAAACAGGGGCAAGGACCTAGTGGCAAGGAAAAACTTTCAGGACCCTTGACCCTATAACTAAAGGAGAGAATAACATGGCAAATGATAAAACAAAGGCATCTGAAGAACAGATTGTATATGCTAATATCTTAAATAAAGGGATGTGGTCCGGGCTGGCCCTGCTCATAATTACTTTCATCATCTATATATCCGGGGCGCTGCCCAGTCACGTGCCTATCGAAGAGCTTTCCAAAACCCCGCCGGGCTCGGACGTGCCGTACTGGAGCATGAGGGCCCATGATTTCAATCAGGCCTTCAATATACCGACAGGCTGGGGATGGACTGCGCTGGCAGGTAAAGGAGACTATCTGAATTTTGTCGGAATCGCCTGGCTTGCGGGGTTAACAATATTATGTTACTCAGCCATAATTCCTATACTTCTGAGAAAGAAAGAAACTCCCTACGTACTCATCGCGATAGCCGAGATAGCTGTCCTTGTCCTCGCCGCAAGCGGGATACTAAAAGTAGGAGGGCACTAATCATGGCCGAAAAACAGGCATGTCCCATTGCCAGTCTTAAAAACATCCTACTCGCCACTGACGGCTCCGACTTCAGCGAAGCAGCCATGAAGCAGGCCATAAGCATATCAAAGGCCTGCTCTTCCAAATTGCACATAATCTCAGTGGTAGAGGTCAATCCTGAATATGAGGCCCTCGCCCCGAAGATCGTTGAGAAAGCCGAGAGTGATACAAGACAGCTCCTTGAATGGACCAAAGAATGCATTGTGAAAGAAGGGATAGAATGTGAAACGATCGCGCGTCAGGGAGAAGAGCCGGCGCAATTCATTATTGAGGAAGCTGAAAAGAAAAAGGTCGAAATGATCGTAATGGGCAGCCACGGCAGAAAAGGCCTGAAAAAATTCCTGATGGGCAGCGTCACTCAAAAAGTATTGGCCCATACTCCGTGTTCAGTACTGGTTGTTAAAGCGTAACCGCTTGAACCATTCAAGCAGTTCTTAATTCAAGAAAGGGGTATCACATGGCATTGTCCTGTCCTGCCGTAAGACTCGAAAAATTACTCTTATCAACCGACGGCTCCGAATTCTGTGAAGGTGCGGTCAGAGAAGCCATAAAACTTGCAAAGACATGTTCGAGCAAGTTATTGGCCGTTTCAGTTATTGAGACAAATCCTGAATATGAAACTATTGCTCCGCAGCTTGTCGAGAAAGCTGAAAAAGCGACAAGAAGTCATCTTGAAGCTGTAAAAGACAGGGCGGCAAAGGAAGGCGTTGACTGCGAAATAATACCCCGCCAGGGGGAAGAGCCTTACAAATACGTTATTGAAGAAGCCGGGAAGAACAAGGTCGATATGATAATCATGGGCAGGCGTGGAAGGACCGGGCTGAAAAGGCTCATGATGGGAAGCGAGACCGCAAAAGCAATCGGCCATGCACCATGCAATGTTCTTGTGGTCCCGAGGGCTGCGAAGATTGAGTTCAACAGAATTGTCGTGGCCACGGACGGTTCAAAATACAGTGAAGCAGCGGTGCGCGAGGCCGTCGGGATCGCAAAACGCTGCGGCTCCACCCTTATTGCCGTCACGGTCATGCCTTCCGAAGCTGCATCTCCGTTCGATATTGTGCATACGGAAATGATGAAGGAGACCATCGTTGAAAAAGAACTGAAGATGGCGGAATGCATTATCAAGGAGCTGAAAGAAGCTTCTGAAAAAGAAGGGGTTGCGGCTACAGGTCTCATATACAGCGGCAAACCTTTCGAAGCCATCATAAATACCGCCAAAGAAAAGATGGCGGACCTGATCGTTGTCGGCAGCCACGGCCGTACAGGTATCGACAGGCTTCTCATGGGGAGCGTGACAGAACGGGTCATCGGCCTCTCGGATTGCTCAGTGCTGGTGGTCAAGGCTTCATAAAATCAGTTGTACAATTTCAAACCGACAGGACGACATGGCGGTCAATTTAAAGTGCTCCCATGTCGCTCGTCTTCGTTTCTCCGTAATTGAATATTCCTCCCTGCTTTTTCAATTGCCCTTCAATATTGACAAGCATTCAAATATGTGATATTTCTTAATCGGGAGGAGGATACTAAGTAAATTATGGCAGCGATAAAGAATATCGACCTCAAGAGGGAACAGGAGGCCACACTGGACCGTCCTCCAAGGGCTTACGGCATGATGGCAAAGATATTGTTCCGTGGGATGGATATTTTCTACGGGAAAGAACTGACCCTCGGCAAAGTGAGGGTACTGGAAATCCTTGCGAGGATACCTTATCAGACGTGGGAAATCAGCCGGTATCATAAATTGAGTCACCGGTTCTCGGACCCTTCATTCGTCGGCAATTCTACGGATTTAATCACCTGGTCGCGCGAGGCGCAGGACAATGAATTCTGGCACCTGCAGGTTGTCAATGAGAAAATAAGAGAAGACAATGTGAAGCTGAACTGGTACAAAGACCGTGTCCTTCCCGTTGTTGCTGTTTTTGGGTATAACCTCTTTTGCCGTTTCCTTGCGTTTGTAAATATCAGGGAAGAGATCAGGTTGAATGCAGACCTCGAAGATCATGCGGAACATGAATACATGATGTTTGTCAAAAAGCACCCCTCACTCGACCGGCAGCCCGTTCCCCATACCGTCTCGGAAAACGGCGGATTTAAAACATGGGGGGACGTGTTCCGCAAGATCGGACTGGATGAACGCGCCCATATGAACAACAGCTTATCGAGATGCGGCCGTGAATCAGAAGTAGTACAGCCTTCCGGTTACTGATCCTGTTCAATCATTTCTTCGCCACCCTGACATTGACCGTGTGATAACCTTTGGCGCCTTACACTTGATAGGGGGGGATTTCCACTCCGCCAACTCTATGCCATTTGGGATTTCCGTAGAGTTCCCTCAATAAATTACGCTTCATCTGAAATAATAATTTAACTGCCATAATGCTGACAGTTTGCGTATAATATACTACTTCTCAGGATAATCAAATTAAAGAAGGGGACTATATGTCAAACAAATTTGATTCACTGATAACAATCCTCAACAAGCTTGACCGCAATGAAAAAGTCACGGTTTATTCTTTAATAAATGATATCGAGGTCAGTGAAAGGAGTGTTCACCGTTATCTTCAGACATTGCAGATTGCCGGCTTCCCCATACATTATGACAGAGAAAAAGGGACTTATCGTTTTGTTGAGGGATTCAGTCTGAAGAAACCAAACCTCTCTGTGGAGGAGAGCCTCTCATTTGCTCTTGCGAAGAACCTCCTGAAAAATTTCGGGACAGGCATAGAGAAGGGTCTGAACAGCCTTGAACAGAGGCTTGACATGAAAGAGACCGGCCTGCCGAACTATCTAATATTTAAAGCTGCTCAACCTCCGGCGCTTGTAACCGGTAATATGAGTAGCCTTCAACATGCCATAACCAATTTCAAAACAGTGGCATTTGCATACAAAAGCGTTTATTCAAGCAAGACAATCTCGCGTGAGATTGATCCGTACTATCTCTTTTATAATGATGATATCTGGTATCTGAGGGGTCATTGTCATCTCAGAAATGACTTCAGGACTTTCGCCCTTGACAGAATATCCTCTATAAAGGTCCTGAACAAGCACTTTGTACCTGTAGATATTTCGCCGGAGGATGAACTGTCAAATTCTTTCGGCTCCGTAATTGACGGAAAACCTGTTGATGTGGTTTTACGCGTTGATGCGGCGGGCAAGGCTTTTATCACAAGAAAAAAGTGGCACCAGAGCCAGAAGATAAAAGAACTGAAAGACGGC
This sequence comes from Nitrospiraceae bacterium, assembly GCA_003599275.1. Taxonomy (GTDB): domain Bacteria; phylum Nitrospirota; class Thermodesulfovibrionia; order UBA6902; family UBA6902; genus SURF-23. The sequence continues at coordinate 103,273 of QZJG01000060.1, read as the reverse complement.
GGTATCGAGGTCAGATTCAGGGTCAACGGGACGGAAGGGATCAAGACCTGGATTTACCGCTGGCTGCCTCATGTGGAGGTTATCGCACCAAAGAAATTAAGGGATACTATATATACTGAGCTCCGGGGGGCAATAAATAAGTTTCAATAGTGCTGATGCCATAATTTTCAGACTGCCATGATGCTGTCAGAGTGGGGTTGGTATATTGTAAAAACAGTAGGCGCCCTATCCCGCAGATCAGGATGCTGGAGGGATGCGCAGAATAAGAATAAAAGAGGAGGAACGATGGAAGGAAGAATGGAATGTATGGATAAAAGGATTGCCATATCAGGAGATATGATACAAGATTTGGATGGCGGTTGGACATATGATCGCCTGCGTCTTTCTCCTGCGTTTTTCTTCTTTACCAAAATAATTTAAAAATGTTTAAATACGAAGGCCTTAGTACTATTAATTTCCGATAGTATTGCTGGATGTTTTTTTAATGAAATGAAAAAGGCTGATGGTCAGATGGGGAAATGAAAAGTGTATGCTAATTGATACTGCTTTAATAGAGGAAATATAAGTTGGCTTTGAGTGAAAGTAAATTTCAAATTGGGCAAATGGTCACTTTAAAATCTAACCCATCAATTGTTGGTGTTATCACAAGAGTACTGCAAGGCGATCACGAAGCACGTTATGAAGTTTTTCATGGAAATTCTAAGAATATATACTACGCAAGCCAAATAGTTCCTTCGCAACTGGCAGAAGAAGAAATAAAGCCGATACCGCTGAAATTATTTAATGCACGATTAACGGCAATACAAATCAATCATCCTGGAATTGCGTCTCTTTATTCCCTGCATTCTGCAAGAGTCAACTTTATCCCATTTCAATTTAAACCCGTTATGAAACTCATCCGCTCTGATCGCCCAAGGCTGTTAATTGCAGATGAAGTGGGGGTAGGTAAGACTATTGAAGCTGGATTAATTCTCCGTGAATTGCAGGCGAGAATGGATATTAAATCTATATTGGTTTTGTGTCCCAAGCCTCTTGTTACTGATCGAAAGTGGCAGCTTGAGTTAAAGAGGTTTGATGAAGAATTTACACACCTTGATGGCCCTGCTGTACGTTACTGTATTAATGAAACGGATTTAGACGGCACATGGCCGTCTCAGCACAGTAAAACCATAATGCCTTTTTCACTTTTCAATGAGGCGCTTTTAACCGGAGAAGGAAAAGGCAGGAAGAAACAGAAGGGTCTCCTTGAACTTGACCCGCCGGTTCAGTTTGACCTCGTTATAATTGACGAGGCGCATCATTTGCGTAATACAAACACTTATATTCATCAGGTAGCGCGATATTTCTGTGACAATGCAGAGGCGGTACTCCACCTCTCTGCAACACCTATACAATTGGGAGATAATGATCTTTATGTCCTGCTTAACCTGTTACGTCCGGACTTGATTATTGACCGCAGCAGTTTCGAACACATGGCAGAGCCTAATCCGTTCATTAATCAGGCAATAGATTTTGCTCGTGCCGCTCAACCTCAATGGGAGGCAAAAAGCAGGGATGCTTTAAGTATGGCATCTTCAACAAGTTGGGGGCAAATAATGCTGCAAAGCAATCCTGATTTTCAACAGGCAATAACACTTCTTGAAAATCCTTTGTCCTCAGAGCAACGCCTTGAATTTGTCCGAACCACAGAACAATTTCATACATTCTCAACTTTGATTAATAGAACAAGAAGGAGGGACATAGGGGCTTTTACAATTCGCAAACCCGAAACCGTTACCGTTGAATTTACCCCTGATCAGAAAAAGTTACATGATTCATTATTGGAACTTCAGGCTGAAATATTATCTCTGATTCATGATTCCCAACAGATTAAATTCATGATGACAACGTTGAGAAGACAGGCGTCAAGCTGTATTCATGGTCTTGCCCCATTATTACAGGTTATTTTACGAAGGAATTTAGCAAGGATTGTTGAAGGAGATAGCCTTGAAGAGGAGTGGGCTGAATCTTTAGAAACATTTAATGAAACAATTAAGGAATTAGATAAAAAAGACCTGTCGTCCCTAATGAAGAAATTTCAGTCAATAATAGATATGGGCAGCAATTTGGATAAAAAAGATCCTAAATCCGAAGCCCTCCTTAACATTGTAAAGCAAAAACAACTTATTTCTAATAATAAGATATTACTTTTTAGCACATTCAGGCATACACTTGGTTATCTCCACACAAAATTAATTAACAGTGGTATCAGAATCGGACTTATACACGGGGACATTAAAGATTATGATAGACAAGATTTAAGGCATCGTTTCAGCCTGCCAAAAGAGAACACGGATGCAATAGATATTTTGCTTTCTTCTGAAGTCGGTTGCGAAGGGTTGGATTATCAATTCTGCGATTGTATGGTTAATTATGATATACCATGGAACCCCATGAAAGTTGAACAGCGTATTGGTCGCATAGACAGATATGGGCAGAAAAGCGAGACTGTTCTTGTTTACAATTTCATCACTCCTGACACAGTAGATGCCGATATATATGAGCGCTGCCTTATAAGAATCGGGGTTTTTCAAAGAAGTCTTGGAGGCAGTGAGGAAATATTAGGGAAAATCAGCCGGCAGATAATGGATATAGCAGAAAATTATAAACTTACTGAGGATGAACGGAAAAGAAAATTCCAGCAGCTTGCAGATAATGAGCTCCGCCTTCAAATGGAACAGGACGAATTGGAAGAAAGGCAAGCAGAGTTATTCGGGCTTAGTCTGCCGATGGATAGAGCGAAAAAGGATATTGAAGATGCGAGCAGTTTCTGGCTAAGTCCCGAAGCACTTCAGAATCTTGTAGAGACGTATTTGCAAAAAGTCACAGGAACGGAACAAACACTTTTAGGGGAGAAGGACTCAAAAACATTAAGGTTAAATCAGGAAGCAAGAAACAAACTTCTGTCAGATTACCGGCAGATACCAAAACAATCTTCTCCCGTCTATAGGGAATGGGAAAAATGGCTTAAGGGTGGAGATGCATATCTTCCGGTTACTTTTGATGCCACGTTCGCTACAGAAAATCGAGACATTGTTTTTATTACCCCTGTTCATCCGCTTATACGTCAGGCGGCGTCTGTACTTCATGAAAAGCCTCCTCTTTATGTCATAGTAAGAACTTCTGGCTATTCAATACCATCCGGGAAGTATCCATTTGCTGTTTATCAATGGCAAAAGACAGGGGTCAAATCAGATGCAGAACTGCAGGTGGTCTGTAATTCAGATGCCGTGTCTCGCTCTTTTATGCAGTTGATTACAACAGCAACCGATGCAGAAGGCCTTTATGAACTGCCGGGAAATCATATCTTTGACGAACTGGATAAACAGCATTACGGTCTATGGATTACTGCAAGAGATAAACATATCCAGAACAATAACCGCATGATAGAATTTCGCACTGAGAGTTTAAAAACAAGTCATAATGCAAGACTAAATCAACTGAATGATCTATTAAGCAGGGCTGAGAATGACAGGATTAAGCGTATGAGGATTAGCCAGATTACATCTGCTGAGGCTGATTTTCAGAGACGCATGAAAGAGATAGAAGATGCAAAGGCAAAAGCTGATATTATAAGCGAGCCTGTAGCTTTTGGGATTATGGTTATAGAGGTCGGGAATTGAAACTCGAAGAACTAAGGCAGAGTGGCTTAGAGTTGATTGATGTATTGCGACGGCGAGGAGAAGACGCCAGTTTCAAAGAACTGTTGACGAACCTTTACCCACACAAAGCTCATTTTATTTTTGAATTGCTCCAAAACGCTGAGGATGCGCGCGATAAAAATGTCATCAAGAGTGCTGGAGCTTCAGTAGTTCGCTTTGTCTTGAACGAAAGTTCTCTTGAATTCGAGCACAATGGTGATGGTCTTTTTTCTTATTCAGATGTTAAGGCGATTACCAGTTTTAGTGGAAAAAGCACAAAAATCAATGACCCCACTAGTATTGGAAAGTTCGGAATCGGCTTTAAGTCGGTATTTGCCTACACCAATACTCCGGAAATACACTCTGGTGAATTCCATTTCCGCATCCATGATCTTGTAGTGCCGGAACCGAATGGTGTCACGCGACCGCGCATGGGTGAACGGGAAACTCGTTTCATTTTTCCATTCGACAATCCGAAAAAACCCTCCAAAAAAGCACTGACAGAAATTGAAGAGGGTCTTCGAGCCTTGGGCGACAATACCTTGCTGTTCTTGAGTCATATCCGCAAGATTGAATACCTTCTCCCTGATGGTTCTCTCGGCGCGCTGGAGCGCATTGACCATAAAGGAGGACGGATCGAGATTCGCGCCAGTCATCCAGGGGGCAGCGATACTGTATCGCATTGGCTACGTTTTCAAAAAGAAGTTGAGGTGGTGGATGAGGACGCTAAGCCCAAGACCTGTCGTATTGCTGTGGCTTACAGCATCGTTGAAGAGAAAGACAAGAAGAAACGCAAATCGACATGGAAGATCATACCACTTGACCGTGGACAAGTATCCATCTACTTCCCCGCCGATAAGGAGACTTCCAACCTGCGCTTCCATCTCCATGCGCCATTTGCCTCGACTGTTGCGCGGGACAGCGTACGTGAATGCAAGGCCAACCAACATCTGTGCAGCCATGTCGCCGATCTCATAGTTGAATCGCTCTTTTCTATCCGCGACCAAGACTTGTTGACCGTAGGTTTTCTGGCGGTTATGCCCAATATTATCGATAACTTACCGCCTTTCTACGAACCAATTCGCACGGCCATTGTCCATGCATTCAAGAATGAATCGCTTACCCCGACAAAATGTGGTACTCATGCGAAAGCGAGCGGACTTTATCGTGGTCCCGCCAAAATCGTAGATGTCTTAAATGACGACGACTTATCATTGCTGACGAGTTGTGATCCTCCATTGTGGGCCGCCAATCCGCCTCAGCAAAATCAGCGGGAAGACCGTTTTCTCGACAGCCTAAAGATTAATGAGTGGGGATGGAGCGAGATTGCCAGAGCAATAAACAAGCCATACAGTTTTCCGTACTCAGATCAGCAAAGAGAAGAAAACACCCAACACAAGCGACGTATCGAAGACTGGATAGTCGGGAAAGATGATGCCTGGCTTATGCGTTTTTATGCCTTACTGGGCGAGGTTTGCGAGACTCACTATAAAAGAGTGGACGTAAGCACTTTGCGCATCGTAAGAGTTGAAACTGATCACAGTGAATCATCTGAGCATATAGCACCCGAAGAAGCTTTCTTCCCTCCTAACGCTGAGACAACTCCTCCGACTAACATTAGTTTTGTCAAGCCAACTGTCTATAGCACCGGCAAAGCGGAAGAGCGGAAAAAATTCGCCTACTCTTTTTTGGAGAAATCTGGTGTGCGCCTTTTCGACGCTAAGGCAGTGATAGAATTGAAGCTGGCTCAATATAAATCGCCACCTACGCAAGTAAGAGAAAGCTACTACAAAGATATAAAGCAGTTCATTGCCTATTGGAAGAAAAATCCTAACGAAGGTGGCATATTCAGCAATAAAACTTTTTTGCTTGGTGTTTCACATGATAATGAGCTATACTGGCTCAAACCCGATCAGCTATGTCTGGATAACCCTTACATAGAAACCGGACTTTCTGAGATGGTAAGTATTCATGGTAAGATTCCGATCTATGACAGCTATAAGGATAAACTGAGCGAGACCCATTTGAAAGATTTTACAGCATTCTTGAAAATGATTGGAATAATGCATGAGCTGGAAATAAAAAATGTGGGAACTCATGAAAATCCACATACTGGTGTGTTATGGCAAGACAGGAATCGCCATAGAACGAAATGGACTAGTACTGCAATCAATGAGGATTATTCGATTTCCTATATTGACAAGTATTTAGATATGAAATCAGTATCAGCAAGTTGTCTGCTATGGGATGCCCTTATTCATGCCTCTTCCAAATCTGCAAAGGCACGTTGTCGACCAAATCAACAGTACCCAATAAGGGAAGTAGAGTCTCAACTCGTTTATCACCTGAAACGCCATGCATGGATTCCAGACAAATCTGGAGATTTTAAAAAACCTCAGGACATGACGAAAGACGATCTGCGTATTGACTTCCCATACGATGATCGCAATGGCTTATTGACCGCTATCGGCGTCGGCGAGAATGCGAAGAAACAGTGCGAGGAATACAAGGCCAGAGACCAAAGCGCCAAAGATAACGGCTTCGACTCAGCAGAGGAATTGGCTAAGTGGCTGAAGGTGAAAGAGGCTGGTATCCCCCCCGAAGATATTCTTGCGCAATATACAAGGCGGGTCGAGCAACCCTCGGAATCGGTTAGGAATCCTGAGCGACGTCGAAAAAGGGTGCTGGAGCGGCGAGAAAATGCGCCGACAAAAGAAAGTGTCAGCCGTGAACGCGCTATTCAGCCTGGAGTTAGCAGTGTTGTCGCAGAGGCAAAAGCCTACCTTCGTGCCAAGTACACGAACTCGGATAAACAGTTAATTTGCCAGTGCTGCCACGCTGAAATGCCTTTTAAGATAGTCAAGGCTCATTATTTCGAAGCCATTCAATGCGTGCGCGGACTCGATCAGCACCACTTTGAAAATCGCCTCGCGCTTTGTCCCACCTGTGCAGCTATGTATCAACACGCCAGAGAGACAGACGACAAGGCCATCCAACATGACATTCTCCATCTTGATGCGGATGATACTGCGTCATCCGTAGAGATTTCTGTAAAGCTCGCTGGAAGAGAATTTAAGTTGCTTTTTGTCGGTACTCACTGGTTTGATCTGAAAACGATCTTGAGTAAATAGCGAGAACAAAAGCTGATATTATCAGACATGGATTACCTCTGGCTGCCTCATGTGGAGGTTATCGCACCAATGCAGTTAAGGGATAAAATATATGCCGAGTTCAAAGGTGCAATAAATAAATTCCAGTAATTTCTCAAGTAGTTTAAAGATTCATCCTGCCATAATGCTGGCAGGCAGGGTTAGGTATAGTATAAAAAAAGCCGGCACCCTATTCTGCAGTTCAGGCTGTGCTGGAGGATGGCGCTAAGCAGGGATAATCGAATGAGTGAGGAAGACAGGAGGGATGAATGGGTAGCTATCTTGTAAGGATTGATAACTTTGAACATTGCGTGAGGTGCATGGAGAATATTGTTAAAGGTAACGGTTTAATCAAGTATAAAAAAGAATTATTTGAAAAATTGAAATCTTTTGAACATCAACGAATAAAATGGTTCTATTATTGTGATGATAGCAAAGGCATCACCGTGAGACTTTATGATCGCAATTTTTTTGATAAACACAGAAATCTATATGAACAAGAAGAGGATACAAAAAAAATATCAGGAGATATCAGCAGGCCGGGTTATATCGTATTAATTGGAAAACATCTTGGAGAACAAGGTGAAGAAATTAAAAATCAATTTCTTCACGGAGAGTGCTTTCAAGAATGGAAAGAAGCTAAAAATATAAAGGGACAAAATGCCAATGAACGTTTTGAATACTTTGCTAAATTAAATAGTCAGAAATCCCTTGAGTCCAAGAAAATAGAGGATGTTCACACGATAGATAAAGGGCTTGAGCATATTTCAGCAGAAGGAGAACTTACCATTTATCCTGATGAAATTTCAGATATAAAAAAGTATAAAGAAGGTTCTGTGACAACCGTAGTAGTGGATAGATATGAAAGAGATCCAACAGCTCGAAAAGAATGTATTTCCCATTATGGAATAGATTGCATTGTTTGCGGCTTCAATTTTGGAAAAGTATATGGAAAAATCGGGGAGGGTTTTATTCATGTCCATCACGTAAAACCGCTATCTGAAATCAGACAAGAGTATGAAGTAAATCCTATTGAAGATTTATGTCCTGTTTGTCCAAATTGTCATGCAATGTTACATCAAGGCGAATCAATACTTGATATTGATGATTTAAGAAAGCTTATTAATAAGACATGATTCAATATCACCTTGGGAGGATAAATCAAGTGAAATATTGCGATAGGGATGTTCACCCGTGAACCAGCTTCAAACTGCCCTGTCCGACATACTTAATAAAAACAAGCTGAGAGAAAAGATCCTTATAGCCCCTTCTTTTTTCACCGGGCACCAGATTGCAGAGTCTTTGGTCAAAGAAGGACATCCTTATTTGAACCTCCGGATCAAGCCCCCTTTTCATTGGCTCACGATATAGCGGCTATAGATCTTGCATCTGATGGCGTCGCATAAGAGTATGTCATTTCATACCTCCTTGCTACAAATTTTAGTTGCAAAACAAGGGGCATCAATATATACTGACAATATATATTAAATGGAGGTGTACTGTGAAAACTGCGAAGCTTTTTCAGAATGGCCAGAGTCAGGCTGTGCGATTGCCTAAGGAATTCAGATTTGAGGACGACCATGTTTTTATCAAGAAGGCAGGAAATGTTGTCGTCTTAATTCCGGCTAAAGGCTCATGGGAGTCCCTGTTTGACAGTCTCAATAAATTTTCTGATGACTTCATGTCCGAAAGGAAACAGCCAAAACTTCAGAAAAGAGAGGACCTGTAATGAAGTTAATGCTTGATACAAATACCTGCATTTACATAATAAAGAACAAGCCCCCAAAAGTACTCAAACATTTTGTATCTCATGCCGTAGGTGACATAGGCATCTCTTCTATCACCCTTGCAGAACTCCAGTATGGCGTTGCAAAAAGCCGGCACATACAGAAGAACAAAGAGGCGCTTGATGAATTCATGCTGCCGCTTGAAATTGCCGACTTCGATGGACAAGCGGCTGAATCATACGGAGTGGTCCGTGCAGCGCTTGAGAAAGCCGGAAAACCTGTCGGATCAATGGATATGCTGATCGGCGCTCATGCGCTTTGTCTTGGCGTAACTCTTGTCACCAGTAATACAAGGGAATTCAAACATATAAACAACTTGCGAGTTGTGGATTGGACTATGTAGGGCGGGATAACGAATTCTCTTCATTTCTTCGCCACCCTGACATTGACCGTGTGATAACCTTTGGCGCCGTCGGGGAATGTTTTGAAGATTTTTCCGAAAATCGAACCTGCCTCCTGGACATTTCCACTTCTGTCGAATGCGCGCACCGTAATCCTGTATTCCCCTTCTTTTGCGGGGTCCCAGTCATAACGCCAGAGGGTCCACGACCATTTTGAAAGCGGTGGCTTTAATTCGGCGTCGCGCCAGGATTTGCCGTCATCGAGGGAAATCCGGACTTTGCTTATGCCGTGTCTGCCGGCAAAGGCGATTCCGCCTATGACATATTTCCCCTGCTCAATGGTCTTGCCGTCCATCGGCATGAGTATCTGCGACTTGACGGGAATCACTGCATCGTCCGACCATCCTTTTTTCTCCCAGTAACCTTTGAAGTTGTAATCCACAAGCTCTATCTTCGAAAGCCATTTGACGTTCTTCATGCCGTAGATGCCGGGCACAATCGCCCTGAGAGGAAAACCATGCTCCCCCGGCAGCGGCTCTCCGTTCATCCTGAACGCAAGGAATACGTCATCCGAGAGGGACAAAGAATATGGGATGCTGTCTGAGTAGCCGTCTTCAGCAAAAAACGCCGTCTTTACAATGCCGGTTTTGGGCGCGGCCTTCTCAATAATTTTTTTGAGAGTCACGCCCTCCCACAGCGCATTTGAGATGGCATCGCCCCCGACAGGGTTCCCTATGCATTCAAGGGTGACAAACTCCGTCTTGTCCTTCATTTTCTCTATCTCTTTCATCGACAGGGAATAGGGCTTTTCAACAAGCCCCTCTACCCTCAGCCTGAATTTATCGGGATCGACTTCAGGCACGCCGGATGAATACGACGTAATATAAAATTCATTGTTCGGCGTGATCTCCTTTGCCATAAACCCTTTGAAATTCACCGCGCCCTTCATCAGCATTTCGTGTTTTTCCTCTTCGGTCAACGCCTCCGCGTATTGATAAAAACTGTCAAACGCTGAAACACCTAAACCCATGCCCATGGTCCCCATGCCGACAGTCTTGAAAAAATCTCTTCTGCTTAATTCTCCGTCCATATTTGCCTCCCGTTATGCTTTCCGCTCTTGTCATTGTTTCCCCAAAAACCTCTGATTAAATTATATCGCATAAATTTGCGATGCCGGGAGCTGCTTCAGTGGAGAAAGGCTGAATTTGGAATACCGGTCCGGAAAACTTATGAGTAAAGCGGGCGGATATTGGAAGGGTTTTTCCGAATGCTTTGGAGCGTTGAAGTCAACACGGATGAAGATTAATTGCGGCGCATAAACAGGATGTAAGCCCTGTTACGCCGTGATTACTTCCCCTGTTTATTCCTGTAATCCTCGATTGCCTTGTGGAGGGCGTCCGCGCCGAGGTTCGAGCAATGCATCTTCTGCGGCGGCAGACCGTCAAGGGCCTCTGCGAGCGAGCCCTTTGTTATCTTCATTGCCTCTTCAAGGGTCATGCCTTTGACCATCTCGGTAACCATGCTTGATACGGCAATCGCCGCGCCGCAGCCGAATGTCTGAAATTTTGCATCAACTACTTTGTTATCATTCACCTTTATGAATATCTTCATCACATCGCCGCATACGGGGTTGCCCTCGGTCCCGATGCCGTCGGCGTCCGGCATCTCTCCTACATTTCTCGGATTAGTGAAGTGGTCCATTACTTTTGGGCTGTACATGATGAGTCCTCCGTTCCTTCCCATCCTTTTGCATAAGGAGAAATCTCTCTCAGGCGCGAAATGATCTGGGGAAATGTTTCGTTGAAATAATTTATGTCATCTTCCGTAGTCCCTTCTCCAAGCGTAAAGACAACCGAACCCTGTGCGACATGAGTAGGCACGCCTATGGAAATCAAAACAGGCGACGCCTTTAACGCCTTTGAGCTGCAGGCCGAACCGCTTGCCGCAAATATCCCTTTGGCGGAAAGGAGAAGAAGCATGGCTTCCCCTTCTATATATTCCGCTACAAAGCTCGCGTGGTTTGGAAGGCGATTTCCAGGATGTCCGGTAAGCATGACCTTGTCGATCTTTAAGGCATTATTAATCAGTTTGTCCCTCAATGGTTTTACATAGTCTATGCGTTTTTGCAGGTCCCGTTTTGCAAGTTCGGCGGCCTTGCCCATTCCGGCGATTGCAGGGACGTTTTCAGTGCCTGCCCTTCTGCCGCCCTCCTGTATACCGCCGTAAACCAGAGGGACAATCCGCACGCCTTCTTTTACGTACAAAGCGCCTGCTCCCTTAGGCCCGTAAAACTGGTGCGCCGCAAAAGACATGAGGTCTATGTTAAGCGACTGCACGTCAACAGGGACATTCCCGACCGATGCTACGGCGTCAGTATGAAAGATTACGCCTTTCTGTTTTGCGATCCTGCCGATTTCAGCGACAGGCTCTATGGTGCCGATTTCAGGGCTCGCATGGATGATTGAAATAAGGATGGTCTCTTTTGTTATCGCCTTTTCAACGTCTGCGGGATTGACAACTCCGTCTTTATCAATGGGCAGATAGGTAACTGCAAAACCCGATTTCTCAAGAAAACGCGCGGTGTTCAGAACAGAGTGATGTTCTATTTTTGAGATTATTATATGTTTGCCCCTGTTTTGGTTGGCGTATGCGATTCCCTTAATAGCGAAATTGTTGGCCTCGGCGCCGCTTGCAGTAAAAATGATTTCCTTCGGTTTTGCGTTTATAAGCGATGCGGTGCTGCTCCTTGCGTTTTCAATGGCCTCTCTCGCCTTCATGCCGTGCTCGTATATGCTCAACGGGTTGCCGAAATGCTCTTTAAAATAAGGCATCATCGCATCCAGGACTTCGGGATGCACAGGGTTTGTCGCCACATGGTCCAGATAAATTTTTTTCATTGTCAGGCCTGCACCTTTTTTATAAAGAATTTGTAATGATCGACGTCTTCATAGATGCCCAGAAATTCATTCCCGGTCTTGTTGCACCACTGCGGGATGTCTTCAAGCGCTCCGTCATAGTCGGTGAGAATAGACACAATCTGCCCTCTCTCCATCTCCTTTATTTTTTCTTCAATAGTGAGCAGATGCATCGGGCACATCATATAGATGATGTCGGTGGTAGCGTCAGCCTTTACCGGCTTATCCAGAAATCTAAGGTGTGTGTTGTCTACCAATTTTAATGCCGCCTCCGATGGACCCAAAATTCTACCTCGTTATTTTCGCCTCTTCTTTCAGAAGGTCGTTAAGACTGATTGTTCCCAGAAAGCTCTCTATCTTTTCTCCGAGCGACTTCCACAGCAACCTGGTTACACAGCTTTCAATGCGGTTGCATCCTTTTGCTGAAGGCCCAAGGCACTGCGTAATGGAGATCGGCCCTTCAAGCGCATTCAGTATCATGCCGATGCTGATTTCATCAGGTCTTTGGGAAATCACATATCCTCCGCCCGGACCCTTTTGACTTTTAATCAGACTGGACCTGCGCAGCTTATTCAGCAACTGTTCAAGATATGCGACGGAGACGTCCTGCCTTTCAGCTATTTCCCTTATTGACAACGGACCCTTTTTATTGTTCTTCGCCAGCTCAAACATCGCCCTAACTCCATACTGCGCCTTTGTGGAAAGCCTGAGCATGAAATTAGGTTAAAATAGTTTACTGAAATTGTCAAGTATTATTTTGAGAATTTTTTTGAGTATTATTTTGAGTGATTATTTGCTTCCTCAATTCGGTTTTTTTTATTTTTCCGGTGGCGGTCCTGGGGAACTCGTCGATGAACATTACCTTCCTGGGCGTCTTGAATTGCGCTATGCTCCCCTTCATGTAATCTCTTATTTCACCCTCTTCCAGTACGGCGTTCTCTTTTCTTTTTATGAAAAGCACTGCCGTCTCCGAGCCCCTGCCGTCGGGGACCCCGACCATGGCGCATTCTTCAACCGACGCATGCTTCATCACAAAATCCTCCACCTCCCTCGGATAAACGTTCATCCCGTCAATGATGATAAGGTCTTTTTTCCTGTCGACTATATAGATATATCCGTCTTCATCAGTCCTCGCCATATCTCCGGTATAAAGCCATCCGTCCTTCAGCACTGCCGATGTTTCTTCCGGTCTGTTAAAATATCCCTTCATTATATTGGGCCCCGTTACAATCAGCTCCCCTATTTCTCCGGCAGGCAATCTCCCGCCGTCTTCACCCATGACCGCGACTTCAACTCCCGGCACCGGAGGGCCTACCGAGGTGGGCTTCCGCACTCCTCTCATCGGATTCACGGCCACTACAGGCGCTGCCTCGGTAAGGCCGTAACCCTCGATAAGCGGCACACCGAAGCGTTTTTCAATCGCATATATCGTCTCTTCCGGCAGCGCTGCCGCGCCGGACACGCAAGCCCTGATGTTCATAAAAAACCTGAAGAGATATCTTGCCGGGAAAGGCATCTTCTTCCTTGAGAGAATATTGTAGACGGTCGGGACGGCAACAAAAAAAGTTATCCTGTCCCTGAAAATACTGTTCACTACCTTTGAGAAAGGCCTGACGGAAGCCAGCAGGATTATCCGCGCACCCGCATATATGGGAAGGACAACACAGACGGTGAAGCTGAAGGAATGGAACAAAGGAAGAAAGAGCAGTATCCGGTCCCTGCTTGTGATATCCATGGCCTTCATGCACGCTTCAGCATTCGATAAGAGGTTTTTATGAGTAAGCATCGCGCCTTTGGGGAAGCCGGTAGTGCCGGAAGTATATACCAGCGCCGCCACGTCATCGTCGTTTCCCGTATCAGGCCCGGCCTTCCCGGCAGGTATCTCATCAAAGAGAACTGCCTGCAGGGAGGGGACATTTTTTTTAATCACCTCCGCCCTGGATAAAAACGTCTTGCCGCAGATGAGGACCTTGCACCCGCAGTCACGGAGTATAAAAGATATTTCATCGGGCGTCAGAAAAATATTTACGGGGACCACAATACCTCCGGCCCTGAGGACCGCAAAATAGGAAATTATGTATTCAGGGCAATTATCCATAAGGACCGCCACCCTCTCCTGAGACCCCAGACCCAGGGATTTCAATCCTCCGGCGACCCTGCTGACATGGGCGTCAAGCTCCGAACAGGTAATCTTTCTTTTCTCAAATTTAATGCAGATACTCTTCGGGCTGTTCTCTGCCCTTTCCGACAACATGGCGCTAAGCGTCATAATAACCCCCCCGCAGGCATTTACATCGCCGGTCAAAAAATATTCAGGCTGATTACATTATATGTTTCATTATACGTCTGCGCAATATTCAGAGAAAATAGCCCATATAAAAAAGAAAGCGGTCTGTAAGACAAGCCGACATATTCTACAGGAATATCCTCGGCAATGTAAGAAAATCCGACTTGCGCGTATCAATTTGCGGATACGACTTCTGATATTTCAAGAAGTTATAATTGGTAAGGAAATTGCATTATTTAAGTACCGTTACCTTATTTCAGGTTTCAGGTATTACAAAACAACCAATATATTACGAACTACATTTTGAAAGACACCTTGTTCGTCATCCCCGCCCCCGACTACAACATTCGAGGGCAGGAATCAAGAAACCTTCAAGGAAACACTGGATTCGGGGTCTCGGCACGAGTCGTTCCGACAGGCCCGGAATGACGGCTATGAGGCTTTATTGACGTGTTAATATGAAAAAAAAATATTCACCCGGATCAAAGGCCGCTATTATAAAAGAGATAGCCGGCTCCATTACCTCTGCTGATAACGCAGACTCACTGACAAACCTCGTCCTCGATCTCTCCCTCGTTTATACGAAGGCCCGGCGTGGCTCGGTCATGTTGCTGGATCAGAAAGGACATCTCGTCATAAAAGCCGCCAGAGGGATAGATTACGGGATAATTCCTTCCATCAGGATACGGATGGGAGAGAAAATATGCGGAAGGGTCGCAAAAGAGAGACTCCCCATGCTGGTAAAAGACATAGCCCGTGACGAGGAGATCAAAAGCAGAAAAAATAACAGATATAAAACCGGTTCATTCATAAGCTGTCCTGTCCTGATGAAGGAGAGACTGCTTGGCGTTATAAACGTATCCGATAAAACAGACGGCGGCCCCTTCTCGGAAGACGACTTCGAATTGCTCGAGATCCTCTCAAGCCAGACGGCTTTGTCTCTGGAATATGCACGCCTGACCGCCGAATTGCTTTCAAAGACCTGTGAACTGGATGAAAAAAACAGGGCAATCATTGAAAGCGACAGGGCAAAGAGCGAATTTGTTGCTGCAATGTCTCACGAGCTCAGGACCCCTCTGAACTCGATCACCGGGGCCGCTTATTACCTCAGGGGAGAAGAAGTCTCCGCAGAAGAGCGGAAAGAGTTTATAAATATCATATCGGATGAAGTAACCAGGCTTACCGCCCTCTTTGACGGGCTCCTCGGTCCCCGGAAAAATCCCCCGATTCCCTGATTGTCTCAAAACAGGAATTATTTTGTATACTATATCCTCGCAAAGCCTGTTGAATGTAATTTGCAATTTTGGGACCGGAACAAATAAAATCCACTATGAATCTAAGCGATTATCTCGAAGATAAAAGAAAAACGATAGACAGTTTTCTTAAAGACTATATTGCAGGCAAGAAAAAACAGAAGGACTGCCCCCGACAGTTAAGTGAAGCAATGGGGTATTCATTAATGGCCGGCGGGAAGAGGGTCAGACCTGTCCTGTGCATTGCAGCCTATGAGGCGGCAGGAGGCAAATCAGACGGCATTCTGCCTGTTGCCGCATCTCTTGAACTGGTCCATACCTATTCATTAATACATGATGATCTTCCTGCAATGGACAATGATGATTTCAGGAGAAATAAACCGACAAACCACAAAGTCTTCGGAGAGGCCCTCGCGATACTTGCCGGCGATGCCCTGCTCACCGATGCCTTTAATTTAATTTCCAATACGAACGCAAACCCGGCAAGACTCCTGCAGGTAATCCGTGAACTCGCACACGCAGGCGGTCCTGAAGGCATGGTTGGAGGCCAGACGGCAGATATCATACTTGAGGGGAAAAAGGCGAAAAAGAAGGACATTGTTTATATCCATACACACAAGACAGGTGCACTCATACGGGGAGCTGTCCGGACCGGCGCGATCATGGCAGGCCCTGCCCCCGACAAGCTCGGTTCGCTGACGGAATACGGCGAGAAAACCGGTCTTGCATTCCAGATTATTGATGATATTCTTGATATAACAGGCACAAAAGAAGAGATGGGGAAATCAACAGGCGCGGACACCGCAAGAGGGAAAAATACATACCCTTCAGCATTAGGACTGAAAAAATCAGAGAAAATAGCGGAACAGCTTATACATGAGTCGCTGAATGCCCTGAAAGAATTCAGCGCAAAGGCCGATCCATTAAGGGAGATCGCTAAATATATTCTATTGAGACGGAATTAGAGGTTACCCATGTTTATAGAAAAAATAAATTCACCCCAGGACCTCAAAGGTCTTTCAATTGCTGAACTGAAAGACCTTGCAGAGGAATTGAGGGATTTAATAATCGGGACGGTTGCGACCAACGGCGGACATCTCGCATCGAACCTCGGGACCGTGGACCTCACTGTCGCGCTGCATTATGTCTTCAATTCCCCCGATGACAAAATAATCTGGGATGTGGGGCACCAGTCTTACGCGCACAAACTTTTGACCGGAAGATTAAAAGCATTCCCGACCATCAGGCAGTATGGCGGTATTTCAGGCTTTCCCAAAATAACGGAGAGCCCGCATGACGCCTTCGGCACCGGCCACAGTTCCACTTCAATATCTGCCGCGCTCGGGATACTCGAAGCAAGAGATATTATCAGAAATCTCAAACCGCAAACCCCTGACACCCCACACCTGCCCGCTAATAAGGTAATAGCCGTAATCGGCGACGGCGCCATGACCGCAGGGCTTGCGTTTGAGGGATTAAACCACGCAGGACATTTAAAGAAAGACCTGATCGTGATACTCAATGATAACGAGATGTCGATCTCTCCCAATGTAGGGGCGCTCTCCGCGTACCTCCGCAGGATAATGATGGGCGACCTGTATACGAAATTTAAAAAAGAAACAAAATCCCTGCTTGGGCGTATACCGACTTTCGGCGAGCCGGTCCTCAAGATCGCGCAAAAGGCGGAAGACACGGTAAAGGGCCTCATTGTCCCGGGGCTTTTATTTGAAGAGCTCGGGTTTGAATATGTCGGTCCCGTAGACGGCCACAGGATAGATTCACTTATAGAGACCCTTAAAACTTTCAGGGAGTTCCCCGGACCGGTTTTGATACATACCATTACCAGAAAAGGGAAAGGATATGCACCGGCAGAGAAAAGCCCGGGGATATTTCACGGCGTCGGGCCTTTCGATATAGAAACAGGCGAGCAGCATTCCTCAGGCAAAAAATCATACAGCGAAATTTTCGGGAACTGTCTTGCGAAGCTTGCAAGAGAGGACAGGCGTATTGTCGCCATAACCGCTGCAATGACCGAGGGCACCGGGCTTACGGAATTTGTAAATAATTTCCCGAAGAGATTTTATGACGTAGGCATAGCCGAGCCTCATGCGGTCACCTTCGCGGCGGGACTCGCCGCCCGTGGACTGAGACCCGTCGTGGCCATTTATTCCACCTTTCTGCAGAGGTCTTATGATGAAATCATCCATGACGTATGCCTGCAAAATTTACCGGTTGTGTTCGCAATCGACAGGAGCGGAATAGTCGGCGACGACGGTCCTACGCACAACGGGACCTTCGACCTGTCTTACCTCAGACACATTCCGAATCTGACCGTCATGGCCCCGAAAGACGGTCATGAGCTCAAGTGTATGCTGAAAACAGCGCTGTCCCTTGACGGCGCCTCCGCGATAAGATATCCGAGGGGAACGGCAATTGAAAGTCCGGAGAACGTTGAATTGGAAAACATCCCCGCAGGAAAGGCTGAGGTCATGAGAGAAGGCGACGACATACTCATCATCGCGATCGGGAATACGGTCGCCCCCGCTGTCAATGCCGCTCAGCTTCTTGCAGATGCGGGCCTCAACGCCTGCGTGGTCAATGCGCGTTTTGTAAAACCGTTGGATACGGAATTGATTTTCCGCCTCGCAGGAAATACCAAATGCGTTCTTACTGTTGAAGAAAATACCGTCTCAGGCGGCTTCGGGAGCGCAGTGCTGGAAGAGCTTGCTCAATCAGGCATTGAAGGATTGAAAATAAAACTCCTGGGTCTTCCCGACAGGTTCATAGAACAGGGGCCGCAAAATCTGCTGAGAAAAAAACTCGGGATCGACGCAGAAGGTATCGCAAGAGAAGCGACGGCGCTGATGAAGAAATCCACGGATTACGCAGATTTCCGCAGATAAACAGGAGCTCCGGACGTCCCCCTTTATATTCGCGTTTTATGCAATTATAATGTCTCTATGTCTTCCGTGAAAAAAATCCGTCTCGACAAACTGCTCTTCGACAAAGGTCTTGTCGAAAGCAGGGAAAAGGCAAAGGCCCTGATAATGGAAGGCAATGTCCTTGTAAACGGGATTGTTGCCGACAAGGCAGGCGCGCTGATGGCCCCCGACAATACATTGGCAATAGAAAACAAAATGCCCTTTGTCAGCCGGGGCGGACTCAAGCTTGAACATGCGCTGAATACTTTCGATATAGATGTTAAAGACAAAATCGCTATGGACGTCGGAGCTTCAACGGGCGGCTTCACTGACTGCCTCCTGCAGCGCGGTGCGAAAAAAGTTTACGCAATCGACGTCGGCTACGGTCAATTGGACTGGCGTCTGAGAAACGACCCGCGCGTTATTTTGTTAGAGAAAACGAATATACGTTATCTTGAGGAAATTATTGGGGGGCAGAGGGCAGAAGAAAAGTCAGGAGTCAAGAGTCAGGAGTCAAGAGTTGAAAAATTAAAAGACTTACTCAATCGCAACATTGATTTTGCAACAATTGACGTATCATTCATTTCGCTCCTGAAGGTCCTCCCTAAGGTCCTGGAATTCCTCGCGCCGCAGGGCGAAATAATCGCCCTCATCAAGCCACAGTTTGAAGTCGGGAAAAAAGACGTGGGCAAAGGAGTGGTCAGAGACGAAGACAAACGTCTTGAGGTCGTTGAAGCAATAAAGAGCGGATCGGAGGAAATGGGGCTTGAAGTCAGGGGGCTGACCCCGTCCCCGATCAAAGGACCCAAAGGGAATGTGGAATATCTTATTTATATGAACAGGAGGCGCGCTTGAGAAACAGTCTTTATCTTTATAACACTCTTACCGGAAAAAAAGAGCTCTTTAAGCCGCGCAGGGACAAAGAGGTAAAGATGTTTACATGCGGCCCTTCCATCTATGCAAGACCCCACGTGGGAAACTACCGTTCTTTCCTTTACGAAGACGTCCTGCAGCGTTACCTGGAATATCTGGGATACAACGTCCAGCGCCTTATCAATTTTACCGACGTCGAGGACAAGGCCATCGTCAAAGCACGGGAAAAGAATCTGACCCGTGAAAAACTTATCACCCCCAATGCCGAACAATTTATGACTGATGCCGCAGCATTAAAAATAAAACTTCCGCCGCATATCGCCAGATCTTCCACAAGCGTAGACCAGGCGGTCCATCTCATCGAACGCCTGATAGAGAAGGGTTACGCTTACAGGCATAAAGGCGATGTATTCTTTGATCCCCTGAAATTCAAGGGCTTCGGCAGGCTCTTCGGCCTCGATATGGGCCGCTGGCCCAAAGAGAAAAGACGCTTTCGGAGAGACACCTACACCGGCATGCGCTGGAACCTGGGAGATTTCATTCTGTGGCACGACGATAAGAGCAGGGGAAATGAAGGCTTTTCATGGGACACGGCCATTGGTCGGGGCAGGCCAGCATGGAACATCCAGGACGCGGCCATGATCACCAAACACCTCGGCTGCGAAATCGATATCTGCTGCGGGGGCGTGGACAATCTTTACCGGCACCATGACTATACCCTGGCGATTATGGACTCGCTCCTTGGAAGGGAGTTTGCCCACTACTGGCTCCACGGCGAGCATGTGATCGTCAACGGCGCGAAGATGTCCAAAAGCAAGGGCAATATAGTCTATCTCCAGGAGCTTTTGAAGCAGGGGTTTAGCGCTGAACATGTCCGCTTTTTCCTTGTCCGGGAGCACTACAGGAAAAAACTGGACCTTACCGGAGACAGGTTGAGGGAAGCCGCCGGACGGATCGATTCGATCAGAAGTATGACGCAGGAGATCCGCAATTGCCGGAAGACCAAAGGCGGAGCAGATACAACCGCGACGCCCGATAAGCTTACAAATGCATTTGAGCGGAAAATGAACGACGATCTCGATGTAAAAGGGGCCGTTGATGAAATCGAAAGCAGACTTGCAGGATTTGTTGCCCTGACGAGGGCGCACAAAGTCGGGCGCGATGCTTGCGAAAAGGTCCTGGGAAATTTGAAGAGGATCGATCAGGTGCTTCAGGTCCTGCTTGTTTGACCCCTGTTTTATCTCGTATCTATTATTGCCTTTTCGACCGCTATGGCTACAGCATGCATCCTGCTTACCGCGTTAAGTTTATGCATGACATTATTGATATGAAAATTTACTGTCCTGTCGCTGATACCAAGGATCAAAGAAATGTCCCGTGAGCTTTTCCCCTCCTTGAGCCATGCAAGCACCTCTTTCTCCCGTGGCGTAACCGCGTGGGCGTCACAACTGAGCCGGGCCAGAAGGGCGTCTCTTACGGTCGATACTATCTCCTGGTTCCTGAAGGGCTTTGTGATATAGTCGAACGCGCCCATCTTTATCGCCTGGACCGCGTCCTTGATGTCCCCGTATCCGGTGAGCATGATTACGATAAGTCTCTTGTCCGTCTGCCTGATTTTCTCTAACACCTTCATACCGTCCATGCCGGGAAGTCTTATATCCAGCAGAACAAGGGCAGGGGAAAGGTCCGTGATATACCTGAGGGCCTTCCTTCCGTCGCCTGAAACGAGAGGTTCGTATCCTTCCGATTTCAGGATGTCCGAAAGGACTGACTGCATCTCACTGTCGTCGTCAATGATGAGGATTTTTTCCATATGCAGCAAGAAAGATCAATACGTTTATTATAAGTAACTGTCGTATTAAATCAAGCTGATCTCAAATTTAGAGATAAAGATTGTCATTGCGGGTGAAGCGAAGCAATCCTGCCTTTTTATATGTAGATTGCCACGGTCGTATCGACCTCGCAATGACAATGGAGGGGTGCAATTAATCGCTGGATTTGGTTGACCGGGAGGAGAGAAACTTTATGTCCTGTTTTATCATCGTCTCAAGGACGGCGTCGAAGTAAGGTCTCTTGCAGTCAACGCTCTCTACATTCCCGTTTCTGACATACGACATATAACGGCAGCCGCCGAAGCAGAGCGGCAGATACCCGCATTCAGCGCATTCATCATTTTTGTAAATGCCGGGCCTGTGCGAATCGCTGTAATCCGTAACGCCGTTCCGGAGGTCTCCTGTCTCAAAACCCTTCTTTCCGATAAAGACAGGACACTTATAGATGACGCCGTCGAAATTCACTACATAAGAGTCATTAATCTCAACCTGACAGGGCGAGGGGTTGATCTTCGGAGTACCGTAGCCCCTTCGCAAAACTTCTCCCCTCAAAAACGCGCCTGCGCTTATCACCCACGGCTCATTTACGGACATGAGGCCGTCCATATAATCAGGCGAGTTTTCATCCACGGGCCTGTTCATTACAGGCTCGAATTTCAATTCGTGTATCCTGCCGGGAGTGAGCCCTTCCCTTTCGAGATAATCGAACAGCAGCGGAAATTTTTCAAAGTTATCTTTGCGGTAATTGCCGCCTATGCCGATTTTCAGGAGATCATGTGTCTCTTTAATGTTTTCGACAATGGCGTCAAAGCTGCCCGCGCCTGATTTAAAGGGACGGCAGGAGTTGTGAATTTCAGGCGGGCCGTCAAGGGTCATCTTTACTCCCTTAAGTCCCAGCGAGGTCAGCTCTTCCGCGATGCGCCTTTTTAAAAGAGAGCCGTTGGTAACAAGAGTGAAAGTGTATCTTGCGCCTCTGCTTTCTGCAAAAGACTTCATCTCCATCGAGATGGATTTGATGAGGTTTGCGCTCAGCAACGGCTCTCCGCCGTAAAAATCCATATGTATGGTTTTCTTGCCGGGAGTGAACCGGTCCTTAACAAAATCAAGAAGGAGCCCCGCCGTCTCATCGGTCATATAGAACTTGCCCTTCATGCCGCCTTCGTAACAGTACACGCAGTTGAAGTTGCAGTCGAGGTTCATGATAACGCTCAGGTTCAGCCTGGCATTCTTTGCATTGATCTCATCGATCAGGCCGAGGACTTCCCTTCTTTCGAGTTCAAGGTCTGAAACGATCATCCCGAGTCTCGACAGTGTTGCCTCGTTTTCAGGAGACAGCGTGCCGTTGATTATTGAATCGTAAGTCTCCTCCCTGAGAAGTATCTTTGATGACTTTTTTGTGGAGTAAAGCAGGAGATAGCCGGGTCTTTCGTCGAAGGGGTAGATTTTAAGGTATCGGGAGAGTTTCATCTTTTTTGGAGAAACCTGCTAAAAGTGGGAGAGAGCTTCCTCCCTCCCACTTTCGTACTATCTTATAGGTGCGGTTGTAGTAGAACAACACGGGCCGTCAGGCCCTACCTCCCGCAAGTCAATACCTTCATCCAGAATTATGATCTCTTCTCTTTCCATGGCTCCCTCCTTTTATGGAAATACCGATCCCCTGCTAAGGCAGGTTACTTATATTAATAAGGTAGTAATTGGATGTCAAGAAGTTTTTTCAGGGGGAACTGCTGCCTCAGCGTCTTCTTTAATAAAAAACAATACTGCCGTTGAGAGCACAATGACTACCGATGTTATGTAAAAGACCGATTTCAATCCGTAAAATTTCACAATATACCCCCCCAGTGCCAACCCTATTGCGGACGACAAACTGACAACTGCATCAAACCCGCCGACAACGGTCCCCCGTTTTTCTTTCCTGGTAATATCGCCCAGAAGACAGGTTTTAATGGTAGTAAGAGACCCATCGGTCACACCCATCAGCGCCTGGAGGATAAACAGGTGAGAGGTTGTTGTAATAACGGTATACAGGAAAATGACAATCGCCTGGATATAAGCCGCAAGGAACAGAAAAACCTTTCGTCCGCACCTGTCCGATACCCGGCCCGTGACATATGAGGACGCAGACCTGAAGAGTATCATTATGCTGAATGCAAAGCCCATCTTTTCCATCCCATCGCTAAGGTTGTTTACCTGCAGGATGTAAAAGGGCCCCATAATACCTCCAACGATTGCCCAGATCGAATTGGCAGCAGCAAAGGTCCGGAGATTTTTTCTGCTCGTCGGAGTCATATTTGACCTTAACAAGAAAACAGACGGTTAAAACTTCAAACTCAATCCCGCCTCGATCCATCTGCGCGGGTTCTGCCTCTCACCGAGTGTATAATGGGAGCCGTTGAAGAGATTATGGGCTGTCATGAATATGTCCGTATTCATACTGCCTCCGGAATAAATTTTCTTCCTGAGGTTTAGGTCCCAGATAAACGTATCATATTTTGCCATGTATGAGGAGCTATAGTCCCACCAAACATAGTGTCCGTCAAGCTGCGCTGAAAAGGTTTTCCTGTCATCGTATCTTGCAGAAAGATTATACATATAGTTATATATCGTACTTTCTTCGGAGGTGTCAGTTTCAAGATAAGATTCTTTGCGGACATACGCAAACCCAGCCTTCATGGACACGTTATAAAATTGAGCTGTCTCCGCATCGAGTTCCACGCCGTTCCGTTTAATCTCACCCAGATTAAAGTACAGGTCGTTATATGTAGGGGCGCCCGCAGCGTATAATACTTTCACCTGCGCATTCTTCATGTCGTGATGAAAGACTGTGACCCTTGCGCGTAAAAAATCCGTCACCTGTGACTCGGCCCCGGCCTGATAAGACCAGACCTTCTCCGGTTTTAAATTTGGATTAGGGTCAAGAAACACCCCGCCTCCCGAAGTAAAAGAAAGGGGCGGCGAGGTAAAGCCCTTTGCAACAGAGGCCCTGAGTACCGTGCGTTTGCCGGCTTTATATGTGGCCCCGAGGCTCGGGCTCGTAAACTCTCCGCTGACATTGTTTTCATCGTACCTGATGCCGGGGGTAACTGAAAAATCTCCGAATGACATTGTGTCATTAAAGAAGACCGCCCATTTACTGATGCCGGGATGCGTTCTGTCCACCTCCGGCACACCCATGGACTGCAGGACAGTCCCGGCCCTGATGGTCTGGTCCAGCTTGCCGTGGCTGACATCTGCGCCGATGACGGCAGTGTGAACGGCATCGGTCCAGACCAGCTTTGCGCTTCCACCATCGGTCTTTTCATCGTATATAATTTTTGAAAACCTGTCTCCGGCAGATTCGGCAGGGTCCAATAGCCCTGTTCCGAGGACGACATTGTCCTGCACAAATTTCTGTTCAAACCTGTAAACGGACGCCTCGAACCTGAGCTCATCGGTGATACCGGCAGCAACAGACGCTGTCGTAAAAAATGCGCGGGTGATATCGATTGACGTCAAATCAGAGCTTATGAGATCACCGGTATTTAAACGAGGCCCGCTATATCCGGAAGTCAGCAGGAGCTTTATATCTGAGGAAAAGGGGACATCGATCTTTCCGTAAAAACTGTCGTTTTCAAAAAACCTCTCGTCTCTCAAGCCGTTCGAGCCCTGCCTGCCTGCGTATAAATAGTATCCGGCAATTCCCGCTCTGCCCGTGACTTCAGCAGTGTAATCATGTGTATCTCTTTCCCCTATGGATGCGCCCAGCGAGCCTGACGGGACCGTATCGTCCCCGGTGTCCTTTGTCACTATATTTATCACGCCTCCCAATGATGATCCCCATGCCGATGAAGCAGGGCCTTTTATGACCTCGATGCGCTTGATTGTCCTTACAGGGACCGAATTGACCGCAGCATTCCCTCCGCTGAGGAAATTCCACGGGGTCCCGTCCACCAGCACAAGGACGTGAGTTTCATTGGACCCCTCGATATAAAGATTTGAACCGCTTCCAAAGTCATGCCCGAAGAATTCGACAAACAAGCCTGTCACCCTTTCCAGTATCTCAGTGACGGTATGCGCGTTCATCGCCTCTATCTCCTCCGAGGTGATTATACTGATATTTTCGGCGACCTTCGAGAGCGGCTTCGGGGTCCTTGTGGGAGCTTCGACAAGTTCATCTTCTTTGAAGTACATCTGAAGCATCCTGCTCTCCTCTTCAGACTGGGCAAAGACAACGGCGGGCAGAGTTATCACAGATAACAAAAAAAAGAATTTCAGAAGACGGGAACAGACTGAATCAGCGCGGCAGGTCCTTTTCACATCCATATCTGCTTCTCTCTCCTTTCAGCGGGGTACCTGTCAATTTTGACAGCTATCTTTTTATTGAGTCTGTCTTTTACAGTATGAGTAAGCTCTTTTTCATTTTGGAGAGTAACTCAATCCATGGTGAAATATATTAAAGAAAGTATCGCCTTTTGTCTATTATTAAATCAGGTCATGAATAATTCTTATCTGTTACAATTCTGCAAACATAAAAGGCTGTGGAAGAATTTCCATGCGGCTTTTCTGCTGCTTTTTTTGAGCTTCCCGTCATCCGCGTCCGCCTTCAATATCGTCTCTGTCCAGAGCATCAATATTAAACCCTATAACGACGCGCTCGAAGGCTATTCGGCCTCCTGCAACTGCGAGGTGGAGCGGTTTATTCTCTCTGAGATGAAAGACCGGGACGTCGCAAAAGAAGTCCTTGAAGCCAAACCCCGGGTCATTCTTGCAATAGGCTTCGATGCGCTCAATACAATCAGAAGCATTAAAAACATCCCCATCGTCTATGCCATGGTCCTGAACCCCGGAACATTGACACGGGGCCATGACAATATCGCGGGAGTAAGCATGCAGCCGTCGCCTGAAAGACAGTTGGCCGTCATACGGAGGGCGCTGCCCGGCGTAAAGAGCATCGGCCTGCTTTTTGATCCGCGCAATACGGGCGGCTTTGTAAAAAGGGCGCAGCAGGCCTCGGCCCGGTCAGGCCTGGAATTGATTGCGCGGGAAGTCCGGAGCTCAAAGGACGTCCCCGCAATTTTGAACAGCATGAACGGGAAAATAAACGCCCTGTGGATGCTGCCGGACGTTACAGTAGTTACCCCGGAGACAACCGAATTCCTGTTGCTTTACTCGCTTGAACAGGGAATGCCGGTGATAACGTTTTCAGAAAAATATCTCGCAATGGGGGCCCTGATATCGCTTGAGGCGGATGCCCGCGACATGGGAAGACATGCATGGGACGTGACAAGGAAGGTCCTGTCCGGCGTTGAGGCAGAAGAGATCGAAGAGACTTACACAGAAGACGCCATTGTCACGGTCAACGGGAAGACGGCAAAAAAACTGGGCGTCAATATGGGTAAAGAGGTCCCGGAGAGGACAAAGACAATCAGAGAGGAATAGAACATGCCATATTTAAAACTCATAAAATACATCCGCGAAAGCTTCGGCGCAAAGATATTTCTCCTGTTCACCTGCCTCATCGTAGTCATCCATATCTCTTTCACCGCACTCCTGGTCTACAATCAGGGGCAACTGTTAAGACAGCACCTTATAGATGAAGGAGAACAACTGTCGGGGCTGCTTGCCTATAATTCGAGGCTCGGCGTCTTTGCGGAAAACGAAGATCTGCTCAAATATCCCGTCGGAGGGATCCTGCAAAATGACGAAGTGATACTGGTCCAGGTATTTACAGTTGACGGCAGGGAATTGAAGACGGAAGAAAGCCCCGCGATCTCGGCCAGTAAAAAGCGTCCCGTGGGCCTGCGGCACATGAGTAAGGAGACGATGGACATGCTCAGCGCGTCCGGCCCGGCATTTTATTCAGAAACAGAGGGCTGGATAGAATTCTGGGCTCCCGTGACTTCCCGCGTGAATAATGCCGGCGAAGAGGACCTGCTTTTAAACAGGGGACCAACGCCTCAGAAAGAAATTGTAACAGGGTTTGTGCGGACCGTACTCACCACGGAAATACTGAACAGGAATCTGAGAGAGCTATTGTTCAAAAGCCTCACAGTGCTCGGGTTCTTCATAATACCCGCGTGGCTCATCACTTATTTCATGGTAAAAGGGGCCACAAGGCCGCTGAAAAGGCTGACCGGGGAGGTAAAGGCGCTGGGGGCCGGGTCTTCGGTCAAAAAGATATACGCTGGAAGAGACGATGAAATAGGCAGGCTCGCGCAGGCATTTAACGGCATGGCCGAATCCCTGAAAAAGAGGGAGGAGGAAAAACAGATAATTGAAGAACAGCTCAGGCACACCCGGAAAGTGGAGGCGATGGGCATCTTCGCGGGAGGCATTGCCCACGACTTCAACAACATACTTGGCGCGATAATAGGTTATGCAGAGCTCCTGCAGAAAAAAAATAATGACGAGGAATTTGCGGGACACTGCGTGCGACAGATATTGTCTGTTGCGGACAAGGGAGAAGCCCTCACAAAGGGCCTTCTCACATACACAAGAAAACGGATGAGCTTTCCCGAGGCCGTAAACCTCAACGACCTCATCCGCAATATGGAAGAGATATTGCGGAGGCTCCTGAAAGAAGACATGGAATTTACAGTCGAGACCGCGGGAGAGGATTTAATTGTGACGGCAGACCCCGGACAAATAGAGCAGGTCCTGATGAACCTTGCAACAAATGCAAGGGACGCAATGCCGGATGGCGGGACCTTGACCATACGGACAAGAAAAATCCGGAGTCATGAGTTAAGAGTTGAGAGTAATGAAAGACCGGCTGCCGCCGATTACGCGGAAATCAGCATCACCGACACCGGGACCGGCATGGACCAGGACACAAAAGACAAGATGTTCGACCCGTTCTTTACTACAAAAAAGGCCGGATTAGGGACAGGGCTCGGATTATCCATCGTATTTGGGATCATCAAGGAGCACAAAGGTTATCTGCTTGCAGACAGCGGCCCGGGGCAGGGGACTACGTTCAGCATATTCCTTCCCCTAAGAGGGCCGGAAGGTCGATAATGACCTTCGTATACTCTCCTTCCGTACTCTCCACCCTTATCCTTCCGCCGTGGTCGCTTATTATACCGTGGCATATGCTCAGTCCCAGGCCTGAGCCTTTATCTCCGTATTTGGTCGTAAAGAAGGGGTCCATTATCCTGACTAATATACCGGCGGGAATGCCGGTGCCGTGGTCATGAAATATCATCCGCACATATGGTTTGTCCTCAAGCTCCGTCCTCGTGCCCGTTATCTCAAGCACCTTTTCCTCATGCGCCGGTGGGTATTTCAGGTTGAGGGCGTAACTCGCATTGGAGATGACGTTGAGAAATACCTGCTGTATCTGCTGGTGATTGGCAACGACCTCCGGCAGATCATCGGGCATATGCACATTCAGTCTCGTCCCGTCATTTATCAGTTGTGTTTCCGTAAGCGCAAGTGAATCCGCCAATACGGCCCTGAGGTCCGTGGGCCGCTTTTCCTCCTTCTTATCGCAGGCAAAGGAAAGGAGGTTCCTGACGATGCCCGCTATGCGGTCGCTCTCCTTTATGATCCGGCCTGCGATCTCGTGCTCCTTACTCTCTGTATCGCTCCTGTTCAGCAATATCTGCGCATAATTTATGACGCCGTTTATCGGGTTGTTGATCTCATGCGCCACGCCCGCAGCAAGCTTTCCGATGGACGCCAGGTGGTCGGCACGCATAAGCTCCGCATAAAGCATTATATTCTGCGTCACGTCGATAAGGCTGAGCACCAGTCCGGTGACTTTGCCATATTCATCCTTAACAGGCCTCAGACTCCAGTCCCAGAAGGTCGTGCCGCGCTCGGGATGCTCCGCATACCTGAAGGGTTTTGCCCTTACAAAAAAAGTTTCGCCGGTCTCGACCACCTTCCGGAAAATAGCCTCATTCTCCTCATTCGGATACAGGGCAAAATGGTTTTTGCCGATGAAAAATTCCGGCCCACGGCCGTCGGCCTCGGCATACCTGTTGTTCACCCTGATTAAGTTGAAGTCCGTGTCCATATACGCGAGCAGGACGTGTACGTTGGAAAAAATATTTTCCAGCAGCTCATTGGTCTCCCGGCGCAGGGCAACTTCTTTCCCCAGCTCTTCGTTTGTCTCCGTCAGCTCCAGTGTCCGGATACGGACGGTTTCTTCGAGATGGCGGCGGTTCCACTCAAGCTCTGAATCCCTTTCCCTGATTTGACCAAGCATCTCGTTGAATCCTTCAGACAGGTATCGCATCTCCGAAGGTCCCTGCACCCGGGCACGGAGAGAATAATCTTTCCCTTCTGAAACGGTCTTCATTACACTTACCAGATGCAGGAGGGGACCGGTGATGATTTTATGCAGCCTTGTCAGAAGCAGTATTCCTATCGACAGGGACACAATTCCGATTGCAACTATAATAAGCACATGCATTGCCATATCCATATATAACTCTTTCAGAATAGAGCGTATATATATCCGGCCGATGCTCTCATTTTTGACAATAATGGGCTGGATCACCGATAAATAATTGACTTCAAAAAAGTGGCCCTCCGCTTGAGGCGACGGTTGGACAGGGACGCCTTCAGAGCGCTTCTTTTGGTATGTCGCAAATGTTTTACCGTTTGCTGTGTAGATCGCCGCATAGACTACACCGGGTACTGCATCGAGCGCCGAAAGCGTTTCTTCGGCGTCCATCCGGTCTTCAAAGAGTATGGCGGCAGTGCTGTTTAAGCCCATGATCTTTGCCTGGGTCAGGAGATTATCGGCCATTGTATTACGATAACTCAGGAAGTTGTATATGCTTTCGGAAAGGACCAGAATGAGCAAAGCAGCGCCTGCAGCAATTGCGACAATGCGTATCAGATTATGCCTGACGGAATTTTGTATGACTGCTTTCATGGACTTATCTTCCAGTACCTGTTATCGTCGGTCCCGTGTTTTCGACAATCCTTGCAAGTTTGAGCAGTTTCGAGCTTATCTGGAGGTCCGCCTTTTTTGCGGCCTCGATGTTTATCTCAAAACGCACCCTGTCATTTTCCAGAAAAAAATTAATAATTACTCCCTGCTGCGCAAAGCCTTCAGTATCTCCGATTGTAACAACGCCGCTGCCCCGGGCCTTTTCCAGTATATGGGCTATATTTTTTCTCTCCGAAGGGCTTATAAAAAGTATCCGGCACTCCCCGGCCTCCTGGACAGACCCGATATTTCTGACCGACAATACCCTGTCCCTGACGGCCTTCCCCCGGATTATATCGATGTCCCGGCCAAAGGGGTCCTCACCGAGTATGCACAGAGTAACGGCATCGGCAGTCTTGACCGGTCCTTCAGGCCATTCGATGAACTTCAGGAAATTATACAGGAACGCGGCCTTGACCTGATATTCACCCGGTTTCAGCTCTTCCGACCGGGCATTGTCCGGCGCAAAGATAATGTAAAATGGTGATATGAAAAACAGGATGAATAAAATTATTTTTTTCATCTCATGGGCCGCCTATTAAACCGGCAAACAAATTCTGCAATCCGTCATTCCCGCTTGTCGGGAATCTACCGGCTTATCTGACTGAGAATAAAGAAAGATTCCGGACGAGCCGGAATGACAAAGTCAGAATATTAGCTTGCCGGGTTATCAAAACTTATATGTCGCTTTCACACGTCCGGTCGCGCCGTCCTGCTCTATGTTCCCCTGTCTGTGCGTTTCCGAAGCAGGGTCGACGTACTTTTTATCAAAGACGTTGTACACGCTCGCCGAGAGCTCCAGCCCCTCTGTCAGGTCCCTGCTGAAAAAAGTCAGATTCGTAATGAAAAACCCGCCGGTAAAATCACCGGACACATTTCTCCTCCTGCTCGTATACTGCTCTTCAAGTCCCAGAAACAATTTATCTTTTATCAGTGGCAGGACCACATTGAGCTTTGCAAGGTGTTTTGCGGAATTGGGCAGGACGTCGCCTGTCTGCCTGTTTTCGGTTTCCTGGAATGTGTAACTGACGCGGCCTTCAGTCCCGCACTTCCATTCGCCGCCAAGCTCGAACTCCATGCCCTTTGCCTCGACCTCATCGACGTTCCTGAAGACAAGGAGGCCGTCGGAAGAATCAGTCTGCAGGGCTATCAGGTCATCTATCCTGTAGAAAAACCCCGTCACTGTTGCGCGATAATTTTCCCCAAGATACTGTTCGTAAATCGCCTCATAAGTATTGATGACCTCCGGCTCCAGATCAAGCCCCGGCTTCTGCGTATTGGACCCGTCATGGTAATAAAGCTCATAGACATTGGGGGCGCGGAAGGCGCGTCCATAGACCAGCTTGAAAGCCGTCATGTCAAAAGGTGAATAAATCAGCGCAGCGCGGGGATTGATTGTACCTCCGAAGGTCTTGTAGTGATCATAGCGGAGCCCGGCGTTCAGGACCAGATTGTGCGCCATTTCTATTTCACCCTGGGTGTAAAGCGCCCAGTTGTGTGAATTGCGTTTGTCCCTGAACCCGTCCCTGCCGGAATTGATATAGAAATTTCTCTGCACCTGCTTCGGGTCGTACTGGAGATATGCTCCAAGAATGACCTTGTTCCTGTCCGCAAAGGATTTGACGAATTGAAGCTCGCTGTCAAACCATTCGCCTCTTGTATAATCCTTGTTTATAAGGACCTCAGGCTCTCCTGCAGCCGGGTCGCCTTCAAGTGGATAGTCGCCGTAATATTTGTAGTAGTTATAGTTAACACGCGCCAGGACATTTAAATGCTCCGGATAAGTATGCGCATACTTCAAGTCCGCCCAGAACTGCTCATCGACCGTAAAGAACCTGCTGTTGTTGAACAATGTTTCGTAGGACGCGGTGGGCACGCCTTTCTTCCTGTAATTATAATTGCCCTGCAGGGTGAAATCCTGAAAGGTCATCTCTCCGAAGAGGTTTCCGTATCGCTCGTAATCCAGGTCCTCTGCAATGCCGTTGTTTGTCGAAGGGTCGTCAAATTCACTGTAGAACAGACGTCTGTTACCTTTACTGTCATAATAGGAGCCGGAAAACAGCATCTCCGGGCCGTTGTCGAACGTATTGCCGTAACTCAGGCGCCCTTTATACGAGCTGAAGCTGCCGGCCTCACCGGACACCTCAACGCCCTTGAGGTCCCTGCCGCGCCTTGTGATGACATTGATTACCGCAAAGAAGGCATTGCTTCCGTACAATGAAGAACCCGGCCCGCGCACAACTTCTATCCTGTCGATAAGGTCGATCTCGAGAGGGAACTCCCTGCCGAGCGCCGCCGCGTTGTATATGTTGTCGTTTATACGGTGTCCGTCTATTAAAAGAAGTATCCGTGAGTTGTAATCACCGGGCAGCCCGAACCCCCTTACATTGAGGTAACTGTAATTCCTGTCATTTGTGGTCTGAAATCCCCTTATACTCCGCAGGACCTCCGCAAAGCTGCGGTAGCCGTATTTTTTTATCTCATCGGAGGTAACAATGCTTACGGATGACGGCGCCTCCGTCAGCTTCTGTTCATATTTCGAAGCGCCGTATACTGTTTCTACCCGCATCTCCATAAGCTCTTCAAGACTGAGCTTAGTGAGGTCTGAAGGAGGGCCGGGCAGAGTATCACCTGCATCAGCTTTGGTTATTGATAAAAAAAGATTGCAAAACAGCAAAAAGAATATCAGGCCCATTTTCATTTTGTCCCTTTACTGCGACGCCTTCCCCGACGCCTCTTAAGTTATCGAGGGTATATTTATAACCTAAAATATGCTTTTTTGTCACCTGTGAAATTGTGGGGGCAGAGAAAAGGGGAAATTTATGGAGGCGCTAATTCAGAGGGCCGGAAGGTCTATAATGATCCTGGTAAATGCACCCTCGACACTCTCCACCCTTATTTTTCCTTCGTGGTCGTTTATTATGCCGTGGCAGATGCTGAGCCCCAGGCCGGTGCCATCATCTCCGCTCTTTGTCGTAAAGAACGGGGCCATTATCCTGTCCAATATCCCGGCCGGTATGCCTGAGCCGTGGTCATGGAATATCATCCGCACGTATGGCTTGTCCTCAAGCTCCGTCCTCATGCCCGTTATCTCAAGCACCTTGTCCTCATGCGCCGAGGGATATTTCCGGTTGAGGGCATAGCTCGCATTGGAGATGACATTGAGAAATACCTGCTGTATCTGCTGGTGATTGGCAACGACCTCCCGCAGATCATCGGGCAGATGCACGTTCAGTCTCGCCCCGTTCTTTCTTAATTGTGTCTCCATAAGCGCGAGGGAGTCTGACAGCACTGCCTTGAGATCAGTGGGCCGCTTTGCCTCTTTTTTGTCTCTTGCGAAGGTAAGGAGATTGCTGACAATACCCGCTATCCGGTCGCTCTCCTTTATGATCCGGCCTGCAATCTCGTGCTCTTTACTCTCTGTATCGCACCTGTTCAGCAATATCTGCGCATAATTTATGACCCCGTTTATCGGGTTGTTGATCTCATGCGCCACGCCCGCAGCAAGCTTTCCGATGGACGCCAGGTGGTCGGTCCGCAGAAGTTCCTCGTAAAGCATTATGTTCTGCGTCACGTCGATAAGACTGAGCACCAGTCCGCTGACTTTACCGTATTCATCCTTAACGGCTCTCAGGCTCCAGTCCCGGAAGGTCGTGCCGCGCTCGGGATGCTCCGCATACCTGAAGGGTTTTGCCCTTACAAAAAAAGTTTCGCCGGTCTCGGCCACCTTCCGGAAAATAGCCTCATTCTCCTCATTCGGATACAGGGCAAAATGGTTTTTGCCGATGAAAAATTCCGGCACATGACCGTCGGCCTCGGCATACCTGTTGTTCACCCTGATGAAGTTGAAGTCCGTGTCCATATACGCAAGCAGGACGTGTACGTTGGAAAAAATATTTTCCAGCAGCTCATTGGCAGTCTGTATCTCCTCGTTTGCGGACACAAGCTCTTTTGTACGTTCATGGACCAGTATCTCAAGGCGCTTATTATACGTTTCGATCTCTCCCTCCGCCCGCTTGCGCTCTATTGAATACCGCAGCGACCGGGCAAGGGCGTCAATGTCTATCTTCCCCTTGACAAGGTAGTCCTGAGCGCCGGTCCTCAGCGCGCAAACAGCCGTATTTTCATCGTCAAGCCCTGTGAGCATCACGATGGGCGTCTTCGGGGCCGCTTTTTTGATCCTCGGAATAGAGTCGAGGCCTTCGCAGTCCGGGAGGTTGAAATCGAGAAAGATCGCGTCAAAATGGGTGCTGTTCAATTTCTCAAGCCCGTCTGAAAGTGTCTGTGAATGCCCGACTGAGTATTGCAGGGTTGACTCGGAGAGCATCTCTTTTATCAATCGGGCGTCTCCCGGATTGTCTTCGATCAGAAGGATATGGAGTTTATTTTCTGTCACACCCTTCCCTCGGCAGTTTTACTATTGTAAACCAGAAGTCTTCGATCGCCTGCACAACCTTTATGAACTGGTCGAGATCGACCGGCTTTGTAACAAAGCAGTTTGCATGGAGGCAATAGCTTTTGATGATGTCTTCGTCAGCCGAAGACGTGGTGACGACAACGACCGGAATATGCTTCAGAGCAGGGTCCGTCTTGATCTCCTGAAGCACCTCGCGGCCGTCTTTTTTCGGGAGGTTCAGGTCCAACATAATGAGGTCCGGCTGGGGAACGCCGGAGTATTTTCCTTCACGCCGCAGAAAGGACATTGCCGCTTCTCCGTCATTCACCACATGGAGGTTATTGCGCACCTTTGAGTCCCTGAGAGACTCCTTCATCAGGCGCACGTCTGCGGGGTTGTCCTCCACAAGAAGGACTTCAATCGGGTCTCCTGGTACATTGTTCATATTTGTTCTCTCCTTTATCTTTTCTCCGGTATCGTGAAATAAAACGTCGTTCCTTTGCCCGGCCCTGATTCGACCCATATGCGCCCTCCGTGTGTCTCAACTATCTTTTTGCAGATAGCGAGTCCTATCCCGGAGCCCTCGTATTCCCCCCTTGAATGAAGGCGCTTGAATATCAGGAAAATCCTGTCGAAATATTTCGGGTCTATCCCGATGCCGTTATCGCTGACCCGGACCACCCATTCTTTATCTTTATGCTCCGCGGTTATTTGTACGCGGGGCAGATCACTGCCCCGGAACTTGACGGCATTGCTTACCAGATTCTGGAACAACTGCGCCATCCGGGTTCCATCGGCATGCACCGAAGGTAAGCCCGTCCAGTTTATTTCAGCATTGTTCCGGTCGATTGCATCTTTGAGATTGGCCACGGCCCTTTCGAGAACGGAATTGAGATCCGTCAGACTGAAAGACTTTTGCCCCGAGCCCACGCGGGAATAAGTCAAAAGGTCATTCAGGAGGGTCTGCATATGGACGGCCCCGCCCACTATATAATCAATGAATTCATCCGCGTCGCTGTCAAGCCTGTTCTTATACCGCCTCCCGATAAGCTGCACATAATTTGAGATTGTGCGCAGGGGCTCCTGCAGGTCATGGGAAGAGATATACGCAAACTGCTCCAGCTCTTTGTTTGAGCGCTCCAGGTCGGTCATGG
This sequence comes from Nitrospiraceae bacterium, assembly GCA_003599275.1. Lineage (GTDB taxonomy): Bacteria > Nitrospirota > Thermodesulfovibrionia > UBA6902 > UBA6902 > SURF-23. The sequence continues at coordinate 67,762 of QZJG01000060.1, read as the reverse complement.
TCATTTTCAACTGCTCTTCAGCCTTTTTGCGCTCCGTGATGTCCCTCGCCACGTGCACGGAGCCGATCAGTTGTCCACGCTCATCAAAAAGAGGGGTCGTGCTCACAAGAAAGTCTCCCCCAAGCCGGTCCTCGTGCAGCTCGGCGATATGCTGACACCCGTCCTTCATTGTGACTGAATGGGGACAACATCCCGGCGGAGACGACAATCCATGCACGTACCTGTAACAGGGCATGCCAACGCATTCTTCAGCGTCATGTCCCAGCCGTTCTGCCATCGCCTTGTTGACCCGGACTATCCGGTGCTGATTATCAAGGATGGCGATCAAATCAGGCACGCTGTCGAAGGTGCGCTCCCATTCCTCTTTGGCACGGACAAGCTCCTGCTCCGCACACTTGCGCTCCGTGATGTCGCTGAACGTCACGGCGAAATAACCCTTGTGCGGGCTGAAGGCCGAGATCGAAAACCATTTATTCAGAGGTCCCGAATAACTCTCAAACTGTATCGGCTCTCCGGTCATAGCGACCTTCCCGTATTTCCCTATCAAGTCAGCGGGGTCTTTCTCTATTCCCGGAAGGGCTTCCGTTACCTTTTTGCCGATGATGTCTTTCCCTTCAAAGCCGGTCAGTCTCCCGAATGATTCGTTGACTTCGAGAAAGACATAATCGCAGGGCTTGCCTTTTTCATCCAGCACTATCCTGTGATAGGCGAACCCTTCAGACATGTTGCTGAAAAGGGAACGAAGCTTTTCCTCGCTCCTTTTTAAGGCGTCTTTAACTGTCCGCGCCTCGGAGCTCTCGATGACCTCCCACCTGCCGGCATTCCGAACGAGCGCAAACCGGTGGTCCTTCACCACTTCCATTAAGGATATAGCATCGAACCTGTCGCGGGGATACGCAAAGACCGCAAGGGCATTATGTCCGACTATTGCATCGGCCCCACATGCGAAGACCTTGCCGCCCTCTTTTGCAGGGAAGGCGCTGCATGCAAGCCTGAGACCTTCAAAGCCGCCCAATACAGCCTTGTCAAGCATTGTGAGTATTGCACTGTTCCTTTGACCCTCGGAATCGAGTTCGGCACGAATCTCCGATCGTATCGACTTGCCACTTGGCCCTTGCCCCTTTGTGTTATGACAGCGGGTGGAAGGGACCAACTGCATCTGCCCTTTCTTTGCGTATTTCTCAAAATGAGGCACGGCTTTCTTTAAGGCCCTTTTCGCATCCTCAACGCTTAGAGGCTCTGAAGTGACCCATACGCAAAACTCGTTGTTCTCCAGTCCCGCCCTGAAATAAGGGACAAGTATATCCAACAGGTCCTGCTTCGTCTGATAGAACTGACAGAAGTGGGTGCCCCACGGCAGATCGCCGATCAGCGAAATGCCCGATTTGCGTTTATCAGAGTGTACAGTGTACATAATGATTTTTATAAGTCTTATAGGTCAGATATGCCTTATAAGACTTATGAGCTCGCCGGATTGCTGACGATTTGCCACTCGCCCTGGTTCATGGCAAGCGCGAACTCGTGGTTCTTGACCACGTCCACGATCTCCATCACGCCGCACTTCCTGAGTGAGTAGGTGCAGATTGCAAGCATCTTATAATTGCCAAGCACGTTGTTTACAGTAGCTTCGTAGTCTGTAAATGCCTGCCAGTCTTTCTTTTCAATCCAGAAGGTGTTGCCTGTCAGCCTCAAGCCGTCAAAGCCTTTTTTGAGAGCGCTGTTAAGCCTGCTTACCCATCCATTCAGCACTCTTTTTTCCTTGAATTTCCCGCCCTTTGTGTACCATTGATCATAGGGAATGATTTCTATCTGCCCCTTCCTTAAATGCTCTTCAAAATGGGGCACTGCCTTTTTCATGGCCCGCCTGGCATCCTCAACGCTTAAAGGCTCTGAAGTGACCCACATGCAGAATTCGTTATGTTCCAGTCCTGCCTTGAAGTAAGGGACAAGCATGTCGAGAAGGTCCTGTTTCGTTTTATAGAACTGGCAGAAATGCGTGCCCCACGGCACATCGCCGATCAAGGCTATTCCTGATTTTCTTTTTTCTGACGAGACGTTCATACAGGCACCTCCTGAATACTGTTATGAGATACGGGAATGGAATAAAATTTGGTTTGATTATTATACTTGATTCCGATTTATGACGGCAACCGGGGGCCGTTTCAGCATAATTCCAGGCAGGTTTCAGTGCCGTGCTGTGCCTACCTTTTGCCTTCATTAGTTGTTATAATCAGTGTCGGGTACACCCTTTTTTTTAACTGACCGGTCCCTGATGACAACTAAATTACAAGACATCAAGTGATGATAATCCATAAAACAATATTCAGAGAATTGCTTGCCAACACGGTCGTTATTATAGTTTCCCTTTCCGTCATTCTTTTTATGGAAAAGTTTGTCAGGCTGACAAGGCTTTTCATGGGAAAGGGGGCTGACCTGGCGGACATCGTCAGGATATTTGTATACCTGCAGCCGTCTATCCTGCTGCTGTCCATTCCCATGTCGATACTCATAGCAATTTTCCTTACCTACGGCAGGATGGGGACCGACAGCGAGACAGTCGTACTGAAGGCAAGCGGCATGAGCTTCTTCGGGATATCCGGGCCCGCCATAGTGCTTTCGGCGGCGCTCTGCATTGTCCTCCTGTTTATCAGCCTCTATCTGCTGCCCCGGGGCATGCATGCCTTCAAGAAGACGCTGTATGAAACGATAGTCAGGAAGGCCTCCATGACCTTTGAGGAGGAGAGCTTTTCCGATGTATTCAAAGGCACGGTCATCTATGTAAAAGATATTCCGTCCAGCGGCGAGTTCAGGGGGATATTTGTTTACAGGGATGCGGACAACTCTGTAAAAGCGCCCCTGACGATTGTCTCGGAAAGCGGGACCATCACTTCCAGCGCAGAGGAAGGCCTGATAAAACTTACCATGAACAACGGCCTTATCCATTCCTACAGCGGAAAGAGCTCGTCGGAAATAACCTTCAACAAATATGATCTGGTGCTTACATCCGGGCTCGGCGCAATAGACAAGACCAAACCCGATGAGATCAGGACTTCCGAGCTCTGGAAGGGAAGCAGTAATTTGACGGCATGGGGGATTGAATTGCACCGGAGGATAGCCCTTCCCTTTGCGTGCATAATATTCGGCGTTCTCGGCCCCGCCCTTTCCAACAGGGTCGGCAGGATAGGACGGCTTGGAGGGTTCTCTCTCAGCCTGTCACTCCTTGTGCTTTATTATCTGCTCCTGATCACAGGGGAGTCCGTTACAAAGACGGGGAAAATTCCCGCCTTAATCGGAGGCTGGATGCCAAACGTATTTTTTGGCGCCCTGGCGATACTTTTTTTCTACAGGGCTTACAGGGACAAACCCATAAAAAAATTTTAGCCGGAGCAGCCCGTTAATTATAAGACGATGAAAATTATCAGACAATATTTTCTCAGGGAATTTATCAAGTATTTCCTCTTTCTCCTTGCAGGCTTTACGTCCATTGCCGTTATTGCGGAATTCTTCGACAAGATGAATGAATTTTACGCCCACAAGCCGCCATTTTTCGTAATTGCCCAATACCTGCTGCTGCAGACCCCCGGCGTTATGCTGTACGCCCTGCCCTTTGCCTCGCTTTTTTCGGTCCTCATCACTATCGGAATAGCCTCAAAATGGCGGGAGATAATAGTCATCAAGGCCTCGGGAAGCAGCACAAAAAGACTGTTTTCCAATTTCCTTACGGTAGGTCTGATACTGTCCCTTTCCGCCCTGCTTCTCGGTGAAACGCTTGTCCCCGCTGCCGTAAGAAAAGCAGCGTGGGTAAGGAAAGTAAAAATACTGAATGAGTCCCCGAAGATCGCTTACAGGGAAGGCGCCTTGTGGCTTAAAGGGCTTGATAAGAGCCTCATACGCATCGGCGGTTTCGTGGAGGGTGAAAACAGGGTCGTGAAGACAAGCATTTTCAGTTTCAATCCTGCCTTCGGCCTCGAAAAAAGGACTGAGGCGGATGAGGCCACGTGGGCCAACGGCGTATGGAGCCTGAAAAACGTGACCGTTTTTGATTTCGTCAACAATACGACGAAAAGATACGACTCGTTGACGTCCGTCGCTCTTGAGGACCCCCGGATATTCAATGAAGAGATGCAGAAACCGGCGGAGATGAATTTCATCGAGCTCTACGAATATTATTCGAGGCTTGAAAAGGCCGGGTTTAAAAACCTTAAATACGTCGTGCGTCTTTATGAAAAACTTTCCTATCCCGCAATAAATTTCATCATGATGCTGTTCGGTATTTCCCTCGCGCTGAATTCGAGATGGGGCGGCGGCATCAAGGCTGCGGGCCTCGGGGTGCTTGTAAGCGTGGTGTACTGGCTGCTTTATTCGATAAACATATCCCTGGGCAATACGGGGGTCCTGTCTCCGTGGCTTGCCACATGGATAACGCCTGCGTTGTTTACTCTTGCAGGTAGCTTCATGTATTTAAAAATAAGGGACTGAGACCTTCGCCTCTTTTTTACAACAGGAAAGCAGGTCACTCCGGCATCTCAGAAATTCAACGGCACAAGATAATTAAACAGGGTAAACACAAAGACCGTTATGCTTATGTATCCGTTCATGTTGAAAAAGGCGATGTTCAGCCTGCTGAGATCGGCAGGTTTTACAAGGGCATGCTCGTAAAGCAGAAGCCCCGATGCTATTATGATGCCCGAAAGATATAGCCCGCCCAGCCTGAATATGAGAGTAAGGCTGAAAAGAAGCGCAATGGTCATGATATGAAATATCCTCGCGGCCCAGAGCGACGTCCTTACGCCGAAGATGCTCGGTATGGAATATATCCCGTGCTTCCTGTCAAAATCCAGGTCCTGCAGGCCGTAGAGCGCGTCGAACCCCGCTACCCAGAACATTACGGCAAAACAGAGCGGCAGGATTTCAGGATCAACCGTCCCTTTCACCGCTATCCATGCGCCGAGGGGCGCTAATGAAAGGGCGAACCCGAGGAATATGTGGCAAAGCCATGTAAATCTTTTCGTATAGGAATAAGTGAGAAGGACCAGTATAAACAGAGGCGATATCTTTAAGCAGAGCGGATTGAGTTTGTAAGCCGCGAATATCAAAAAGGTAAAAGAGACACCGGTAAAGACAAATGCCTCCCACGTACTGATAACGCCCTTCGGTATTTCCCTGCCCTTTGTTCTGGGATTGAGAGCGTCGATGTCCCTGTCGACTATTCTGTTCATCCCCATTGCGCCTGATCTTCCGCTGACCATGGCGACGGCAATCCAGAAAATCTGATATGGGGAAGGGACGCCCCCGGCCGCTATAAGCGCCGACGTAAACGCAAAGGGAAGCGCAAATACGGAGTGCGAGAATTTTATAAGCCTCAGATAGTCAGGAATTTTCTTAATAAGTGTCATAGCAGTGTTCAAAGGATCAATACAGAGGTCAATTAAAATTCAGCATCAACTCCGTTTAATTTAAATTAAGCATTGTCAAAAATCAATAGAAACGAACCGGGCATTCAACATTGACACAGAATAATATTTGTTGCTATATTAATAGCACTCTTCACTTTTGAGTGCTAACCAAGATGGAACACCTTGACGAAAGACGTAAAAAAATACTCTGCTCGATAATACAAAGTCATATTGAGCTGAATGTCCCGATAGGGTCATTCTTTATTACACAAAACTTTTCTATCGGCGTATCGCCGGCCACCATACGCAATACAATGGCAAATCTGGAAGATCTCGGTTATATCATGCAGCCGCATACGTCCGCCGGGAGGGTGCCTACCGAAAAGGGATACAGATTTTATGTGGACACCCTTCTGGAAGAGCAGGCCTTGTCCGTAAATATCTCACTGCCGCTGGAATTGTCCGACAAACTGCAGGTCCCCGGAAAAGATAACGGCAAAATAGTCAAGGCTGCCGCCCAGACACTCTCATTATATTCACATTACCTTGCGATCGCCATTCCGCCCAAAACGGAAGATATAACACTCAGGCGCATCAAGTTTGTCAGATATGAAGGGAAAAAGGTTTTAGTCGTCCTGATTTCAGATGAAGGGACGATAAGCAATAAAATAATTACACTGGACAAAATATATACCCAGAAACAACTGGACAAGGCAGCCGTCTGCCTGAACAGTCAATTTCGCGGATTAACGATAAAAAAAGTGCAGGAGTATATAACGCACCAGTTGCGTTCGGACAGAATTGTTTGCGATCAATTAATAGCCAGCCTGCTGGCATTTTGCAGGGAAATGATTGCCCAGGAAGCATGCAATTTCGCTTTCGACGAGCTTTCCGGCGCATCGAACCTGCCGGACTTCGCAACGATGAAACAGATAAAGGAAATTTTGAGGGCTATTGAAGACAGGCAATTTATGCTAAAATTGCTTAATCAAATCAGCGGGTCAAACGGGATCCAGGTATTTGTAGGTATGAACAATATTGTCCCGGCGTTAAATGAGCTCAGTATGGTCATTTCAACGTACAATGATAAAAAATCCGCTAACGGGGCCATCGGGATAATCGGGCCGACGAGGATGAATTACAAGAAATTAATTCCCGTAGTTGATTATACGGCAAAGACTTTAACGCGGATATTGACCGAAATCTGAGGGAGCATTGCATTAATGACTGAAAATCAGGATACAGGGCCAAAAGGGCCGGAACAAAATACCGGCGAGGAGATCGAGGCATTAAATAAATCTCTGTCCGAGGCCAACGATAAATATGTCAGGCTTTACGCTGAATTTGAAAACTACAAAAGGTTTGCGTCAAGGCAAAAAGAAGACCAGCTGAAATACGCAAACGAAAGTCTTCTTAAAGACCTCCTTACCGTTATCGACCATCTGGAGCTGGCCCTTCAGCATTCTTCCGACAACGAAACATCAGGCCCGCTCGCCGAGGGAGTACAGTTGACCTTGAAGGAAATAAAAACCACGCTTGAAAAATACGGGCTTACCGGCATTGACGCTTTGAATAAACCCTTTGATCCCTCCGTTCATCATGCAATGTCGCAGATAGAATCGGAAGATGCCGAAGATAACACCGTGGTCAGGGAATTCAGAAAAGGGTACATGTTTAAGGACAGGGTTTTAAGGGCGTCGCTCGTCGGCGTTGCAAAGAAGCCGTCCGCCACCAAAGCGGGAGTCTCACAAGACCAGGCCGTTACAACAGAAGAAAGCTGATATCAAACACATAAAACAGATTTAAACAGGAGGAATATATTTATGGGAAAGGTAGTTGGAATTGATCTTGGGACTACCAACTCGGTAGTAGCCGTAATGCAGGGAGGAGAACCGACCATCATCGCCAATCAGGAGGGCACAAGAACAACGCCCTCTGTTGTGGCTTTCACTGATAAAGGCGAGAGACTTGTCGGGCAGGTCGCAAAAAGACAGGCAATCACAAATCCTGAAAATACCATCTTCTCCATAAAGAGATTGATGGGGAGAAAGTCCAATTCAAGAGAAGCTGAAGAGGCAAAGAAAAAACTTCCCTACAAATTAGTGGGCGCGCCAAACGGAGACGCCCATGTCGAGGCGCACGGGAAGACTTATTCGCCCCCTGAAGTCTCGGCAATGATCCTGCAGAAATTAAAACAGGCTGCGGAAGATTATTTAGGTGAGCCCGTCACGGACGCGGTCATAACCGTGCCGGCGTATTTTGACGACAGCCAGCGTCAGGCGACAAAGGACGCGGGCAGGATCGCGGGCCTGAACGTATTGAGAATCATCAACGAGCCGACCGCCGCGTCTCTCGCGTACGGAATGGACAAAAAGAAGGAAGAAAAAATCGCCGTTTACGATCTCGGCGGCGGAACATTCGATATATCGATACTTGAAATCGGTGAAGGCGTTGTCGAGGTGAAATCAACAAACGGCGACACCTACCTCGGCGGAGACGATTTCGACATCAAGATAATGGACTGGCTTGTTACAGAATTTAAAAAAGAATCTTTCATTGACCTCCGCAACGATAAAATGGCGCTTCAGAGATTAAAGGAAAGCGCAGAGAAGGCGAAGATCGAATTGTCCTCCGCAATGGAGACGGAGATCAATCTGCCCTTCATCACTGCTGATGCAACGGGTCCCAAGCATCTGGTCAAGAAACTGTCCCGTGCACAGTTTGAACAGCTTGTTGACGACCTGATTCAAAGGACGGTTGGGCCTTGCAAACGCGCGCTTGCCGATGCGGGATTGAGCGCAAAGGACATTGACGAAGTAATCCTCGTCGGCGGGCAGACCAGGACCCCGAAGGTCGTGCAGGCGGTAAAGGAATTTTTCGGCAAAGAGCCTTCAAAGGAAGTCAACCCCGATGAAGTAGTTGCCGCAGGCGCAGCGATCCAGGCAGGCGTTTTAAAAGGAGAGGTCAAAGACGTGCTCCTTCTTGACGTCACGCCTCTTTCTCTGGGCATTGAAACCCTCGGTGGGATATTTACCAAGCTCATCGAGCGCAACACAACGATCCCGACAAAAAAGAGCCAGGTATTTTCCACAGCATCAGATAATCAACCGGCTGTGACAATCAGAATATGCCAGGGCGAGAGGGAAATGGCGGCGGACAACAAGCTCCTTGGAAATTTCGAGCTCGTCGGCATCCCACCGGCGCCAAGAGGGGTCCCGCAGGTTGAAGTCACCTTTGACATTGACGCAAACGGGATACTTCATGTGTCCGCAAAAGACAAGGGCACCGGAAAAGAGCAGTCCATCAGGATAACCGCATCAAGCGGCCTGACCGAAGAAGAAATAAAGAGGACAACTGGCGAAGCTGAAGCCCACGCGACTGAAGACCACAGGAAGCGCCAGCTTGCAGAGGCGAGAAATGAGGCGGACACGCTTATATACACGGTTGAAAAATCCTTAAAGGATTATGGAGACAAGGTGTCGCTTGAGGACAGGCAAAAGATAGAAGAGGCGCTTGAAAAATGCAAAAAGGCAAAGGACTCTGCAACCGAGCCGGATGAGCTTAAGAAGGCAACCGAGGCGCTGACAACAGCGTCGCACAAGATCGCCGAAGAGATGTACAAGTCACAAGGCGCCGGAGCGCAGCAGGCAGAAGCCGGAGCAGGCGCAGCAGCATCAGACGGCGGCCAGAAAGAAAAAGAGGACGTTGTCGAAGCTGAATTCGAAGAAACGGACAAGAAAGAATAGGTAGTAAGTAGCAAGTAGTTGGTAGTTAAGGATAGCAGGATTCCACCTTTTCGTTCCTTTTTACTACTAACTACTGACTACTGACTACTGACTACTTATATGAAAGACTACTACCAGATACTCGGCGTTGACAGAAATGCTTCAGAGGACGACTTAAAAAAGGCCTACCGTAAGCTCGCCTTAAAACACCACCCCGACAGGAATCCCGGGGACAAAGCCAGTGAAGAAACGTTCAAAGAAATAAATGAAGCATATGCATGTCTGAGTGATGCCGGGAAACGCTCCAACTATGACAGGTTCGGTACTGCTGAAGGCGCAGGCGCGGGCTTTGATTTTGGCGCAGGCGGCTTCTCTTCCACGAATTTCGGAGATATATTCGGAGACGTCTTCGGAGACATATTCGGCGAGTTCTCCGGCAGGAGAAGAACGCGGCCGACAAAGGGAGAGGACCTCCGTTACGACCTCGATATATCACTGCATGAGGCCGTATCAGGAACGGAAAAAGAAATAACCATCCCGAAATGGGAAAATTGCTCCGGCTGCGGCGGGACCGGTTCTCAGCCCGGTAAAGGACCCGTTGCCTGCCAGCACTGCAGGGGCACCGGGCAAGTCAGGATACAGCAGGGTTTCTTCACGATCTCGAAAACCTGTGGAAAGTGCGGTGGCCACGGCAAGATTATCACGGACCCGTGCGCTGAATGCAGGGGCCAGGGCAAGGTCAGAAAGGACCGCACCCTGTCGCTGAAAATACCCGCCGGGGTCGATACGGGAATAAGACTGAAAGTCACGGGCGAAGGGGAGCCGGGAACTTATGGAGGCCCGCATGGGGACCTGTATGTTGTAATGAATGTCGCGCCGCACCCGTTTTTTAAACGCAAAGGCAACGACATCCTCTGTGAGGTCCCGATATCTTTTGTGCAGGCTGCGCTGGGCGCCGAAATTGAAGTGCCCACTCTCGAAGGACCGGCAGCCATCAAGGTCCCTGCAGGCACTCCTTCGGGCAAGGTCTTCCATTTGAAAGGCAAAGGCGCCCCGAGACTGGGCGGTTATGGAAAGGGGGACCAGTTTATAACAGTCTTTATAGACGTGCCCAAAAAACTCACACCGAGACAAAAAGAGCTGCTTATGGAATTCGCCGAATTAAGCGGCGAAGAGCCTTCCAAAAATTTCGTGGACAAGATAAAAGACATCTTCAATCACAAAGAGCAGGCAAGGTAACCGGAAAACCTGCTTTTTTTCCCTGCAGAAACCATCACCTGCTAACAGGCTGCAGAAAAAGTATTTTGGCTGTCATTGCGGACCCTTCGCGGGTCATTCTGAGCGAAGCGAAGAATCTCGTCTTTAAGCTCTGGGTAAACTCCATGAAGCAATCCGCTTCTGTATTAATCAATATATTTGAGATTGCTTCGTCACTAACGTTCCTCGCAATGACACTGAAAACCGACTTCTTCAGCATCAAAAAAGGGATGCGACGATTTTTGCATTTGGACAAAAGTTGCATCGCCGATATAATTATTTAATTCCAGCCGGTTAAATTCAATCATCTTAATTTCCAGTCAACTAAGGTTGCAACCCTATCAAATCTTCAAACAGACTTCAAAGCCTTACAACTCCTTAATCATAAAGCATAAAAACGTTTCGTTTAATTGTGGCATATGACTTGCATTTGGAAATGACTATATATTGAAAAACACCTTAATTTACGTCATTCCCGCGAAGGCGGGAATCTATAAGCATCAGGAAAATATTGGATTCCGGGTCAAGCCCGGAATGACGACAATGAGGTTTTATCATGTTAGTTCTTAGTATAAGAACGTAGCCGACGGTTAAAAAATATCAGTCCAAAAACAAATGGATAAGGAAAATCAATTTCAAACAAAAACATCATCAATCATTCAAGAAGGAGGATGGGCATGAAAGACATGATGAAGAGTAAAAGATTTTCAGGGAAAAGTTTTGCATGGTTAACGTTTATCCTTTCGCTTCTGAGTTTGGCAGCGGCATTACCTGCGGTCTCTTTTGCCGAATGGAATACATCAACAATTGATTCGACAGGAAACGTGGGTTCATTTACTTCAATAGCCGAAGATTCAAACGGCAAGACGCATATCGGTTATCTTGATGAAGACAACAATGATCTCAAGTATGCGACAAATGCATCCGGCTCATGGACTGCATCCACGATAGATTCGTCAGGAAACGTAGGGACATTTACCTCGATAGCTATAGATTCAAACAACAAGGCGCATATCAGTTATTATGATGGTTATCCCAATTATGACCTCAAGTATGCCACTAATGCCTCAGGAGAATGGATCACGTCCGTGATAGATGGCCGGAGCTCGGGAGATTCTTCTTCAATAGCCATAGATTCAAACAATAATGTCCATATTAGTTATTATGCGGAGTATCCGGATTATGATCTCAACTATGCTACTAATGCCTCAGGCGACTGGGTCACATCAACATTAGATTCAGCAGGGAATGTAGGTTTTTATGCATCTATAGTTGTAAATTCAACTAACAATATACATATCAGTTATTATGACTGGTCAAATGGCGACCTCAAATACGCAACGAATATAATCTGGACCCCTGTCTCCGGCACATGGGCAATGGAGAATGACGAATACAGCGGCACGGACACAGCAGGGCCGTTCGGCATCTCGCTTCTTAATAATGCACAGACTTCGGGCTCCATGATGATTGAATCGGATCTTTTCAGCCGGCCTGACGGCACATATCTCAATGGACTGATCATATTCGATTACAACGGCCCCAATGATTTCAAATACGCGGCAGCCAAAGACGGGGCCAATCTGTGGGTGATAGGTTACAGCAACGGAGACGGCTCATGGCATGACATAGCGTCATTCAGTGAGAACATAGACACTTCCCGATGGTACAGGATGAGGGTGGAGATAAGCGGCAATACGGTAAATCTGTACGTAGACGACGACCGGGATGGAAGTGGATTTGTATTCAAGGCCGGGGCGGATTTCAGCTCAATGGGGACCGGGCAGATAGGGCTCGGTGTTCGCTGGAGCCATGCGCATTTTGACAACTTCAGCTTTGGAACACTGCCTTCCGACGCCGGTTGCAGCAGCAGTGACGTCCTTTGCGTGCCTGCAGAACATTCAACGATTCAGTCTGCCGTCGATGCCGCACTTGACGGCGATGCTGTCCGGATAGCTCAGGGGACATATTACGAAAGTATAAACATTGCGAAGGGCGGAGCAATCACACTGGAAGGAGGATGGGATTTTACAACCGGCGACCGGAGCGACGATCCGGCGCTTACCATTATAGACGGAAGCGGGACAGAGAGGGTCTTTTACATCGATCCTGCAGATGCAGACCTTGACCTGACCATAAAGGGCCTGACCATACAAAACGGCAGCAAAGCGTATGGGGACGGCCAGCCAGCCTATAATATCGGCAGCGGCCTTCTGGCAATCAATAATAATCCATACAGAATAACTCTGACACTCCTCGACAATGTAATAAAAAACAACCTGACAACGGGTTATTACGCAGACGCGGCCGTTGCAATAATGGCGAAGCAGGAGAATATCACGGCGGTGCTGAGAGGTAACGAGATACATAATAACCATGCAGACGCGGACTCAGGAGGTGTTCTGCTTATCAACTATACTGACGGAAAAGTTTTCGACGTTACAATGGACGGCAACAACATACATGACAATACTTCCAGCTTCGGGGCGGGAGTTATGCTGTTCAGTGACGGACGTCAGTCCAACCCTGCCCATGTAAACGCAAATATTGTGAACAATATCATCTCAAACAATTATGCCGAAGACTGCTTCGCCAATGCCGACTTCGGCGGTCCTGCATATGGAGGAGGATTGTCGGTAATAACGAGACGGGAGAATACCGCAGATATCATCCTTGAAGGCAATATGATCTCTGGCAATCAGGCCGTGACCGGCGCGGGGTTGTTCCTGGGCGTACAACACTGGAGCGGCTGCACGGGTCCGTGTGATGCAAGGACCACCCTGAATTCTTCAAACAATACGATCACCGGCAACGAAGTGCCTTCCGCCTGCAGCGCATATGCAAATGTATCAAACGGCGGGGGGGTGAGCATTAATATCGATCCGGACATGGCGCAGACGTCGGACTTTAATTTCAACGGCGACGTCATAAGCGGCAACGGCCTTTATGACCTGATTCTTGAAGCGGACAACAGGTCACAGGCCATTATAAGTATCAGCGGCACAGGCATCGATGAATTGCATCAATACGGCAGCCGGTCTTACGACGTCCTTTGCCCTGAAAACGGCAATCCATTGTATTACCGGCCCTGTATTCTGACCTACACCGGCGTTTTGATTCCGGACTAACGACCATGAGTGAGACGGTTATTTTAATGAAGGCAAAACAGTGAAACTTGTCAGGGCCGCCATAGGCGGAGGAAAGAGGGGCACGGCTGAAGTTTTAAAATCGGGAACAGGAGGTAAAATATTTCCCAAAGACGGCAGGGGAAAATAGTAAAATAAGAAAGTTCCGGATGCCTCAAAATCCTGTCTTTTCATTAGAGGAGAAACTATATGGACCATGACAAAGTGAAAAAGAGGCCGACACACGGCGTCGCCCACGACATTACGGAGCGCAAGATCGCTGAAAAAGATCTGAAGAGGTCTCATGACCTGCTCGAAAAAAAGGTAAGAGAGTATATGCTGGAGCTTGAGAAGACGAATTTTGAGCTGAAGAACGAGATTGCGGAAAGGAAAAAAGCAGAGCAGGCGTTAAGGGAAAGCGAGGAGCTGTACCGGATCAGGTTTGAGGAGTCGCCGATCTCCCTCTGGGACAAGGATTATTCGGGGATAAGGGAATACACCGAGCAGTTGAAAAAGGAGAAAGGGATAACGGACTTCAAAAAATATTTCAGCGAAAACCGCGCGGCCCTCGAACACTGCGCCTCTTTGATAAAAGTGACGGACGTCAATGAGACCACTGTCAGGAATTACCGCGCAAAAGACAAGCCGGATTTCATGAACAATATTTATAAAATCTTCTGCGAAGAGACCTGGGACTGTTTTATGCAGGAATGCATTTATGTCGCCGAGGGTCAAGGCAAGCGCGAAGGCGAGGCCGTGACTTTAAAGTTCGACGGCGAGCCCAATAATATTATGGTCAGGTGGCAGATACCCAAACAATACGAGGGCAGTTATAAGAAGATATTGTTTTCCATTATCGACATTACCGAGAAGAAGCAGTTGGAGCAGGAGGCCGGGCTCATCCGGGCAAAGCTCGTTCATACCAATAAAATGACGTCCCTCGGCACGCTCGTATCCGGGGTGGCCCATGAGATCAACAACCCTAACAGTTATATCATGTCCAATGCCGGCCTCTTCAGCGGGATATGGGAAGACGCCTTCCGTCTTTTGTCCGAAAAATACGGGAAAGACGGAGACTTCATGCTGGGCGGGGTCCCTTTTTCCGAATTAAACGATATAGCGCCTAAATTGCTGGACGGCATAAACGAAGGCGCAACGAGGATAAAGAATATCGTCGACAACTTAAGGAACTTTGCAAAACCTGAGAGCGTTAAACAGGACGAAAGAGTGGACGTCAATAAGATCGTAAGGAATGCCGCCACGATCCTTGAGCCGCAAATAAAAAAATGCACCGACCATTTCAAAATGCTTTGTTCCGAGGGCATGCCTGTTGTGAAAGGAAGCTCCCAGCAACTGGAGCAGGTGCTCGTCAACCTGATCATGAACTCACTGCAGGCCCTGCCGAACAAAACTAAAGGCATAGATGTTTCTACCTGCTATGACAGGAAATCAGGACATGTCACCGTTGAGGTGAATGACGAAGGCTCCGGAATACCCGAAGACATCCTTGAGAGGATAACCGAGCCGTTCTTTACCACAAGGCTTGACAGCGGCGGCACAGGTCTCGGTCTTTCCATCTCTTACGGGATCGTAAAAGAGCTTAAAGGCTCGCTTGAATTCAAATCAAAACCCGGCAAAGGCACCAGTGTCTTTATGAAGCTGCCGTCGTATGGGAATTAAGAGGGGTCTTAAATGAGCAACAGCAAACGCCCCGTTCTTTTAGTAGACGATGAAGACCAAATCCTGCTGAGCTACAGTCTCATACTGAGGACTTCGGGGATCGATGACGTTCTGACCGTCAACGACAGCCGTCAGGTGTTTAATCATTTGGACAAACAGGATATCTCGGCAGTTGTACTGGACCTGGTAATGCCGTATGTTTCCGGGACCGAACTGCTTGTTAAGATCACCCACGACTATCCGCAAATCCCCGTAATTGTAATGACTGCGACGAATGAGCTTGAAATGGCCATAGACTGCATGAAGGGGGGGGCGTTCGATTATCTTGTCAAACCGGTCGAGAAGAGCAGATTTGTATCGAGTGTCCAGAAGGCGCTGGAGGTCAGGGCGCTGCGGGACGAGATAACTTCTTTAAAAAAACACCTGCTCAGCGATTCCCTGAAAAACAGGGAAGCCTTTTCCCCTTATATTTCCAACAGTAAAAAAATACACGCTGTCTTCCGGTATGTCGAGGCAATTGCTGAATTGAAAAGACCCGTGTGTATTTGCGGCGAGACAGGAGTGGGCAAGGAGCTGCTTGCCGGGATCATACATACGGTCAGCGGGCTCAAAGGTGACTTTGTGGCTGTAAACGTCGCGGGACTTGACGACACAATGTTTTCCGACACGCTGTTCGGGCATAAAAAAGGCGCGTTTACCGGGGCCGACCAGTCCAGGAAAGGTCTGGTCGCA
The DNA here is from genome assembly GCA_003599275.1 of Nitrospiraceae bacterium. GTDB lineage: Bacteria > Nitrospirota > Thermodesulfovibrionia > UBA6902 > UBA6902 > SURF-23. The sequence continues at coordinate 51,847 of QZJG01000060.1, read as the reverse complement.
AAGGCAGCGGGAGGGGTCCTGCTCCTCGATGAATTCGGCGACCTCAACGAGTCTTCCCAGCTTAAGCTCCTGCGTCTTATCGAGGAACAGAAGTATTATCCGCTGGGTTCCGATACAGCGGAAAGGAGCGACGTCCGCATTATTGCCGCCACCAACAGAGACATCGAAAATCAGATCGCAGCCGGGAATTTCCGCAGGGACCTTTATTATCGCCTCTGCGCCCATTCGATATATATACCGCCGCTGCGCGAGCGTCCGGAGGACGTCCCGCTGCTGCTTGAGCACTTTCTTGAGCTTGCCTCAAATTCTCTGGGAAAGAAAAGACCCTCTTGTCCCAAAGAGCTGCTGACCATGCTCACAAGCTATTCCTTCCCGGGGAACGTGCGTGAATTGCAGGCAATGGTCTTTGACGCTGTTGCGCAGCATGAATCCGGAATGCTTTCGCTGAACGGTTTCAGGCAGTTCATGAAGCATAAGAACCTGACCGTAAGGACCGTCGTTACAGCGCAGGCTGACGGGAATCTTTCCCTCTTCAAAAACAACGGACGGCTGCCTACCCTCGGAGAGGCTGAAGATATTTTAATATCCGAGGCGCTGAAACGCGCGCAAGGCAACCAGGGAATAGCTGCGTCCCTCCTCGGCATCACTCGTCAGGCACTGAACAAACGCATAAAACGCAAAGAGGACGCGCAGGAATGAAGGGCCGATCGTCTTCTTTCAGGTTTCCCGGTCCTTTTTATCCGGGCCATTTTTTTCCCGAAGGGTATTTCTTGATATGCCCAGAAGCCTTGCTGCAAGGACCTGATTGTTGTTTGAAAGCTCAAGGGCCTTCCTGACCAGGATACGCTCGAACCCGGAGACCGCTTCTCTGTACACATCCGCTCCGCCTCTTCGCATGATTTCATCCGCCGCGCCGGAAAGCGCCCTTTCAATATCGGCAGCCTGACCGGAGAATTTTGCCTGTGGCAGCCATTCGCAGTCTTTTGCTGAAAGGTAATTTCCAGGACATAAGACCATCCCCCTCTGAATGACGTTTTTCATCTCTCTCACGTTCCCGGGCCAGTCATATTTATTGAATACGTCAAGTATTTCAGGTGAGATACCCGTAACTCCTTTGCCGAATTCCCTGTTGAACTTCCTGATAAAATACAGGACCAGATCTTCAAGATCGGCTTTCCTTTCCCTCAGCGGGGGGACGTTAATGTTTACCACATTCAAACGCCAGTAAAGGTCCTCCCTGAACTTGCCGGCTTTCATCAATGCCTCGATGTCTCTGTTGGTGGCGGCGATGGTCCTGACATCGGTCTTTATCAATTCGCTTCCGCCAAGCCGCCGGACAAACCCGTCCTGAAGCACCCTGAGCATCTTTGCCTGAAGAGAAAGCGGCATATCACCGATCTCATCGAGGAACATTGTGCCGCCGTCGCACTGTTCAAATTTGCCCATCTTTCTTGTATCGGCACCTGTAAACGCGCCTCGTTCATGTCCGAAGAGCTCACTCTCAAGAAGGTCTTCCGGAATGGCGGCGCAATTGACCGGCAGAAAGGGGCTGTTCAGTCTTTTGCTGTGCTGGTAAACCGCCCGCGCTACCAGCTCTTTTCCAGTTCCTGTTTCTCCCCTTAAAAGCACTGTGACATCGCTTTCCGCAATCTGCCCGATCTTCTTGAATATCTCGATCATGACCGCGCTTCTGCCGATAATCATGTCGCCTTCTTCCGCTTCTCCTTCAAAGCTGACCGGCATATTCATTTTCCCTGCTGCAATAGCTTTTTCGACAAGTGAAATTAATTGCGCGTTGTCTACCGGCTTTGTTATGTAATCATACGCGCCGGACTTCATGGCAGTGATGGCCTTTTCGGACGTGCTGAACGCGGTCATTATTATCACAGTGAGAGAAGGACAGACAGACCTCAGTTTCCTGAGCGTCTCAAGCCCGTCCATACCGGGCATGTTAACGTCCATGATGACGAGTTGAGGACGCTCCTTCTTAACCGCTTCCACAGCCTCCTCACCGCTTGAGGCCGTGATGACGGCGTAATCGTACCTGCCCAGGATTTTTTTAAATGAATGAAGTATGCCTGCTTCGTCGTCGACTACAAGGATAGTGTCCATTTAAATTCTCTCACTCCCCTCTCGGCAATCTCACGGTAAACACCGTCCCGTCTCCTTTGTTGCTGTGAAAGAACATTGAGCCGCCGTGGGATTTGACGATATTATACGCGATTGAAAGCCCAAGCCCCGTCCCGTTTTCCTTTGTCGTAAAAAACGGTTCAAAAACTTTCGAGCGTATGTCGGGCGAAATGCCCGTTCCCCTGTCCTTTATAATTACCTCAACCGACCTGTCATCCTTTTTACCCGATATCCTGATGTCTCCTCCCCCGGGCGTCGCCTGGACCGCATTAAGGACAAGATTGAGAAATACGTGTTCGAGGAGAGGACGGTCCCCCTTTATTGACGGAAGGGTCTCAATATTGTCCATATGGACTTCTATGCCGTGATTGCGTATATCGAAGGCCGCAAGGGAAATGACTCTGTCCATCATCGCATTTAAATTTATCTCCGAGACGTGGAATTCCTTCTCTTTAACGAAGCCCGAAAACTTCGTAATGATGCCGTCTATTTTCTCTATCTCTCTGCCGATGATTTCAGCGTCTTCCTTCGTCATATCGGGCTGCTCCCTGAATGCCTGGAAGAGCATCTTGAGAGTTGTCAGGGGGTTTTTCAGCTCATGTGCGAGACCGGCTGAAATCTGTCCGATGGTCGAGAGTTTTTCAGCCTGGAGCAGATGAGTGTAAGTATACGCCTCCTCCATTTTGTCCCTGACTGTCTTGAGCTCCATGGAAAGCCTGTTGAAGCTCCGGGCGAGGTAACCCGTTTCACCGTCGTAAGGGACATCGACCCGACTGCCGAACTCTCCCCTGCCGAGGACTTTCGTAAACTCCACGAATTTATCGAGCGGCCCCGTAATAAGCCGGCTGAAAACAAATGAGGCCACAACGCCTAAAAGCGTTACGGCGATTATGAGCGGAAAAGTTATGGTCCTCATTGTTGAAAGGGTCTGTTTCAGATCGTCCTCTCTGATCCCCAGATGGAGCTCCGACTTTGTGCCGTTGAAAATTTTTACGCCCACGTCCCTGATGTGACCCTTTTCCGTATCAAGAAGCTGGACCCCCATCGTCCTGTCAGCAAGCGGGTTCCAGGACAAAATGCCGGAAGGGACCCCGTCATTAAAAGTGTGGGCGGCCATTGCGCCTTCCTCGTTGGTGACATAAATGTATTCCAGATCGTTTTCCTGGGCAAGGACCTCATTGACGGCCCTCGTTGTCTGAAAATAGTCTTTCAGCAAAACATGATTGGCGATCCTGTCGGAGAGGTTGCCCGCGATCGAGAACGCCCTCTTTTCGAGCTCTCCCCTGAAGGCATTGATGATTGTCCCCCTGACGGAAAGGAGGGTGAAGAATACAACGCTGACGGCGATTGCAGTTGTGAGAAGGGTTATCTTGGTCCGTAATTTCATATAAATAATTTAAACCACAGAGGTCAATTCCCTTTCAGCAATCCATAGTTCCTTGCCAATGTTTTCACCTTGTCCAGCTCAGGTTGATCAACTTCCATAAAACCCAGGGGCATCTCTGTTTTGTCCCAGTCAAAAAGTATTCCCTTGTGCTTGCCCATCGGCTCAAGGGCAAGGAGCGCGGCCTTCACTGCCTCGACTGTTTTAACGTCCACTGCGCTGCTGTACGCTATAAGACTGCCGGGGTAAGGGCCCGACGTCTTCAATATCCTTATCTTTCCTTCTGAAGCCATTCTTTCCGCAAGCGTGTCCTGTATCCCGCCTGCGTCGCATTCCCCGTTGAGGACCTCTTTTAACGTATCAAGATGAGATCCGGTATAGATATGCTTCCCCATGTCTCTCAGTGTGACCCCCTCATCCTCCAGCATCTTCCTTGGTATAATGTGCCCCTGTGTCGACATCCTCGATCCAAACGCGAAACATCTTCCTTTCAGGTCTTTCAGATCACGTATGCCGCTCTCAGGCCTTGTGAAGATTACGGAATGATAGGTGGGACTGCCGTCTTTATTAACACCGCTCACCAGGTAGCTTATTCCATATTCAGCCTCGCCGGCAGCATAGCTGAGAGCGCCGATGGCCGCAAACTGTGTGACGCCGCTGCCGAGATTCTGGACGGTGTCTTCATACCTTTCGGTAAACTTTATGCGGAAGCGCATGCCGGTGGCCTTCTCAAGGTATTTCAAAAAGGGAATATAAATCATGACGTCCTCTTTGGGCCCGAGCCTGAGGTCAAACCCGAACCAGAGGGTGTCTTTCCGGGGGTACTCAATCTCCGTTCCGGTCCCGACTGTCTTCTGTCTGAGGGTCACCTTTTTGGGCTTCTCTTCCTTTACGCATCCCAAAGATATCAGGAAGAAGAGACAGACGAGTATCAGGAACGGTCTGAGAGCTTTCACATTCATCGCCGGAAACATATCGGCTATTTTAACTCTTAGGGGAAATTATGGGAAGCCGGCTTTGCCTTTCAGCCTCTTCATCAACGCATTATAGCCCAGCGTATTCAGGACATCCTTCTTCCCGGCCCAGCCCCTTCGTGCGGTGCCGATGCCGTAGGTCATAAAATCAAATTGATAAATCACATGGGTATCGGTATTGATTGCAAGCGCGACCCCCATTTCTTTTGCCTTCCTGACATACATGTCACTCAAGTCAAGTCTCAGCGGATAGGCGTTTATCTCTATCGCAGTGCCGGTCTCTTTTGCCGCCTTCAGGACCTCTTCGAGGTCAACTTCATAAGCGTCGCGCTCCCCGATAAGCCTTCCGGTCGGATGGGCGATAATGGAGACATACGGGTTTTTCATAGCAGACACAATCCTCTTTGTTATCTGTTCTTTCGACTGCCTGAAACCGGAATGTATGGAGGCGATGACTATATCGAGCCGTTTTAAGACATCGTCGGGAAAGTCCGGTGAGCCGTCACTTTTAATATCCATCTCGGTGCCGGAAAGGAGTTTGAAGCCTCTTAATTTTTTATTCAGCGCCTGTATCTTCCTGTTCTGCTCAAGGACCTGCTCGACGCTTAAGCCCCCGGCCACGCCGAGCCCCTTTGAATGGTCGGTGATCGCAATATATTCGTAGCCCCTCGCCTTCGCGGCTTCAATGAGCTCCTGTATGTCATGGCTTCCGTCACTGGATTTTGTGTGCACATGGAGGTCGCCTTTTATGTCTTTCATCCCGATAAGCTTCGGCAGATTGCCTTCAAGGGCCGCCTCAATTTCTCCGGTGTCCTCACGGATTTCAGGAGGGATGTACGGCATACCAAGTATTTGATAAACATCCTCCTCATGCTCTCCGCCAAGCTTCCTGTCCGTCTTGACGTCGAAGATGCCGTACTCATTTATCTTCAGTCCTTTTTTTACAGCCATTTCACGGAGCCGAATGTTATGCTCTTTGCTCCCTGTGAAATAAGCCAGCGCCGCGCCGAACGATGCCTCCTCCACAACCCTCAAGTCCACCTGTGTCCCTTCAGTGGTGATAATGCTTGATTTCGTCGGCCCCTTCATGATCACATCTTTCACCTGTGGCAGATGGACGAACACATCCATCACTTTATGAGGGTCTTTTGAAGTTGCAAGTATGTCGATGTCCTGTATCGTTTCCTTCCACCGCCTGAGGCTTCCGGCGATGCTCAGTTTGATGACCGGGGCTTTTTCTTTCAGCTTTTCTAAAATCCCTTCGGCAACAGGCAGTACGCGTCCCAGGGGGAAACGTCCCGTGTGCCGCCTGATCATCGCAATCCCCTTGAGGATGTTCTCTTCCGTCTTTGCCTGAATGCCGGGAAGGCCTTTCAGCTTTCCTTCCTTCGCGTATTTTTCAAGGTCGTCCACATCCTTGATGTGAAGTTTGTCATAGAGAAGCCTGGCAGTCTTCGGACCAAGCCCCGGCACGGAGAGGATATTAACAAGGCCTGAAGGCACTTCTTTCTTCAATTCATCGTAGAATTTCATGCCGCCTGTCTCGACATACTCATGGACCTTTCCTGCGAGATCAGCGCCGATGCCGGGGATTTTCTGCAATTCTTCCGGGGATATTTCCGCGACGTCCTTTGCAAGCCCATCGACATTTTGCGCAGCACGCCTGTACGCTCGTATCCTGAAGGGATTGTCACCTTTGATTTCGAGAATGTCGGCGATGTCGTTGAAGATCCTGGCGACTTCCTGATTGCGCATAATAAAAATTATAGCATCGAAATGGAGATGAGCAGCCGTCAAATGTCCGGAATGGACCGGGAGAGATTTTCCGGACTTTACTTCAGTCCGAGCACATCCTGCATGTCATAAAGTCCCGGGGTCTGTTTGTATACCCACTGGGCGGCCTTTAACGCGCCTCGTGCAAACGTGTCCCTGCTGGAGGCCTTGTGTGTTATCTCGATCCTCTCACCCGGTGTGCCGAAGATTACGGTGTGTTCTCCTACGATATCGCCTGCCCGGATGGTCTGGATGCCTATCTCTTTGCGGCCCCTTTCTCCTATGAGGCCGTGCCTTGCATATACGGCGGTCTCTTCCAGATTACGGTCAAGCGCGGCAGCGATGACCTGGGCCATTTTCATGGCCGTGCCGGATGGGGCGTCCTTCTTCATCCTGTGATGTGCCTCGACTATCTCAACGTCGTAGTCGTCGCCTGTGACCTTTGCTATATCCGCTAATACTTTCAGGAGGAGGTTGACCCCGACGCTCATGTTCGGGGCAAGGACACATGGGACTTTCTGGGCGTACAAGCTTACAAAATCCAGTTCATCCCTGCTGAAACCCGTTGTGCCTATGACTACGGGCATGGGTTTGCCGGAAAGAGACTTAAGACATTCTATCGTTGCGGATGGTGATGAAAAATCAATGAGCACGTCCGACTTTTCAGTGATATTGTTGATGTCGCCGGCAATCCTGACGCCGGTCGTCCCTATGCCGATTACTTCCCCGATGTCTTTTCCCAGGTCTTTGTGGTTTTTGCTCTCCAATGCGCCGGACAATTTTATTTTTTCGACTTCCCTCGAAAGCGCGATAATACGGCTTCCCATTCTCCCCGTTGCGCCTGATACGATCATGTTAAGCATTTCAGTTCTCCTTTTCCGAAGGCATCGGACCAGCCTCATCTTCAGGCCTGCCTTCAATCTTATATTCATCCGATGCCCATGCCCCGAGGTCTATAAGTTTGCACCTCTCGGAGCAGAACGGCCTGAAGGGGTTGTCCTTCCATTCAGTCCATTTTTTACAGGTCGGGCATTTAATCTTCATAAATTTTAAATTTGAAATTTACAATTCAATAATTCCGTCAAAGACCTTCACGGCATCACCTGTCATAAAAACATGATTGTCTTTTGCCGGCCAGTCGATTTGCAGTTTGCCGCCCGGAAGATGGACTGTGACCTTTCTGCCGGTCAAACCGAGCAGGGCGGATGCAACTGCGGAAGCAGAAGCGCCCGTGCCGCAGGCCATTGTCTCCCCCGCCCCTCTCTCCCATACCCGCATTTTAATATTGCGACGGTCCAATATCTGTATGAATTCGACATTGGTCCTCTTTGGAAAGATTTTATTGTTTTCAATAACAGGCCCGTAATTCTCCAAAGGGACTTTCATGACATCCTTGACAACGATCACCGCGTGAGGATTGCCCATCGAGACGCAGGTGATTTTAAAAATCTTGCCATTTATTTTTAAAGGATAATTGATGACACCCTGCTCTGCATTCTTTACCCTTCGCCCTTCACCCTTTGCCCTTTGCCCTGTTTCAACCGATATCTTCTCCGCCTCCAGCACAGGCTCTCCCATGTCAACTTCTATGAGGCTGCCCGTTTTTTTCAGGTGCTTGATGCCGGCGAGGGTCTCTATCGCAATGGTGTCAATGAACAGTTTGTTTTTTTGTGTCGTCCTGCTCCGCAGTATTTCATGCCATATGTACTGTCCCAGACACCTTATCCCGTTGCCGCACATCTCGACCTCGGAGCCGTCAGCATTGAAAATCCGCATGTTAAAGTCCGCTATCAGGGAATGCCGCATCAGCAGCAACTGGTCGGCGCCGATGCCGAATCTCCGGTCACAGAGTTTTATTGCAAGCTGGGGGAGCTGCTCTAATTTTTCGCTCCTGTCGTCAATAAGCACAAAATCATTGCCGAGGGAATGCATTTTTGTGAATTGAAGTTTCATTTCAAAAACCCGGGTATACTTGTTCCCTTTATCAGGTCCTTATATTCTTCCCTTTCACGGACCACAAAAAATTCCTTCCCCTTCACCAGCACCTCCGCTGCCTTCTTCCTTCCGTTATAATTGGAGCTCATGGAGAACCCGTATGCGCCGGCGCTCATGACGGCCAATAAATCCTCATGCCGGGGGCTGTTCATCTTTCTGCCTTTGGCGAAGAAGTCACCCGACTCGCATATCGGACCGACTACATCGGCATAGACAATCCGGCGGGCATTCTTTTTTACTGGCTGTATATGGTGATAGGCATCGTACAGGCTCGGCCTTATGAGGTCGTTCATCCCCGCGTCCACGATGACGAACTCCTTCCTGAGATGTTTTTTGAGATAAAGAACTTTGGTAACGAGTATGCCTGCATTACCGACAATCGACCTGCCGGGCTCGATGATCAGGGTGAAGTTATGGAGCTTTATGAGCGGCATGATCGCCTTTGCCAGGTCCCCGGGCTTAGGCAGATCTTCTTCATTATTATATGGGATGCCGAGGCCGCCGCCCATGTCAAGGTATCTTATCTCTATGCCCCTCGATTTGAGACTGTCCGCAAGCACAAGAACCTTTTTTAAGGCGTCGACAAAGGGGGTGGTCCTCGTTATCTGAGAACCAATGTGTTTGTGGATACCCACGACCTCGACGTTGCGAAGGCTGTTTGCAAGGCTGTAATATTCAAGCGCCTTATTAATCGGAATGCCGAATTTGTGTTTCTTCAGTCCGGTTGATATGTATGGATGGGTCGATGCGCTTATGTCCGGGTTCACTCTCAGGGCTATCGGCGCTTTTACCTTCAGTCTCCCCGCTACTTTATCGATTGCCGCTAATTCATCGGAGGACTCAATATTGAACATGAGGATACGGGACTTCAGCGCATATTCGATTTCCTGCTCTGTTTTTCCTACTCCTGCATATACAATATTTTTGGCGGGGATGCCGGCCTTCAATGCAAAGAAAAGCTCGCCGCCGGAGACAACATCCGCGCCGCTGCCTTCTTTGGCAAGGATTTTCAACAGGGCCGGATTCGAATTCGCCTTAAGCGCAAAACAGATAATATTGGGATAGCCGTCAAACGCCTCTTTGTAAGCGCTGTAATGTCTGACAAGTGTATTGTAACTGTAAATGTACAGGGGCGTGCCCGCTTTTTCCACTATCTTCCTGACAGGCACATCCTCTGCGTAAAGTTCTGATTTTCTGTAAATGAAATCGTGCATGATTTTTTTACCACAGAGAATAAAAAGAAGTTAAGAGGACAAGAAGTCCGGATGTTGGCTCATCCTCTGTGACCTCTGTGGTTAATCCAGTTTTTTAAGTTATAATTAAATCCGCTATGGAACTCCTGAAAAAGGTCAAAGAAACAATCAACAGATACACTATGCTTTCTGAAGGTGACTGTGTTCTTGTCGGGCTTTCCGGAGGCCCTGACTCAGTTTGTCTTGCGGTTATTTTAGACAAACTCAAAAAGGATTTCAATCTTTCGCTTCACGCCGTATATGTCGATCACGGATTAAGGCCCGAAGAGGTCGAGGGAGAGAAGGCCTTCTGCAAAGAATTTTGCGATGCGCTCGGGATCAATTTCCTCTATGAACAGGTGGATGTCCGAGGACACGCAAAGGACAGAAGATTGAACCGGCAGGAGGCCGCGAGAGAATTAAGATACGGGGTGTTTGATGAGGTCGCAAAAAAGATAAACGCAGCGAAGATCGCCCTCGGCCATACCGCCAGCGATCAGGCAGAGACCCTTCTAATGATGCTTTTAAGAGGCGCGGGCAGAAAGGGACTTTCAGGAATTCCTCCTGTGAGAGGCAGGATAATCAGACCTCTTATTGAGGTTGAGAGAAAAGAAATCGAAGATTTTCTTGCGCATCACGAATTACGAATCAAGAATTACGAATTGCCTTACGTTATGGATTCATCCAACCTTAAGAAAGACTATTTCAGAAACTGGATAAGGCTGAGTGTCATCCCTGAACTAAGTAAGAAAAACCCGGCCCTGATTCAAAACATCTGCCGCACGATGGACATCCTCAGGGAGGAAGACGAGTATCTCGAAATTATCGTAACAAAGACCCTCATGAGGCTGATAAGCAGAAAGAGCATGGACACGATAGAGCTTTTCCTTTCCCCGTTGGTGACCATGGAGAAACCGCTCCTGAGGCGCGTTCTCAGGAGGGCTCTCAATGCAACTGAAGGACTGAGAGGCATAGGCTTCGTTCATATTGAGGACATCATCGATCTCATAAAGACAGGCGCCTCGGGCGACAGGATTTACCTGCCGAAGGACATAAGAGTTGTCAAGTCGTATTCTACTTTAAAACTGACGTCGGCCCCTCCCGTAAAGACAGGCGCTCACAGCATCCATGTCCCCGGAGAGGTTGCTTTAAAAGAGGCGGGAATCGTAATTAAGGCATCTTTGGCGGACAATGCAGAGGATTATGGAGACGGGAAATCCGATGTTGTTATTGACGCAGATAAAATACACTGTCCTCTTACCATAAGGTCGCGGCAAGAAGGCGACTGCTTTTATCCTGCCGGGTTCGGCAGGAGGAAGAAGCTCCAGGACTTTTTTGTGGACGAGAAGGTCCCCAGAGATGAGCGGGACAGTGTCCCCATAGTGCTGTCGGGAAATGATATAGTCTGGATAGCAGGGTACAGGGCTGATGAAAGATTTAAGGCAACGGACAAGACGAAAAATTTTTTAAGGCTTATAATATCGGGCTAAAAGGAGGTTGTCTTGACTGAAAAAATCAGAGTACGTTTTGCGCCGAGTCCTACCGGGCATCTTCACATAGGCGGAGCGAGGACGGCGCTTTTCAACTATCTTTACGCGAGACATAATAACGGCACATTCATATTAAGGATTGAAGATACCGACAGGACCCGTTCTACAGACGAATACATAGAAGCGATCATCGAGGGTATGAAATGGCTTGGGCTCGGCTGGGATGAAGGCCCTTTCAGGCAGACTGACAGGTTTGATGTATACAGAAGCTACGTTGACAGGTTCATTAAGGAAGGCAAGGCGTATTACTGCTACTGTTCCGCTGAAGAACTGGATGAAAGACGCAAGCTTGCGATGGCGATGGGGAAACCGCCTAAATATGACGGCAGGTGCAGGGACCTCAAAGGGCCTGTGCCCGGGGTCACGCCTGCGGTAAGATTCAGGATGCCGCAGTCAGGGCAGACAATAGTCGACGACCTGATAAGGGGCCCTGTAACTTTCGACAATGCTCAGCTTGACGACCTGATAATTTTGAGGTCTGACGGGACGCCGACATATAACCTTACGGTCGTAGTTGACGACGTGGACATGAAGATTACTCACGTCATCAGGGGCGACGACCACCTGAACAACACCCCGAAACAGATACACGTTTATAAGGCGTTGGGCTATGAGGTCCCGAAGTTTGCACACCTTCCCATGATATTAGGCTCCGACAAGACCCGTCTCTCAAAAAGACACGGCGCCACGTCGGTCATGGCGTATTACGAAATGGGATACCTGCCTGATGCGCTTGTGAACTATCTTGTGAGACTGGGATGGTCTTACGGCGATCAGGAGGTATTTTCGCGGGAAGAACTCGTAAAATATTTTTCCTTTGAAAATGTCGGCAAGGCCGCGGCGGTATTCAATCCCGAGAAACTCCTCTGGCTGAACGGCCAGTATATTATCAATTCACCGTCTGAAAAACTCGCAGAACTGGTCATGCCGTTTCTCATCAGGGAAAAGACTGCAGGCGAAGGACAGGATATCGATATGGCATGGCTCTCGAAGGCAATCGGCACATTGAAGGAACGCTCCAAGACGCTGGTGGAGCTTGCAAATTCGCTCAGGTACTATATAGCTGAAGAAGTGGAATACAATGAAAAGGCGAAAGAGAAATTCCTGAATGAAAAGAGCCGTGGCCTTCTGACTGAACTGAAAGACGGTCTGGACTCCCTTCCCGGATTTTCACATGAGGGACTTGAAAAGGCCTTCAAGTCTGTCGTTGAAAAGCATGGAGTAAAACTCAAAGACCTCGCGCAGCCTGTGCGCGTTGCCATGACCGGCGGCACGGAAAGTCCGGGGATATTCGAGGTGCTTGAGATTGTCGGGAAAGAAAAGACGATCAGGAGATTGGAAAAAGCGATAAAGGCCTGCATGTGAATGTGGTAAAATAACTCCCTGAGAAGGGTAATTGGAACGGAGTTCGCTATGTTATTAATCATCAAAGATCTTATAAATGATTTAAGTTACTTTTGTCTCAGTGCCTCTGTGTCTCAGTGGTTATATAATATGGATTACAGGAGAAGTGAATGACCGGGCCTGAAACGCCGCGTCCCTCTGATTTTATCAGGGACATCATAAAAGAAGATATGGAGACCGGCAAATACGGAGGAAGGGTACATACGCGCTTTCCGCCTGAGCCTAACGGCTACCTCCATATCGGACACGCAAAGTCCATATGCCTGAATTTCGGTGTTGCCGATGAGTTCAGGGGGCTTTGCAATCTGCGCTTCGACGACACAAACCCCGCAAAAGAAGAAGTCGAGTACGTGGAATCCATCAAAGAGGACGTCCTCTGGATCGGATACGACTGGGGAGACCGGATGTATTATGCGTCCGACTATTTTGATCAGATGTATGCGTATGCCGTAGAGTTGATCAGGATGGGAAAGGCCTATGTGTGCGATTTAAGCGCTGAGGAAATCAGGGAGCACCGGGGCACTTTGACCCAGCCGGGCAGGAACAGCCCGTACCGGGACCGTTCAGCCGCGGAGAATCTGGAGCTGTTTGAACGCATGAAGGCTGGAGAATTTCCTGACGGTTCCCGTACTCTCCGGGCCAAAATAGATATGACCTCAGGAAATATAAATATGCGCGACCCGGTCATGTATCGCATACTTCATGCGGAACATCACAGGACTGGCGACAAGTGGTGCATTTACCCGATGTATGATTATGCGCATTGCGTCTCGGATTCAATCGAAGGGATCACTCACTCGATTTGCACCCTCGAATTTGAAGACCACCGTCCTTTGTACGACTGGTTTCTCGATGAGCTTAAGGTCGAATGCCACCCGCAGCAGATAGAGTTTGCCCGCCTTAATTTAAGCTATACAATCATGAGCAAACGAAAGCTCCTGCAGTTGGTCGAAGGCGGGCATGTTAAAGGATGGGACGACCCACGTATGCCCGCAATATCCGGTCTGCGAAGGCGCGGATATACGCCGGAGTCCATCAGGAACTTTTGTGACCGTATCGGGGTCGCAAAAAGAGACAGCATGGTGGACATGGCGCTCCTCGAGTTTTGCATACGCGAGGACTTGAATAAAAGGTCGCCGCGCGTTATGGCAGTCCTGAGACCGCTTAAGGTCGTTATCGTCAACTATCCTGAAAATAAATCAGAAGAGCTGACTGCCGTTAATAACCCCGAAGACCCCGGAATGGGGACACGGACCGTTCCTTTTTCCCGCATTATATATATCGAGCGGGATGATTTTCAGGAAGTCCCGCAAAAACAGTTTTTCCGTCTGTCGCCAGGGCGCGAGGTAAGACTGCGGTATGCCTATTACTTAACCTGTGTGGGAGTTGTGAAAGATGAAAAGACCGGTGAAGTCGTCGAAGTCCACTGCACTTATGACCCTGCCACAAGAGGCGGGGATTCACCGGATGGCCGGAAGGTCAAGGCGACCCTGCACTGGGTTTCCGCGGCGCATGCGATCGAAATCGAAGCGCGGTTATATAATACTCTGTTTTTAAAAGCAGACCCTGACGACGTGGAAGAGGGACAGGATTTTAGATCCAATATGAATCCGGATTCACTGGAGACCCTGGCGGCGCGGGCTGAACCGTGTCTTTCAGACGCAAAACCCGGTGACAGGTTCCAGTTCGAGCGGATGGGATATTTCTGCGTGGACCCTGACTCGTCAGGCGGTAAACCTGTTTTCAACCGCACAGTCACCCTGAAGGATACGTGGGCGAAGGTCCGGAAAAAGGGGAAATAGAGGGTCAAATTATGAGTTACATATCCGTCATAGGCGCCGGCAGTTGGGGAACGACACTCGCGAATCTTCTTGCGGAAAAGGAGTTCGACGTTACTCTCTGGGCCCTTGAAGAAAAGCTTTCCGGGGAGATAAACCATTCACATGAGAACAGCATTTACCTGCCGGGCGTTCAACTGTCGCCCAATATGACAGCAACGAGCAACATCCGGGACGCCGTAAAAAATGCCCGCTACATACTGAACGTCGTGCCGACACAATTTACCCGTTCAATATTCAAAGAAGCTAAGGACGTTGTCCTGGACGAAGCAGTCATAATCAGCGCGTCAAAAGGCATTGAACAGGGGACGTTGCTCACAGTGTCTTCAATTTTAAAAGAGGTAACCGGACATCAGGCCGCAGTGCTTTCAGGGCCGAGCTTCGCAAAGGAGGTAATAAAAAAACTTCCGACCGCCGTTACACTTGCAACAGAAAATGCGGACACAGGCGTTCATCTGCAGGAAATCTTCAACACCGGACATTTCAGGGTCTACACCCACGCCGATGTGCTTGGCGTTGAGCTTGGCGGCGCACTGAAAAACGTCATCGCGATAGCCTCCGGCATATCCGACGGTCTCGGACTGGGGCACAACTCAAGGGCCGCCCTTATAACAAGAGGGCTTGCCGAAATTGTACGCCTGGGGAAGGCGATGGGCGCCAATCCGGAGACGTTTTCGGGATTGAGCGGCCTTGGCGACCTTGTGCTTACATGCACAGGACCGCTTTCGAGGAATTATACAGTGGGCGTAAATCTCGGCAAGGGAATGACGCTCAAAGATATACTTTCATCGACAAGGAGCGTTGCGGAAGGAGTTGCGACCGCCCTTTCCGCGTTTGAGCTCTCCAGAAAATACGGTGTGGAAATGCCGATAATCGAACAGGTTTATGAGGTCGTATACAAAGACAAGCACCCTGCCGAGGCTGTCAGACTGCTGATGAACAGGGCATTGAAGTCGGAGTTTTAAAAACGGGAACACAAATTATTCTGAGTAAAATCGTCATTCCCGCTTGTCGGGAATCTATCTTTTGAATGAAGTTTGTACAGGAAGGATTCCGGGCGGGCCAACAGTAGGACGGACGGAACCGCCGGAATGACGTCAATGAGAATAAATATTTTATGAACACCAGGAAACTGCAACAAATATTGAGTGAAGTAAAATCAGGCGGCGTTTCCGTTGAAACAGCCGTAAGAAAATTAAAGCACCTTCCCTACGAAGATATTTCATTTGCCAAGGTTGACCACCACAGGCATCTCAGACAGGGTGTGCCTGAGGTGATCTTTGCATCCGGCAAGACGGATGAACAGGTCATAAAGATCGCAAGGGCGATGTTTAAAAAGAGCAGGAGCTTTCTCATCACGAGGGCAACGAAGAAAATCTGCATTTCTCTGAAGATCAAAAATGCCGTATTTCATCCCGCATCCGGCATTATCTCGATAGGCGAAGAAAAGAAAAAGAGCGGCAATATACTTGTGCTCACGGCAGGAACATCGGATATCCCCGTGGCTGAAGAGGCTGCGGTGACCGCATCGTTTTTAGGCAGTAAAGTGAATACCGTGTATGACGTCGGGGTTGCAGGTCTTCACAGATTGATGGGCAATAAGGACCTTATCAAAGAGTCCCGCGTTATTATTGTCGTGGCCGGAATGGAAGGGGCGCTTCCATCAGTTGTAGGCGGGATGACGGACAAGCCTGTGATCGCGGTCCCTACCTCAGTCGGTTACGGAACAAGTTTCGGCGGAATCACCGCGCTTTTCTCAATGCTCAATTCCTGCGTTCCCGGCATCGCGGTCATGAATATCGACAACGGCTTCGGCGCAGGAGTGCTTGCGCATAAAATAAATACGTTATGATCGCATACTTCAATTGTTTTTCAGGCATAAGCGGAGACATGATCCTTGGGGCGCTGGTTGACGCAGGCGTGTCGCTTGAGGAATTAAAAAAACGACTGTCCCTCCTTCCAATTCGCGGATATGAATTAAAGGCAAGGAAAGTGAAGCGGGCGGGAATTCGTGCGACAAAGGTGAATGTTGAAATAAGAAACCCCTCTAAATCCCCCCTTATCAAGGGGGGACGTAAGGGGGGTCAGAAGTCAAAAGTCAGAAGATGGAAGGACATAGAAAAGATAATTAAAACGTCTTCACTCTCAAAAGAGATAAAACAGAAAGGTCTGCTCATTTTCAGGAGACTCTTTGAGGCAGAGGCAAAGGTCCACGGCGAGAGAATGCAGGATGTTCACCTTCATGAATTAGGCGCAGTTGATTGTATCGTTGACATCTTTGGGACATTGACAGGACTTGATATCCTTGGAATAGATACGATCTATTCATCAGCTTTAAATCTCGGCGGCGGGACAATAAAAACGGAGCACGGGATACTGCCTGTCCCGGCCCCTGCGACCGCTCAATTACTGGAAGGCATCCCCGTTTACTCATCTGATATTTTATGCGAACTCACTACTCCCACCGGCGCTGTGCTTGTTTCGTCGCTTGCAAAAGGCTTTGGTCCCGTCCCGAACATGAATATTGTTAAAACAGGCGCAGGCGCAGGCGGTCATGATTTCAAGGGACAGCCGAATGTGCTGATGGTGATGGTCGGAGAAAAGTCAGAAGAAGAAAAACAAAAAAAGGGAAATGCCGTGACGGTCATCGAAACCAACATCGACGACATGAATCCGCAGGTTTATGAATACGTCATGGAGAGACTTTTCAATGCCGGGGCGCTCGATGTCTTTTTAACGCAGCTTGTCATGAAGAAGGGAAGGCCGGGGACCAAGCTGAGCGTGCTCTGCGATGAAGGTGACAGAGACAAGCTAATAAACATAATTCTGAGTGAAACCACGAGCATCGGCGTCAGATTCTACAGCACGGAAAGAAAAGTGCTTCAGAGAGAGATTAAATCAGTGAAGACGAAGTTCGGCAATGTTAACGTCAAGCTTGCGCGGATTGGAAATAAAAAGCAAAAGTCATCCGTTGAGTACGAGGACTGCAAAAAGATAGCGAAAAAGTTTAATATGCCGCTTTTGGAAGTTATGAAGGCCATCAAACTGTAAAGATTCTAAATCTGTCATTCCCACGAAAGTGGGAATCCGGGAATCATCTTGAAGTTCCATCCCCGGAACTTCAAGATGAGGGGACATCGTGTAATAAAAGGGGATAAAAATGGGGACATTGGCAATCATTCCACCGGAAGTTGTAGAAAGCAAAATACTTTTTTTCAGAGGGAAAAAGGTAATGTTGGACAAAGACCTCGCCATCCTTTACGGAGTTGAGACAAGAGCATTAAATCAGGCTGTCAAGAGAAACCTCAAGAGATTTCCTCCGGATTTTATGTTTCAATTAACAAAAGAAGAAATGAAAAATTGGACATCACAAATTGTGATATCCAATAAAGAAAAGATGGGATTAAGAAAAATGCCGTTTGCTTTTACTGAAAATGGCGTTGCAATGTTATCAAGTGTTCTTAATAGTGAACGGGCGATAACAGTAAACATCCAGATAATGAGAACATTCACAAGACTTCGAGAAATGCTGATAACACATAAGGAGCTTGCCCGCAATCTGACGCAGCTTGAGCGGAAGATAGAGAAACATGATGGAGAGATTAAATTGATTTTCGATGCCATAAGGCAGTTGATGATTCCGTCGGAGACGAAGAAAAAAAAGATCGGGTTTAAGAGGGAGAAAGAGGTCTGAAATATAAACCTCTTTGGCAAAGACCAACAGTAGGTGCCTTAAGCAGGTGACAGGGGAGATTTTGTGAAACTATATTACGCACACAGTGTTGACGGAAAGCCGGTTGGTGAATGGCATTTACTTGAGGAGCATTTGAAGGGGTCGGCGGAACTTGCGAGGTCATTTGCGGATGCGTTTGGATCGGGGGAATGGGGATATCTGGCGGGGGTGTTGCATGATGTGGGGAAGTGTTTTTTTGTTTGTATAAGCTGACAGGATAGCATAAAATCAAAAAGCTACAAAGAAGGGAGGGCTTGTAAATGGAAAAATCATACGAGGTTTCATTTGAAATCGCGGGGCCAACAGCTATGTGGACAAGACCGGACACAGGAGCGACACCGATCAGCTATCCCGTGCCGACATGGTCGGCCGCAAAAGGACTATTTGAATCGATATCACGTTTGAAGAATGCGATCATCATCCCTACAGCCGTGGAACTCTGCGCTCCAATCGTCTATCACGACTACACTACAAACTATGGAGGCCCGCTGAGAAAGGACGAGTCTATAAGAAAAGGGAATCTTTTTCAGCATAAGGCAACAGTTCTCATTAATGTTTGTTATAGACTTTACGCGAGGATTGAGGATTTCAAGTATGTTCCAAAAACTCTCAAAGAAGCGGGACAACTTGCCGAAGTCAATTCATGTCATTATGGGCAAGAACGTTTCAAAAGGCGGTTGATTAGAGGTCAGTTTCATGACACTCCTTGTCTTGGATGGCGTGAATTTGTGCCCAATTACATAGGTCCATTCAGGAATAATACGGAAGTCCAGACTTCGGCAAATGAAGTCCTGTCGTCGTTTCTGTACTCCGTATACGACCAAGTCACTGGGGTTCGTTCTCCAAGATATGTCCAGAACGAGAGCGGTCGCAACATCGTGAAAGGAAGGCTCGAATATGCTGAATGAATTGGTGGATATTTACGGCGCACTCAAGAAACTCGGATGCGATTTCAACACTCCGTATCCTCATTTTAGAAAGTGTCCCAAAGGGAAGGCTGCGTTTAGTTTGTCTTTGGACGAATCTGGCAAGATTAGCGACATAAGTGCACTGACAGACTTTAAAATTGAGGAGGTTTATAGATGGCAAGAGGATAATCATACACCTACTTTTCCAGCGTTCAATGTCAGAGCTTTATTTGAAATACCAGATCCTCTACCTGCTTTCTCATCGGATAATAAAAACGACATCCATTCGTTTATAGGAAACTTGACGAATTCACGCACAAGAGCAATAAAACCGGTCAAAGACCTTGTGTTAAATGAACTGATGACCAAATGTAATAACCTTTGGCGTGATGATATGGACTGGCTTGGCAAGTGTCTCAAGGATACGCCCGATATCATAAAAACAATGATCGGAGAAATTCCTAAACCCTACCAAGTGCTGGAGGAGCTTATCAATCGCTCACGTGCATGTGAACCAGAGGAACTACAAAAAAGCGTCTGCTCTATACTAATGCAGAAATTAATAGAAACAGGTGAAAAGGTTTATGCCGAAGCTCTCTTTGCAGTTAAGGACAAGGGAAAGAAGAAACGGAGAGGTAAGGAGCATGGAAAAGATTTTCTTTACCTTCTGACTATTGAGGACTGGAATGAATATCCTCCTGACCCTGAGATAGAGAAATATCCACCATATTCTACGAAAATTCAGAATTGGATGAGAACGCGGTTTGAGTCTTATAGTGAAATGCACTATGTTCCGACTGGTCAGCCCGATGCATATGGGAGAGACTCTGCTGGGGCTGTCGAGATTTTTTCTCCCATTAGTGTAGGTGGACTCGGTCCTATAGTTCCTTTTTCGGCAAACCCTCAAATTCCGTGTCTTAGCCGTTATGGTCTTGAAGGGCCTTCTTTATTTTCTGCAGGTTCCGAAATTAGAAAGATGGCATCCAAAGGCATGGATTATATCCTGAATCAAAAAATGGAAGGAACTACATGGAGAAGCCTTACGCGGTATGAGCCCAAGAAGAATAGCCGCAAAACTGTTGTCGTTGCCTATTGCACAGAATTGAAAGATGCAAATGCTTTGCAGTTTTTTGACAGGGAGGAAGATGATTCCGACAAGGATATATATCGAAGCGAAGCGGCTACAAAACTTGCATTGACACCTTTTGATGGAGTAGCTCAGCAAAAGCCGGATGCAAAAATATCATTTTATGTTTTGGCTGCCGTAGACCGTGGCAATACTAAAATTCTTGCCAGCCGCAAGTATTCATTGCCCCAACTCACAGAGGGGGCGTCCCGATGGCAAGCATGTAATGCTAACATCCCAAGTGTAAGCCTGCCGTGGATCTCTCTTAATAAGAAGAAGGATGGGGGTGAGAAGAGAAGTACGAGAGATGCCATCCCTCTTTACCCCATAGAAGCCATCAAACTTCTTAACAGCGATTGGGATCAAGACGGAACACTACGTACTCAATCGCGGCGATTCGCGGCTGATGAGGCGCTGGATTTTCTTTTTGAAGGAGATGAGATTATTGGTCAACGTATTGAAACGGGGCTCACTCTTATTGTTGAAATAACTTCTAATGTTATTATTTCGGCAGCATTAAAGGCTTGCCATGATTACCATAAAACGGGAGCAAAGATTAAGTTCAAGGACACATCTTATCTGCACATGCTTCCATCTCTATACGGACTACTTTTATTTAAGAAAGGAATAAGGAAGGAGGATTACATGAATGAAAATTTGTTTTATCTCGGAAGATATTTTGCAGTGGTTGATGACCTCTACATCCAATATCATATGGATGTAAGATCAGGGAATGTTCCTATCAGTCTTTTGGGGAATGATAACATGAAACTGGCATTACAGAACCCATTGGAGGCATTCTTGACTTTGAGCAGCAGGCTTGCACATCCATATCTTTCTTGGGCAAAACGTGTTAGTACGGATGAAAAACCTGGTCAAATAGCAAAGAATTGTATCAGGAGAATTGCGGAATTAACGGACGAGTTATCGAAGGCACAGCTTCCCACGGAGATTACTGATTCAGAAAAGGCTAAGGTGTTGCTGGGGTATCTTTCTTATGGATCAAAGAAAGATTATAGTTCAGATTATAACCATGAACAAAAAAATGAAGGAGGAGAATAGCTATGACAAGCGATACGGCAAAAAGCAATGACATTCAGAGAGCAACAGGGTTGATTATTGTTGAAGTGCGGAACTCAAATCCTAACGGTGACCCAGAACGTGACGGAGCCCCCAGAAAGCGTAGAGGAGATATTGGGGAAATCTCACATGTATCCGTCAGGCGTAAAATGAGAGACCTTGTTGGGAATAAAAAAGGACCTATCTGGCTCTACTTGCAAAATAAATTCAGCCTGGATGCGACTCGTTTTCAAATCCTTGAGGAACGTGATAGAAAACGCGGTGAAATTAAAAAAACGATTATAGAGGATGATTCTAAGCCTCTTGAAGAAAAACGGTTTGTTAAGACATATTGGGACGGGCGTGTTTTTGGGAACACATTTTTGGAAGAAGCAGAGGACGAACCTAAAAAAAGTTCAACTGCAGAAAAACCGTCAAAGGCGGATAACGGTAAGAATAAAAAAGCAGAAGAAGCGCTTGCTCTCAAAAAAAATATTAAAACAGGCGTAGTTCACTTTGGGCTCGGACTTTCGGTCGCTCCGGTTAGTGTTCGCACTGACTTTACCATGACGAACAAGGCTGGTGTGGAAGCGGGAAAAACTGCTGGCATGGCGCCGGGTGCATTTAAATTCGTTGAGCATGGAATTTACGCCATTCCTTTTTTTGTTAGCCCAACACCAGCCAGCGTAACAGGCTGTACAAAGCAGGATGTGGATGTTGCTCTGGAACTCATTCCTTATGTATATTCGCACAATCCATCTTCCATTCGGACACAGGTTGAGGTATTGCACGCTTGGTACGCAGAGCATAACAATCAGAGAGGCTCTTGTAATGATTTTGATCTGATTGATGCGCTAATGCCTAAAAAAAGAGAGGCTAAAGATAAGCCGTCTGCTGTGCGAAGTGAATACACTATCCCGAATAAGAAGGATCATCCAGACATTTTCAAACAGTTCGATGGCAGGGTCACGATAGAAGACCTTATGGATCGGATGAGGTAGAAAGACATGGAGCTTTTAGCACACAGTGCACGCTATGGCTATCCGAAACAGTCATATCTGGAGCATGTGTCGGAGGTAATGCGAATGGCTAAGGTTTTTGCGTCGGGCGTACTTCCGCACATTGCATGTGGTGAACTGTTCATGTCGTCAGTATGCACATCTGCTGAGTATCACGACTTAGGGAAGATTGATGCGGCAAATCAAAAAGTCCTTTCGGATAAGCCACAGAAGAAACTTCCTGTAAAACATGAGGATGCTGGTACGGCTCTTCTCTTAAAAAGCCATCTGCCCGCAGCTCTCTCTGTGTTCGCACATCATGGAGGTATTCCCTCGATATGGGAGGAGCTATCAAAGGAGCATAAATTTAGGAACGTTAATCGAGTCATCTCTTCTAATAAAACGTTAATGGATATTACCAATGAAAATCTGAGGGATTATCTCACAAAACACGCATCAGAAATAAAGAATTCAGTGAATGAACTGTCAGAGGGCGGGAAGCCGAAGGATACTCTTTTCTACCGGATGGCCCTTTCCTGTCTTGTTGATGCGGATCATTCTGATACAGCAAGGCATTACGGAGGGGAGGTCCTTGCAGCTGACATTCCTCTTTATCCGGCAAAAAGGCTTGAATGTCTTGATGCACATATCCATTCACTTCCAACAGAAGAAGTTACCCCTGAAAGGCTTGCTGTAAGGCAAGAGTTTTATCATATTTGCAAAAGTACAGAACCAAAGAATAGAGGGGTTAATGCTTGCAGCATGCCTGTTGGAACCGGCAAGACAACCTCTGTGATGGCTCATCTCTTGAGAGTGGCAGAGCAATTCAGCCTTCGCCGAGTCTTTGTTGTGCTGCCGTTTACCAATATTATTGATCAGTCTGTAGAAACGTACCGCAAAGCACTGATTCTCCCCGGTGAAGACACTGAAGCTATAGTGGCTGCTCATCATCACAAAGCTGAATACAAGAATCAATTGTTAATGGCTTCTTCGTTTCGCTGGAGTGCCCCAATCACAGTGACAACTGCTGTTCAGTTCTTTGAGACACTTGCAGGTAATAGACCCTCATCACTCAGAAAACTTCACAACCTCCCAGGTGCTGCGATTTTTATTGATGAGGCACATGCCGCTCTTCCAGCACATCTTTGGCCTCAGGCATGGAAATGGTTACAAGCCTTGGTAGAAAACTGGGGGTGCCATGTTGTTCTTGGTTCCGGCTCGCTTTCTCATTTTTGGCACCTGAAAGAATTCTCAGATACAAAAACTATTGTTCCAGAAATTGCAGGGGACACTCTTTACATGAAGGCTGCACAACATGAGCAGACCAGAATTGCATATCGTCTGAAGAAAAATCCTATGAGTCTTGATGAGCTGTATCAGTGGGTGCATGACCTGCAAGGTCCGCGAATCGTTGTTATGAACACGGTTCAGTCTGCGGCAGCCTTAGCTGATAAGATTGAGAACAATAGAGGCCGAGATGTGGTTGAGCATCTCTCAACAGCACTTACCCCTATTGACCGAGAAAATACGCTTAAAAAAATCAAGTTGAGACTAAAAGACAAGAAGGATACGGATTGGACACTTGTAGCTACTACCTGCGCTGAGGCAGGGCTAAACTTCTCGTTTCGTTCTGGCGCAAGGGAGATGAGCAGCCTTGGGAGCACAATACAGCTTGGCGGACGGGTAAATAGGCAGTGTGAGTATGGTGCGGATTGTGAGTTATGGTGTTTTTATATTAAAAAAGATGAGGTTCTCAGGGATCACAAACATTTCAAGACCTCTGCTGCTGTTTTGGCAAAGCTTTTTGACGAGGGGAAAATCGGCCCTGATTTCTGCACAGAAGCATTGCTGAGGGAAATTCGTGAAAAAAATACCGGCATGGCTATTGATGATTTGATAGTACAAGCTGAGAACCGAGCCAATTATCCAAGTGTCGCTAACTTGTTTCAAGTTATAGAAGACAATGAGATGGTTACGGTTATTGTTGATGAGGGATTTAAAATAAGACTTGAAAATAGGGAGAAGCCGACAAGAAGGGAAATGCAGACTTTGACCGTTAGAATGCGCAGAGACCAGATTGATGCATTGCGTTTACCGAGGATTGGTAGATACGAAGATTTGTACTTCTGCTATCCAGACTTTTACAATGACTTCTTGGGGTATATGAGAGGGATTCTACAAACAATATCAGTTTCACAGGTAGGCAGCATAATATAATTTCAAGAAATCACAGAGGGGGACAACACACAATGACCAACCAAAAAGACTTCCCGCAACTCATCCCGTCTCACAGCGAGAATGAGACAAATAGAGTGGCACGTAAATTGGGCAAGGAGGTAAGATGACAGAATTAAATATCGCTGTCTTTAGAGGAAAAGAAGTCAGGAGAATAATTCATAACAACGAATGGTGGTTTTCTGTGGTAGATGTCGTTTCAGTGTTAACCGATAGCGTGAATCCTCGGGATTACTGGTACAAAATGAAAATCAGAGTTAAAACTGAAGAGGGCGCTGAGTTGTTGACATTTTGTCGACAACTGAAATTGGAAGCGCCTGATGGCAAGAGCTATGAAACCGATTGCGCCAATACCGAAGGCATATTCCGCATAATCCAATCCATTCCCCTCTTTTTAGAGGGGAAAAAATAACTATGTATTCCGAAGACGAACTCATTCAGCTTTCAGCTTTACAGCATATAATATTCTGCGAGAGGCAGTGTGCGTTAATCCATATTGAGCAACTATGGTCTGAAAACATACTAACTGCCGAGGGGAAGATCATGCATGAGAAAGTTGATACTGCAAACAGGGAATCACGGGGTAAGATTCGGATTGAGTACGGTGTGCCGATGCGTTCTCTCCGGCTTGGATTGATCGGCAAGGCGGATGTGGTTGAGTTCCATAAAACGGGTGAGCAATGGATTCCCTTTCCCGTTGAATACAAGAGGGGCAAGCCCAAGCTGGATGACTGTGATAAGGTCCAACTCTGCGCACAGGCGATGTGCCTTGAGGAGATGATGGACATTGAGATATCGGAGGGCGCGCTATTTTACGGGCAGACACGTCACAGGTATGATGTGAACTTTGATAGTGCATTACGGAAGGAGACGGAGGATGCAGCGATGCGATTGCGTGAGCTTATTAAATCGGGCATTACTCCGAAGGCTGAGTATTCGGCAAAGTGCAAGAAATGTTCGCTGATTGAGCTATGCCTGCCGAAGATGAGTAAAAAGGCGAGTAATTATCTTTTGAAGGTGGTGGAAGAATGAAAAAGAATAAAGAACAAGTTCCAATTCAAAGCGAATTGATTCTGTATCAGACAGAAGACGGCAAGACTCGTATTGAAGTGAAATTGCAGGATGAGACTGTCTGGTTAACTCAGAAGCTTATGGCTGATCTGTTTCAAAAAGATGTCAGGACAATTAACGAACATATTAAGAATATCTTTGAAGAGGGCGAGCTTGTGTCTGGATCAGTTATCCGGAAATTCCGGATAACTGCCATTGACGGCAAAACTTACGACACAGCTCACTACAACCTCGATGTGATCATTTCCGTAGGCTATCGGGTGAAATCTCTCAACGGCACACAGTTCCGTATCTGGGCGACCCAGCGCCTGAGGGAATACATAATCAAGGGTTTCACCATGGACGATGAGCGGCTGAAAGAAATAAATAACATTGGTTCCGATTACTTTGATGAGATGCTTGAGCGGATACGGGACATCCGGTCCAGCGAGAAGCGCTTCTACCAGAAAATCCGCGACATCTATAAACTTGCGGCAGATTATGATCCGACTGCAGAGGAAACCCTGGAATTTTTCAGCATTGTTCAGAACAAGCTGCACTTTGCAGTATCCGGCAAGACTGCGGCGGAAATAATCTCTGATCGGGCGGATGCATCGAAGCCCAATATGGGATTGACCTCATGGAAGGGGGCCAAAGTCCGCAGGGGGGATGTGACCATTGCTAAAAATTATCTGAATCATAATGAGATCGAGCATCTCAACCGCATTGTTGAAATGTACCTGAATTATGCCGAAGATCAGGCCAAACGCCGTAGGCAGATTTTCATGCGCGACTGGCGGAAAAAACTGGATGCTTTCCTGCAGTTTAACGAAAGGGACATTCTGACTAACGCCGGCAAGGTCGCCAAAGAAGTAGCGGGTAAGTTGGCTCTTGATCACTTTGAGGTCTTTAACCGTAACCGGCTTGCAATAGAGGCGGAGGAGGAAGCTCTTGCTGATGATGAAGAGTTGAAAAAGATAGAAGCGGCTATAGAAAAAAAGAAGAAACAGAGACACAAATAATATGAAAAAACATCTCAACACATTATTTATCACAACTCAGGGGTCGTATCTTTTCAAAGAAGGTGAAACGGTTGTCGTCAAGGTCGAGGACGACGTCCGTCTGCGTGTTCCAATTCATACGCTCGGCGGGATTGTCTGCTTTGGACAAGTATCGTGCAGCCCTTTCCTGATGGGCTTTTGTGCTGAGAGCGGTGTAGCAATAAGCTTCATGACGGAAAACGGCAGATTCCTTGCAAAGGTCCAGGGACCTGTATCCGGCAATGTTCTTTTGAGACGTGAGCAGTACCGCCGTGCAGACGATTGTAAATCATCAGTAGAAATTGCAAAAGCAATATTGACCGGCAAGATCGCCAACTGCCGCACCGTGCTTTCACGTGTGCTGCGTGATCATCCTGAGAAGGTTGATACCGGAGAAATCACAAGGGCGGTCAATAAA
Source organism: Nitrospiraceae bacterium (assembly GCA_003599275.1). Taxonomy (GTDB): domain Bacteria; phylum Nitrospirota; class Thermodesulfovibrionia; order UBA6902; family UBA6902; genus SURF-23. Next base: position 25,000 of record QZJG01000060.1, on the reverse strand, counting down.
TGCAACAGCGCATTGAGAAGTTTGCAGATTGAGTCAGATTTGGAAGTCCTGCGCGGGATAGAAGGTGAGTCGGCAAATACTTATTTCGGAGTATTTGATCACTTGATTACTGCACAGAAAGATGATTTTAAATTCAATGAAAGAAACAGGAGGCCGCCCCTTGACAACGTGAATTGCCTCCTGTCATTTCTATACACGATTGTAATGCACGATGTCCGCTCAGCCCTTGAGACCGTCGGGCTTGATCCTGCGGTAGGGTTTCTGCATAGAGACAGACCGGGGAGATACGGGCTGGCTCTGGATATGATGGAAGAATTCAGGCCGTTCCTTGCAGACCGCCTCACTCTTTCATTGATAAATCTTTGCCAGGTGCAGGGCAAGGAATTTGACAGGAAGGAATCGGGAGCTGTGTTGATGGATGACGATACAAGAAAGACTGTGCTGGTTACATACCAGACCAGAAAGCAGGATGAGATAATGCATCCGTTTTTGAAAGAGAAGGTCACAATTGGCCTGCTCTTTCACACACAGGCTTTGCTTATGGCACGTTATTTAAGGGGGGATATGGATGCATACCCGCCATTTGTGTGGAAGTGAAAATGGATTACTACCCTCTCCCCCAGCGGAGAGGGCAAGGGTAAGGGGGAATTATGTTTGTACTAATCACTTATGACGTGACTACAGATAATAATGCCGGGCAGCGCCGCTTGCGCCGGGTAGCGCGTGCCTGTCAGGATTACGGACAGAGGGTACAGTATTCAGTATTTGAATGCATCGTTGACCCTGCACAGTGGACCATGCTGAAAGACCGGCTGATTTCTGAGATAGATATTGGGAAAGACAGTCTGAGATTTTATTATCTCGGCTCCAACTGGAAGCATCGTGTAGAGCATGTCGGAGCAAAGGCCGGGATAGAACAGGATGGGCCATTGATTGTTTAAGTATGTCTGCGAACCTGAAGCACACATAAAATACGTACATGGTTCGCAGCATATAAAATATGGTTAATAAACACCATAATACGTAAGACGCTCTTTGACAACTGAGAAAGTTTACAGGGATCAAAAAAGGACGTTCGCAAAAAGTAGCGGATTTATCATTTAATATTTTCCAGTTACAGATTAACAGTCGCGCCCCGTACGGGCGCGTGGATTGAAACCACAGTAGATCGGCTGAGGCGTCATCTTGCCGAAGGTCGCGCCCCGTACGGGCGCGTGGATTGAAACTTGGGTCGAAGAGGACCTGTGCAGCGCATGTAATGTCGCGCCCCGTACGGGCGCGTGGATTGAAACAGAAATCATCCCAGCTCGACATGATCGCTTATCAGTCGCGCCCCGTACGGGCGCGTGGATTGAAACCTCTCCAATGTCAGGTTCGGCGCAATGTTGGTATGTCGCGCCCCGTACGGGCGCGTGGATTGAAACTTTCTCTTCCATGGGAAGAAACACCCCAAACTTATGGTCGCGCCCCGTACGGGCGCGTGGATTGAAACATGTATAAGCAGGTCCTCGGCATCGAGCTTGCCGAGAGTCGCGCCCCGTACGGGCGCGTGGATTGAAACGATTGTAACGTTGAATATGTTGGCGAGGTCGGGGATGTCGCGCCCCGTACGGGCGCGTGGATTGAAACTACTCTCGTCTTGTGCCCATGAGGATATGCGGTAGTCGCGCCCCGTACGGGCGCGTGGATTGAAACAATATAGACCAGTTTCTCAGCCTCTACCATGTCGTCGCGCCCCGTACGGGCGCGTGGATTGAAACATGAAGGCGTCGATGTCCTGCCGGCTGATCGATCGTCGCGCCCCGTACGGGCGCGTGGATTGAAACGCATGACCCTTGTGCTCTTTCTTCAGGACGGTGAGTCGCGCCCCGTACGGGCGCGTGGATTGAAACAGCGCGTGAATAATGAAAATGCGTCCTATCCTTCAGGTCGCGCCCCGTACGGGCGCGTGGATTGAAACAATTTCCCTGTATCCGGATGGCAGTCTCCGGCAGTCGCGCCCCGTACGGGCGCGTGGATTGAAACTCTGCATTCGTTAAATGAAACCGAAATGATATGTCGCGCCCCGTACGGGCGCGTGGATTGAAACTTCCCATCCTTCATCGGATACTCTGACCATACCTTGTCGCGCCCCGTACGGGCGCGTGGATTGAAACTCCTTTCCATAGTCACAGTTCACATATTGACCAGTCGCGCCCCGTACGGGCGCGTGGATTGAAACGGGTTATATGCATTCGCCCGTATCTTCTCCAGCGGTCGCGCCCCGTACGGGCGCGTGGATTGAAACCCGTTAATGACGGTGTCCGAGTGGGCGGATAAGTAGTCGCGCCCCGTACGGGCGCGTGGATTGAAACCGTCGCCGGAATGAAGAACAAGGTAGAGATACGTGTCGCGCCCCGTACGGGCGCGTGGATTGAAACTTTTTGCTCTTCCATGTTTTTACAGGCCCTCGTCAGGTCGCGCCCCGTACGGGCGCGTGGATTGAAACTATTTGATTGTAGTCCATGTAGAAATTCGTAAAAGTCGCGCCCCGTACGGGCGCGTGGATTGAAACTATAGATACAGAGACAGATAAATTTAAAACGCCAGTCGCGCCCCGTACGGGCGCGTGGATTGAAACATCCCGCCGCTGATATCAATGCCGAGTCGTTTGACGTCGCGCCCCGTACGGGCGCGTGGATTGAAACAGGCATGACTATCAAGTCATCCACAGGGAACCCTGTCGCGCCCCGTACGGGCGCGTGGATTGAAACAGACATACCTTAGCTGTTGCGTTTTCAGTGTTTGGTCGCGCCCCGTACGGGCGCGTGGATTGAAACTCATCGTTTCTGAGCTTGACCTTGGATTGAAATGGTCGCGCCCCGTACGGGCGCGTGGATTGAAACGGTCAACAATCCCGGAGATTTCGCATTCCCCCGCAGTCGCGCCCCGTACGGGCGCGTGGATTGAAACGCATTTGTCAGGGCATGTGCCGTTGACAATGTCTTGTCGCGCCCCGTACGGGCGCGTGGATTGAAACTGAATAATGCCGTATGCATTCCCGGCAGTCCGCGTCGCGCCCCGTACGGGCGCGTGGATTGAAACGAGTGCCGCTTTGCAACGTCGATCGTCGGCAGCGTCGCGCCCCGTACGGGCGCGTGGATTGAAACGTCGAATTAATTACCGCAACATATTCGGAGTTTGTCGCGCCCCGTACGGGCGCGTGGATTGAAACTTCTAACAGCAGTGCAAGACACTCTCTCTCAGCCAGTCGCGCCCCGTACGGGCGCGTGGATTGAAACGCAGGAGAGGTAGACGGTACATCAGACAATGCTAAGTGTCGCGCCCCGTACGGGCGCGTGGATTGAAACTTGCTCCTCTCTTCATGGCCCTTGAGACGTTTATGTCGCGCCCCGTACGGGCGCGTGGATTGAAACAACTTATGGCCGGTTTGTATCGCGTCGTCTGTTGTCGCGCCCCGTACGGGCGCGTGGATTGAAACCACCCAGTGACCCACTTCCGCCCACTGGCCGGCCGTCGCGCCCCGTACGGGCGCGTGGATTGAAACGTTGTGAAACGAAGGAAAAGAGACCCTAATTTTACCGTCGCGCCCCGTACGGGCGCGTGGATTGAAACTTATCTTATTAAAACATTCTAAATTTTACTCGCCCCCGATAGTCACGAATATGGTCGCCCCCTTGCGGAATACCAGCAGCAGTACGTCTTTGCCGGGCTTGATCTCCGACACAATGGTCTTGTAATCATCTACGTTTGCGACGGCCTTTCTGTTTATTTCAAGAATGACGTCCCCGGGTATCAGGGCTGTTTCGGCAAGGCTGTCGCTTTCTATATTGGCAACGACTACTCCCCTCATTTTTTCCGGTATATTCAACTGTCTGTAAATATCAGGGGTCAGGTTCTGGACACTTACTCCTTTCAGTGCGTTTTCATATGATGTAGGTGTTTTTTCGGTTTCTACGGGAAGCTCTCCGATCGTTACACTGAGCTTCTTTTTTTCTCCGTTCCGGATGACTGTCAGTTCCCTTGTCTCGTCCGGAAGCGTATTGGCGACCATGTTTCTGAGCTGAAATGGCTCGTCGATCTCTTTTCCGTCAAATTCGATTATGACGTCGCCCCGCAGCAGTCCCGCCTTTTCAGCCGGACCGCCTTCGACAACATCAGCCACAAGGGTCCCGTAGTCTTTTTTCAACTGGAACTGCTGGGCCAATTCAGGCGTTATCGGCTGTATGGATACGCCGAGCCAGCCGCGGACCACCTTCCCTTTTTCAATAAGGCTGGTCATCACAATTTTAGCCATATTGCTTGAGATTGCAAAGCCTATCCCCTGATAACCGCCTGTCGTGCTGAAGATGGCGGTATTTATTCCGATGAGCTCACCTCTTGCATTGACCAGTGCGCCGCCTGAATTTCCGGGATTGATGGCGGCGTCAGTCTGGATTAAATCCTCATACTCAGCGAGACCGATGTTCCTTCCAAGCGCGCTCACTATGCCCATCGTAATTGTTTGGGCCAGGCCATAGGGATTTCCTATTGCCAGAACGAGTTCTCCGACCTTTATCTTGTCGGAATCCCCCATGTGGATGACCGGAAGGTCTTTGGCGTCTATTTTAATGACGGATATTTCGGTCTTCGGGTCATTGCCTATGACTTTTCCGACAAACTCCCTTTTGTCGGAAAGGGCGACCTTTATCTTGTCGGCATCTTTCACAACATGGGTATTAGTCAGGATGTACCCGTCGGAGGAGACAATCACCCCCGAACCGAGGCTCATCGATTTCCGTTCACGCGGGGCGTCAGGGTGTCTGAACCTGTCGCCGAAGAATCTCCTGAAGAAGGGGTCATTGAAAAACGGGTCAAACTGCGGCTCGGTGATTTTTTCCGTTCTGGTCGTTGAAATATTGACTACCGCCGGTTTGACGGCTTCCGCAACTTCCGCCAGGGCCTGTCCCGTCCTTGTGAGGAAGTCGACGGATTCTTTCGGTATCTTCGGCGCCTCAGCATATGAAGTGTATTGAACACCAAAACAGAGTAATGCGAGTGACAAGACAATCAGTAAAGACTTTTTCCCACGCTGCATATTTTTTCTCCTTTGTTTAACCAGTGGTCGTTAGCAGTCTTAAAATAAATTTAATAGAATTATATTCCGGTAAATAAGCTGAGTCAATAAAGCCGGCTTTACAAACACGATTCGGTAACTTATTATTTAGTGTCTGATCATAAACCTGTTTTTTTATTTAGTCATGCCCGAAGCCGGTAATCGGGTGTCCGGAATTTATCGGGAAAATGGGTCCCGGCTTTAAAACCGCCGGAATGACATGCTCTAAACATGTCTTCATACTTATGATTTCGTTAATAACATACTCAAACAATGTGAAGAATCAGTGAAGCCATGAAATTGAAAAGGCTCAGGATAGCGCTCGCGCAGATAAACCCTACCGTAGGCGATCTATCAGGAAATGTCCGGAAAATAATCTCGTATATCGGCAGGGCGAGGGCGCTGAAGGCGGACATCGTGGCCTTTCCCGAACTCGCCGTCACCGGATATCCGCCCGAAGACCTTTTGTTAAAACCCCGGTTCATCAAAGACAACATTGAAGCCATGCGTAAAATAGAGGCGGCGGCAAAGGACATAGTCGCTGTCGTGGGCTTTGTTGACGGCAATCACGGGATATATAACTCCGCGGCGGTAATCTCCAACGGCCGTCTCGTCGATACCTATCACAAAAAGTATCTGCCGAATTATGGTGTCTTCGACGAATACCGCTATTTCCAGCCCGGAAAAAAATTTCCCGTTTACGACTTCGGCGGGGTCCGCATCGGAGTCAATATCTGTGAAGACATATGGCGCGAAAACGGCCCGGCAAAAATCCAGGCGCTCTCAGGCGCGGAGATCATTTTAAACATAAACGCGTCGCCCTACCATATTGACAAGATTTCGGTGAGGGAAGACCTTCTTTCCACGAGGGCTGCGGAGTGCGGGGCGATGATTTTTTATGTAAACACGGTGGGAGGCCAGGACGAGCTTGTCTTTGACGGAGGCAGTCTTGTAGTAAATGAAAAAGGGATTGTTACGGGAAGAGGAAAACAGTTCAGGGAAGAATTGATTGTCGCTGACGTTGTTGCCGGAGGAACGAAAGAGGTCTCTCCTGAAAACAAAAGAGAACTCAGGAATATATTGGAAAAAGGTGAAGGCGTTGAACACATAAAAATACCTTTCCCTGCGAAGAAGGGACCGAAGCCGGCAGTAAGGCAGAAGAAGGCCGCAAAGATGTCCGGGGCCGCAGAAGTTTATAACGCCCTTTTGTTAGGCACGCGTGACTACATTCGCAAGAACGGTTTTAAAGAGGTCGTAATCGGAATGAGCGGCGGGGTTGACTCTGCACTGGTCGCAACGATCGCAGTCGATGCCCTCGGCAGGGAGAATGTGCATGGGGTGTTTATGCCGTCTCCATATACGTCGGAAGTCAGCCGCGAGGATGCCCACGGTCATGCGAAAAATCTGGGGATCAAAATCCTGACCGTTCCGATCGGCAGCATATTCAAGGCATATCTGAAAACCTTGTCCGGAAGCTTCAAAGATACCACCCCGGATATTACGGAGGAAAATCTTCAGGCCCGGATCAGGGGGAATATAATAATGGCGTTCTCCAATAAATTCGGCTGGCTTGTGCTTACAACGGGAAACAAGTCGGAAATGAGCGTTGGTTATGCGACATTATACGGAGACATGGCCGGAGGTTTCGCTGTCATTAAAGACGTCCCCAAGACCCTGGTTTACGAACTGTGCAAGTGGAGGAACAAAAAAGAGGGCATGGACCTCATACCTCAGAGAATATTGTTGAAAGAGCCGACGGCGGAGCTGAAACCTGACCAGAAAGATACCGATTCTCTGCCTCCTTATTCAGTGCTTGATCCGATTTTAAAGGCGTATGTGGAAGAAGACAGGAGCTTTGAAGAGGTGCTGAAAACAGGGCCGGAAGTCGAAAATGTTCAGAGTGTAATAAAGATGGTCGACCATGCTGAATATAAGAGACGCCAATCCCCGCCGGGGATAAAGATAACGCCGAGGGCCTTCGGCAAAGACAGGCGTTTCCCGATTACGAACAGGTACAGGAGCTACTGATTTAAGTTATGAGCGAAGAGTTGAGAGTTAAAAGACAGAAGCTTAATTCGTAATTCCTAATTCTTAATTTTTAATTCTTGAAAAGGAGGGGACATGTCAGCACGTAATTTATTTTTTATTCTATTCACCACCGGTTTATTATTCTCTATCCAGGCCTGCACTGATTCCAGGGGCAAACAGGAAGAAACTGTTTTTAAACAGGTCCCGGAGATCCAGGAAGTAAGACCCGAGAAGCCCGCAAAGATAAAGCTGAAGCGCGATGCGAAGGACGACTATTCGTGGGAGATAAGCGGAGACAATGTTGACGAGGTAATCAAAGCTGACAAAAGACTGAGGAAGGACCTGAAGACGGAATAGCCGATAGTTATAAATACCCTTCGAACAAGAAATCCTCACCGACCTTTCTCACTTGAAGGACTTTTATTTTAAATGCATTTTTCAGCAGTACCGGAGACTTCCCCCCTATCGAGGCTATTGAATCAGCACCGCCGATCAGCTTTGGCGCGACAAAAAACATCACCTTGTCTACTATCCCGCATGAAAGGGCCGAGGCGCTTATCGATGAGCCACCCTCGATCATTATACTTGTAATTTCGAGCCTGCCCAATTCTTTCATTAAGCTTTTAAGATCGACCCTTCCTGTATTGTCTTTGACCGGTAAAACTTTGACGCCCATATCATTCAGCAGATTAATTTTTTTCTGATGCTTCCGCAGGGGCATGGCAGCCCCCGCAATTATCGTCCTGCCGTCATTATGCTGCAATACCTTTGCATTAAGAGCTATCTGCAGATTACTGTCAACTATTATCCTGTAAGGATTTCTTCCGTTCCTGATTCTGCAATCAAGGGAAGGGTTGTCTTTTTTTACCGTGCCGATGCCGACAAGTACGGCGTCAACTTCGTTTCTCAGCCTGTGCACATAATTACGGGCCTTTTCCCCGGTAATCCATTTGGACTCGCCTGCGGCGGTTGCAATCTTGCCGTCGAGGCTCTGTGCAATTTTCAGAGTCACAAAGGGCCCTTTTCCGGTAATGTATTTGATGAAGGCCTCATTCAGTTTCCCGGCCTCTGCCTCCATGACTCCTGACCGGGTTTTGATTCCGGCCTCCTGAAGTTCTCTAAGCCCCATGCCTGACACACGCGGGTTAGGGTCTGTCATGGCAGTAACAACTTTCCTGATCCCTGCCCGGATAATCGACTCTGTGCACGGCGGGGTCCTTTTCTCCTTGTGGCAGCAGGGTTCGAGATTGACGTAAAGGGTCGCGCCTTTTGCCCTCTCTCCTGCCTTCGCTAATACGAGTGCTTCCGCGTGCGGCGTGCCGGCCTTCCTGTGATAATCCGACGCAATTATCTTACCCCCATTGACAATAAGTGCCCCAACCATGGGATTCGGGCTTGTGCGCCCCCTTCCCTTTGCAGCAAGAAGCAGGGCCTTTTTCATAAAAATATCGTCAGACATGATTTCCATCCTGATTGTATAGCATTGTAACAAATAAGGCGTTGATTAGAGTAGAGGGATGCCCTTTAATGTCAGTGCCGCTTGCCGGCATTCTTCTTCAGAAAGATTCCGGACAAGCCTGTCTGCCGGCAGGCAGGAATGACAGGAAACGGTAATATTGTGCATTGAATTCTGAAAAGCTACTGCGTCACAACACTGTGCCATGACAATTTTAATAGTGTGCAGACACATCTGATTCCCGGGTTTTCCATACGCCTGCTCAGCCTGTTTTAGAAAAACTCATTGTTTCTTAAATAAAAAAATTACACATGGTTTCAACGTACTTTCCGGGCATGTTTCTTGCTGAATTCAAAATATCTTTACTCTTCGTGGATGAATTTAAAGCCTATCAGGCTGCTGAAAAAGTATTTGGGCTGTCATTGCGAACAAAGTGAAGCAATCCGCTTCTATAGTAATGAGATTGCTTCGTTACTAACGTTCCTCGCAATGACACTGAAAACCGACTTTTTCAGCAACCTGATAGAAGTCTCAAACTTCATATGTTAAAAAACAAGCATAACAATGGAGGCAAAGAAGCAAATGAAAAAAGCTCCCCTATATAACAGGTCAATATGCATCGCTACGGCAATGTTCATTCTTTTACTGACGCTGTCCTTAACTGCATGTGGCGGTGGTGGCGGCGGAGGCGGCGGCAGTTCCTCATCCAATCCGTCGGCCCCGGATGTAGTTTCAGGAGTTGCCGCTACAGGCGCTCCGATCGTGGGACAGGTTTCCCTGAAAGACAGTGTGGGCAATAATGTTGACCGCGGACCGGTCCCGACAAATGCAGATGGCAGCTTCTCTTTTGATGTAACCGGGCTTACTCCCCCGTTTTTCCTCTTCGCCGAAGAGACCGGTGATTGTGAGGAAACCGATACCTGTAAGGAATTCTACTCAGTCACATTGGGAGCCGGAACATCCAATATCAATACACTGACAAATCTGGCGGTCTGGGCTGCAACCGGAGGAACTGATCCTGCCGATGTGTATGAGAATTCAGACGAGTACGTCGACGAAATTATTGCAGGACTCGACGATGCAATAGATGACATCATCATCTTTCTGAAAGCGGTATTGGATCACTATGAAGCAGAAGGCATTGATGCGTTTTCAGGACCATATGAAGCAGATGGAAGCGGTATCGACGGCGTTGTCCATAATCTGGATATTAATATTAAGGTGGATAGCGGAAAAGTAAGCATTGAACTGAATGGCACGCCACTAAGAAGTGATTTAGATGATTTAGATACTATTGAGCCGATTACTGCGAATGAAGTAGAAGAAGCGCTTAATCCGCCGCCGTCGTCCTCTGTACAAGGCATTGGACAGACATGCCCATTCCCGGCAAGTTTGAATCTGAACGTGCCGGCTGCCGGAGGGGGCACATTACTTTATGATTTCCAGGACACATTCTTTCAGTCAACATCAATCAATGCTCCTGTAATCTCAGAGGGAACAGCAACCATAACCGGCTCAGGAAGCCTGAATGGAGAAGCAGGACACATCTTCAAAGCGATAGTTATAGACGGCAGTCCCGATAAAATGAGCATGGAAATCGACGGTATCCCATATCCGCTTGGAGGCTCCTCTCTGCCACTGCCTTTGATCGGCGGTGCAGGACTTACGATAGCAGGTGGAAGCGTTTCAGGCATCGGACAGACATGCCCATTCCCGGCAACCCTGGCGCTTGATGTTGCTCTGTCATCTCTGGAGACAAGCACAGTAACTTATGATTTCCAGGATGCATTCTTTCAGTCAACCTCGATCAATACTCCAGTAGTAATTTCAGGGGGGACTGCAACCATACGCGGCTCCGGAAGCCTGAACGGAGAAGCAGGACACATCTTCAAAGCGATAGTTATAGACGGCAGTCCCGATAAAATGAGCATGGAAATCGACGGGATTCCATATCCGCTTGGAGGTTCTTCTTTACCATTACCTCTAACCGGCGGTGCGGGTTACACGATTGAAGAATAAATTAACGATAAAAAAATCAAAAGGGAGAATATTATGAAACTGAGAAAACTTGTAATAACAGCAACCGTTCTGGTGAGCGTAATGCTTTCTGCAATCGCATATGCATCCCCAAGTGCCAGCATCTTGTATAATGAACAAGATTTGGGGAATGGATCATATCAGTACGATTACATATTCAATAACACATCAACAACAGGAGAATCTCTTTTTAAGGTATTTTTCTACTTCGACCAGTTGTCGGAAACTACAGGCTCGCCGCTTCCAACCGGGTGGGTCGGCACAGTATGGACCGGGACAAATACAAACACATTTCTGAATACAATGGCCTTAAACCAAAATTATTATATAGCTCCAGGTGATTCTCTCGGAGGTTTTAGTTTTACTATTGACTATCAATTAGGGAACAGTGACTTCATTGCTGAATTCAAGAACGATCAGGGGACCAAATTTGCATTCTCCGGCACTACCTCCCCCGTTGCCCCTGAGCCGGTGAGCACGGTTTTATTCCTGATCGGCGGCGCGACGCTGGGAGTGAGAACATATTTAAAAAGAATGAAATAGATAAACGATTACCACAGATATTCCCCCCCCTATCCCCCCTTGAAAGGGGGATTTTTTTTGACTGCTATCCTTCCTCTACCGCGCCCATCAGTCTGAATTTCTCATAACGCTCTTCAAGCAGAAGGTCGGTCGGTTTTTTGAGGAGCTCTGTGAGATGGTGCTTCAGGACCTTTTCCAAAGCCTTTACAGTGTCCTGATAATTTCTGTGGGCGCCGCCGACCGGCTCCGGGATTATCTCGTCAATTACGCCGAAGCCGTAAAGGTCCTGGGCGGTCAATTTCAGGGACTCGGACGCCTTCTCATATTCGCCCTGCCCCACCTCTGTGCCGTTCTTTTTCCACAAAATGGCGGCGCAGCCTTCAGGCGAGATTACCGAATAAACGGAATGCTCAAACATAAGCACCCTGTCGCCTACGGCAAGGGCCAGCGCCCCGCCGCTTCCGCCCTCTCCTATTATGGTTGCGATTATCGGGGTTTTTATTCTGAACATGTCGAAGAGATTTTTTGCTATCGCCTCTGCCTGTCCCCTCTCTTCAGCCCCTATGCCGGGATAAGCTCCGGGGGTGTCGATGAATGTGAAAACAGGCCTTCCGAATCTCTCGGCAAGCTTCATTACCCTGAGGGCCTTTCTGTATCCCTCCGGATGGGGCTGGCCGAAATTTCTCACGATCCTGTCTTTTGTAGTCCTGCCCTTCTGATGGCCTATGACCGCAACGGGAACACCCTGGAACTTTGCGAATCCTGCAACTATGGCCGGGTCGTCGGCAAACCTCCTGTCACCGTGGAGCTCGATAAAATCTTCCATGAGGAGCTTTGCATAGTCCAGGGTATACGGCCTCTCCGGATGCCTCGCCATAAGGGTCTTTTGCCAGGGGGTTATTTTTGAAAATATGTCGACGCGTAAATCCTTTGCCTTCTTTTCGAGTTTTTTTATCTCGGCAGTAATGTTCACGTCCTTGCCGTCGGCAAGCCGTTTGAGCTCTTCAATTTTATTTTCCAGTTCCGCGACCGGACGCTCAAAATCAAGGTAGTAATGCATGCACTGACTCCTAATTCGTATTTGTAATTCTCAATTCAATACCACTGTTCCCTCGCCAAGAATATTCTCAGCCTCTGAAATCAGTTCCCTCGAAGGGCTTACCTGCCTGTTCGTTGACAGAACGGACTCCCAGTTTTGAGGTGAAACTATCTTTAAATAAACAGGGCAATCGCCGGTGTATCTCTCGAAGATCTCGTTCAGTCTCGGAAGTGTCTCGGGATTAACGGTGTTATGCATTGTCAGCACGAGCTTTTTATATTGAGAAGCGGAAAGCCCGGAAGAAGACGGGGCCCGGTTTTTCTTCCACCTGTTATTTCCGTTCGGGGAGTCACCGCCTGCCTTCAGTTCTTTCTCAAGATTTACATCGTCGATCGAAACGATCTTTTTTGCGATCACCTTTAATCCCTTGTCCGTCTTGTCCGTGTAACCCGCAATAACTACCGGCGCATCCTGGGCAATGATATTCTGTGAATCCTTGTACACCTCCGGAAAAACGATGACCTCCGCGGTGCCGTACAGGTCTTCTATTGTGACGTATGCCATTAAATCTTTGTTTCTGGTCTGTATCTGTTTCAGGTCCCTCACGAGCCCGCCGATATTGACATCGCGTCTTTCTTCCAGGTCCTGGATCTCATGAGTCGGCACTATGGAAAGTTCTGCAAATTTTTCCCTGTACTTATTGAGCGGGTGTCCCGTGATATAAAAACCGAGCGCCTCCTTTTCCATCATGAGGCGTCTGGATTCGTCCCACTCCTCTACCTCCATCAACCTGTGAGGGGCCGGCTGGTGCATGTCGAACATGCTTCCCTGTCCGGAGTTCTTTTCCTCCTGGAAACGCATGGCGGACTCCATCATGGAGGAGAGGCCCGCCATTAACTGCGCCCTGCTGCCGATTGAATCCATCGCGCCCGCCTTGATGAGGCTCTCGATGACTTTTTTATTTACCCGCCTTGAATCCACCCTCGAACAGAAATCGAAGAAGGACCCGAAATTTTCCGACGCTCTTACTTCAAGGACGGCGTCAATGGCCGAGCTCCCGACGCCTTTCACCGCCTCCAGCCCGAACCGGATGGAATTGTCTATGACCTTGAACTCCCTCGTGCTCTCATTTATATCGGGCGGAAGCATCCCGATCCCCATCTCCTTGCACTCGTTTATATATGTGACGACCTTGGCGGTATTGTCCATATCGGCGCTCAGAGAGGCGGCCATGAATTCAACGGGATAGTGCGCCTTCAGATAGGCGGTCTGATATGCTATGAGGGCGTAAGCCGCTGAATGCGATTTATTAAAACCGTACTGGGCAAATTGCAGTATTAAGTTATAAAGGGTCTCGGCCTTTTTCTCCGAAACCTTGTTGGCCTTTAATCCATGGATAAAGGTGGTTTTCATCTTCTCCATCTCTTCAGGATTTTTGCTGCCCATCGCCTTTCTCAGAATATCTGCCTGCGCAAGACTGAAATCGGCCAATTTGTGGGCGATCTCCATGACCTGCTCCTGGTACAGGATTATCCCGTGGGTCTCTTTCAGGATATCACCCAGTCCGTGTATATTCAGCTTTGCCAGAGAATTCGTCTGCTGAGAACTGTCTGCAGGGCCGCCCCTTTTCCCTCTGATGAATTCCTCGACCATGCCGCTTCCCAGCGGGCCCGGCCGGTAAAGCGCTACGAGAGCGATGAGGTCTTCAAATATGTCCGGCTTTAATCTCGTGAGGAGGTCCTTCATCCCGGAGCTTTCAAGCTGGAATATCCCGGCTGTCTTTGCAGAGCTCAGGAGATCGAAAGTGGCCTTGTCATCAAGCGGAATTTTCCTGATTGAAAAAAGCTGATGGCTGCCCTCTGTGTCCCCTCCCGGTGAGGGGGGATTTGCAGGGGCAGGGATTGCATGTGAGTCGTTTATTATCTTCTCCGCCTTGTCGATGATGGTCAGCGTCTTAAGCCCGAGGAAGTCGAATTTCAGGAGGCCGAGATTCTTTATCGCGTCCATATCAAACTGCGTTGTTATTGCCTCGTCGTTTGGGGCCTTGTACAGGGGAAGAAAATCCGTGAGCGGCTCAGGCGATATGACGATGCCCGCCGCATGAGTCGAGGCATGTCTTGAAAGGCCTTCGAGCCTGAGCGCCACATCGATCAGCTCCTTTATCTCAGCCCTGGTGTCATACATTTCTTTTAATTTAGGCTCCATTTCGATGGCCGTCTTCAGAGTGATCTTTGCGACCATCGGGACGAGCTTTGCCACTTTATCTACTTCTGAATACGGGACGTTCATCGCCCTTCCGACATCTCTGATCACTGCGCGTGCCTGCATTGTCCCGAAGGTAATAATCTGCGCTACATGGTCCTTCCCGTAGCGGTTTGACACATAATCGATGACCTCGGAGCGCCGGTCCATGCAGAAGTCCACGTCTATATCAGGCATGCTGACCCTTTCCGGATTCAGGAACCTCTCAAACAACAGGCCGTATTTGATAGGGTCTATATCCGTTATATCAAGGCCGTAGGCTACGAGACTTCCCGCCGCAGAACCCCTCCCGGGGCCGACGGGGATGGCCCTGCTCTTTGCATAGCTTATGAAATCCCACACTATGAGGAAATAGGAAGAGAACCCCATTTTCTCGATCATCGCAAGTTCACTGGTGAATCTCTCCATATAATGGTCCGGGATGCTTCCACCGATTTTTTTTCTGAGGCCTGCCTCCGCGAGCTTTCTGAGATAGTTGTTTACGGTTTCACCTTCCGGGACCTCATATTTAGGCAGCCTGAATTTGTTGAACGTGAAATCGAGGTTGCATTTCTCCGCAATCACCCTTGTATTAGAGAGGGCCTCCGGAATATCTTTAAATGCCTCCCTCATCTCCTCCGGGCTTTTAAAGTAAAGCGAATCAGTCGAAAATCTCATCCTGTCCGTATCGTTGAGCGTCTTCCCAGTCTGGATGCACAGAAGGACGTCCTGCGCCTTTGCGTCTTCCCTGGTCAGGTAGTGGCAGTCATTTGTTGCCACGAGAGGGATGTGGGTGTCCCTGCTTAATTCAATGAGCATTTTGTTTATCTTGTCCTGCTCAGCAAGGCCGTTTGCCTGGACCTCGAGAAAGAAATTCTCGGCGCCGAGTATCCTTCTGTATTCGAGCGCAGCTTCCCGCGCCTTATCGATAAGTCCGTTTGAAAGAGAACGCGGGATTTCCCCTTTCAGGCATGAAGAAAGGCCTATAAGTCCGCCGCTGTGCTGTGAGAGGATGTCCTTATCTATTCTCGGCTTGTAATAAAACCCTTCAAGATACGCCTTGCTTACGAGACGCGTAAGGTTTTTATAGCCGTTTATGTCCTTGCACAGGAGAATGAGATGGAATGACGACTCGGTTGAATCGCTTGATCCTCCTTTGTCGAAACGGCTTTTCGGGGCGATATAGACCTCGCAGCCTATTATGGGCTTAAGTCCGGCTTTTGAAACCTTTTTATAAAACTCCACGGCCCCGAACAGGCTCCCATGGTCCGTCATGGCAATGGCCGCAAGTTTGTATTCAAGTGCCTTAGCTATCAGGTCATCTATTTTTATCGCTCCATCAAGCAAGCTGTACTCGGTATGCAGATGAAGAGGGACATACGCGGAATGCATGCCAAAATTTTAGAACATTGCCTGCGGGTTAGTCAAACAGAACCGGTTCCCGTGACCGGTCATACAATTGCGCCGGTTATTAGCCGCAAAAAGAGAAAATAAATGCATTGGTTATTTTTAGTCCACATTTAATCAACGTAATTCTCACCGTAAATTCTTATTAAAATCAAGAAGTTTTAAAATAAGCATTTTTTGCTTGACATATACCATATATTGTGGTTTAATTCCGTAGTGCCTCTAAATAGGGGATAGATAAAATACATATAAAAACATTTTCATAATAATAATCTCTTAAAGTTTAAAGGAGGGATTTATGGCAGAAGCAGTCTCAACCAATCTTGATCTAAGCCAGAGCGCTCTGAAGGTACTGGAGAAAAGATATTTAAAAAAAGATGAAGAGGGCCGTATTGTCGAAGGCCCTGAAGAAATGTTCAGAAGGGTCGCAAAGGCAGTTGCATCGGTAGAACTGAATTATGCCAAATCCGAGGCCGAGGTCATGATCGTGGAAGAGGAATTTTACAGGACAATGACGTCCCTGAAGTTTCTGCCCAACAGCCCCACGCTCATGAATGCGGGAAGAAGGCTCGGCCAGCTCTCGGCATGCTTTGTCCTCCCCGTAGACGACTCGATGGAGTCCATTTTTGAGGCTGTAAAAAATGCCGCGCTGATACATAAGTCAGGCGGCGGAACAGGTTTTTCATTTTCAAACCTTAGACCCAAAGGCGACATTGTCGGCTCGACAAAAGGGGTATCGTCTGGACCGCTCTCTTTCATGACGGTCTTTGACACGGCCACCGAGGCTATAAAGCAGGGAGGCACAAGAAGGGGCGCCAACATGGGGATACTCCGGGTCGACCATCCCGACATCCTTGAATTCGTTTCCGCAAAGGACAACAACTCCAAACTTAACAACTTCAACCTGTCAGTCGGGGTAACGGATGCATTCATGAAGGCCCTCGAAAAAGACGAGGAGTACGACCTGGTAAATCCCCATACCAAAAAAGCCGTTCGCAGGCTGAGGGCAAGGGATGTATTCACGCTGGTTGTAAGCCACGCCTGGAAAAACGGGGAGCCGGGTATTATATTTCTGGACCGGATGAACCAGCACAACCCCACGCCCGCTGCCGGACAGATCGAAAGCACAAACCCCTGCGGAGAACAGCCCCTGCTTGCATATGAGTCCTGCAACCTGGGCTCGATCAATCTGGCAAAATTTGTAAAAAAGACTTCCCCCGGCGAGGCAGTGCCCACCGTCAATTATGGTGAGCTGGTTGATTGGGACTCGCTCAGGGAAACGGTCCACAACGCCGTGCATTTTCTTGACAATGTTATCGTTATTAATAAATATCCCCTGAAAAAAATAGAAGAAGCCACCAAGGCCAACCGGAAGATAGGTCTCGGGGTCATGGGCTGGGCGGACATGCTGATCCAGCTCAACATCCCCTATAATTCCGAAGACGCCTCAAAGCTCGCGACCGAGGTCATGAGGTTCATCCAGGCCGAAAGCAAAAGACAGTCCTCTTTCCTGTCCGACGAAAGGGGCACCTTCCCCAACTTCGAGACAAGCATCTACAAAGACAGGACCCCACTGAGAAATGCCACCACCACAACCATCGCGCCTACAGGAACACTTTCGATAATAGCCGGCTGTTCGAGCGGCATCGAGCCCCTGTTTGCGGTCGCCTTCGTGCGCAATGTCCTTGAGGGCACAAAGCTTTATGAGGTCAATCCTATTTTCGAGAAAATCGCCAGGGAGAGGGGTTTCTGGAGCCGGGAACTTATAGACAAGATCGCCGACAAAGGAAGCCTCCAGGGAATCAGCGAGGTCCCCGACGATATAAAAAAGGTCTTCATCACCGCGCATGATATATCTCCTCTCGATCATATTAGGACGCAGGCGGCCTTTCAGAAGCATGTGGACAATGCGGTTTCCAAGACCGTCAACTTCTCTCATGACGCAACCTCGAAAGAAGTTGAGGATGTGTATTTTCTTGCATACGGCCTCGGCTGCAAAGGCGTTACCGTTTACAGGGACGGTTCAAGAGAAGAACAGGTGCTCTCAACAGGAAAGACCAAAACAGATCACGCAGCACAGGGCACGGAACAAAGACCCGATGAGCGCGTTAAAATCACCCCCAAGAAACGTCCGGAGCTCATCAAGGGCACGACAAGGCTCATGAAGACAGGGTGCGGCAATTTATATGTCACCATCAACGAAGATGAAGCAGGCAACCTCTTTGAGCTGTTCACGCAAATGGGCAAGGCCGGGGGCTGCGCCTCAAGTCAGGCAGAGGCAATCGGAAGACTCGTAAGCCTCGCCCTGCGGAGCAACATCGAACCGGAAGAGCTTGTCAAACAGCTCAAAGGCATAAGCTGCCACAGTCCGGCATGGGCAGCGGGCGGAAAGATTTCATCCTGCTCCGACGCCATTTCAAAGGCCATTGAAAGATACGCCGAACACGGCAGCAAGAAAAACGGAAACGGCAACGGCTCGCATCACGAAGAGCATAAAGATACGAAGGAAAACATAATGCTCTGCGGCGCCTGTCCCGACTGCGGCGGTGCGGTTGAGCACGAAGGCGGCTGCGCCGTGTGCAGAGACTGCGGGTTTACGAAGTGCAGTTAAGTTGTTTAAATAAAGAAGTATCTTAAATACTTCAATTAAATATTGACACAAAGGATTTAGTCATGATATAGTTTTGTATGCAGTATTGGGAATCATTCGAAATTAAATACGTTATTAAAAAAGGCCCAGTGCTTGCAACACTGGGCCTTTTGTCTTTACTCAGGCTGAGATTTAACCGGAGAAAGACGAAATTTTGACTATGAAATTAAAAATCAAAGACATAGCTGATATCCGGATCGGCTACCAGTTTCGCAAAAAAATTAAGACGGAGCCTGATGGATCACATGCAGTGATACAGATGAGAGACTTTGATGATTATAACAATCTGAACTATAGAGAGTTGATGCGGGTAAGACTGGCTGAATTGTCTGATAAATATTTAGTTAATAAGAATGATGTATTGTTTCTCTCAAGGGGACATAGTAATTTTGCATTTACAATAACTAACTCATTGGAAAACACTATTGCTGCAAGCTACTTTTTTATCCTGAAGGTGAACTCGGACAAAGTTCTTCCTGAATATCTGGCATGGGGTATCAATCAAACACCTGCTCAAAAGCTTTTACATAATATTGCTCGGCAGGGTACACACATGCCTCTTGTGCCGATGTCCGCATTTGAATATCTTGAGGTTCATGTACCTGATATTAAAACACAGAAAAGCATTGTGGAACTCAACAGGCTCCTGAATAGAGAGAATGAACTTCTCCGAAAGCTTCAGGAGAAACGGTCTTTGTTAATTGGATCATTAAGCATTAAGGCTGCGAAGGCAAGCGATTAAATAAGGAGAATAAAATGACTGACAAGGTGAAGCAAAGCGAAATCAATGCAACGGCATGGGCGGCGTGTGACACGTTCAGGGGACCGGTTGATCCGGCGCAGTATAAGGATTACATTCTGGTCATGCTTTTTTTGAAATATATTTCTGACGTGTGGAAGGACCACTATGAGAAGTACCAAAAGCAGTACGGAGATAATGAGGAGCGTATTCGCCGCAAACTGGAAAGGGAGAGGTTCCTTCTGCCTTACGTTGATTATAAAGACAAGGACACAGGGAAGACGGAGCGTTTTCTTGCGGACTTCTACAGCCTCTATGAGAGGAGGGGCAGGTCTCATATCGGGGACCTGATAAATATTGTCCTTGATGCTATTGAAGAGGAGAACAAGGTAAAGCTCGAAGGGGTGTTTCGTAATATCGACTTTAACAGCGAGGCAAACCTTGGCAAGACAAAAGACAGAAACCGTTTACTGAAACATATACTGGAAGACTTCAATAAGCCACAGCTCGATATGAGTCCGAGCCGTGTGGCTGAAGATGTTATCGGAAATACTTACATTTATCTAATTGAACGCTTTGCCTCTGATGCGGGAAAGAAGGCGGGAGAGTTCTACACACCGCACAAAGTTTCAGAGCTGCTTGCAAAACTGGTCCGGCCTAAAAAGGGTGACCGTATCTGTGATCCGACATGCGGGTCAGCCGGTCTGCTGATAGAAGCTGCTCATGAAGTCGGTACAAAGGACTTTGCCCTCTTTGGAATGGAGGTTAATGGCAGCACATGGGCTCTTGCCAGGATGAACATGTTCCTTCACGGAATGGACTCTGCCCGGATCGAGTGGTGCAATACCCTGAACAGCCCGGCGCTTGTGGAAAAGGACAGGCTGATGAAGTTTAACATTGTGGTTGCCAATCCTCCGTTCTCGCTGGACAAATGGGGAGCGGATGTGGCTGAGAACGACCGGTTTAACCGTTTCTGGCGCGGCGTGCCGCCAAAGAGTAAAGGTGACTATGCCTTTATCAGTCACATGATTGAGGCGGCGATTGAGAAGGAAGGACGTGTGGCTGTCGTCGTGCCGCATGGTGTTCTCTTTCGTGGCGCTGCGGAAGGGCGCATTCGTCAGAAACTTATTGAGGACAATCTGCTTGATGCTGTTGTGGGCCTCCCCGGGAATTTATTTCCTACAACCTCCATCCCTGTGGCGATTCTTGTATTTGACCGGTCAAGGGAAAAGGGCGGCGCAAATGAAAAACGGCGTGATGTATTGTTCATTGATGCAAGCCGTGAGTTTCAGTCCGGGAAGAACCAGAATAAGCTGCTCAATGAGCATATCGAAAAGATAGTATCCACATACAAAGCCCGGAAGGGTGTTGAGAAGTATGCTCATGTTGCGACCTGTGAAGAGATCAAAGAGAATGATTTTAATCTGAATATTCCCCGGTATGTGGATACGTTTGAGGAGGAAGAGGAGATTGATGTGGCTGCGGTTCAGCGGGAGATAGATCACCTTGAAGGTGAACTGGTAGATGTAAGGGCAAAGATGAAGAAATATCTTGAAGAGTTGGGAGTGAAATAAGACCATTGTGAGGATGTCCTCACTATGGTCGGAGAAACAGGAGGCTTGTAGATGAAAAAAGAACTGATAACTCAATTGCACAAACAATTTGACGCTATCGTCAATGTCTGGCCTGACTCCGAAGTGGAGTTCTGGTTTGCACGAGATCTCCAGGAAATTCTTGGATATACGGAGTGGAGAAATTTCCTGAAGGTTGTGGAAAAAGCCAAGGAATCCTGCACCAATGTTGGAGCAAATACCGAGAACCATTTTGTTGACGTCAACAAAATGGTCCAAATTGGCTCAGGGGCCGAAAGACCAGTCGACGACATTATGCTGACCCGTTATGCCTGCTATCTGATCGCCCAGAATGGCGATCCACGAAAAGATCAGATTGCCTTTGCACAAAGCTACTTCGCCATTCAGACCCGAAAACAGGAGATCATAGAGGAACGTATCCAGTTGCAGGAACGCCTTAATGCCCGTCAGAAACTGCGTGAATCCGAGATCGAGCTTTCCAAGAACATCTATGAGCGCGGCGTGGACGAGCAGGGCTTCGGGCGTATCCGGTCCAAGGGCGACACCGCTCTATTCGGCGGCAAATCCACCTTGACAATGAAAAACAAGCTCGGAGTTCCTGGAAATCGTCCTCTTGCAGACTTTCTACCGACAATCACTATCACGGCCAAGAACCTTGCGGCTGAAATCACTAATCATAATGTGAAGGAGAATGCCTTACAGGGTGAATCATCCATAACCAACGAGCATGTTCAGAATAATCAGAGCGTGCGCGACCTGTTGGTTGAGCGTGGAATCAAGCCCGAGGAACTACCTGCGGAAGAAGACCTGAAAAAGCTTGAACGCAGGGTAAAATCGGACGAGAAAAAACTGATCAAGAGCGCGGAACTGCCAAAGAAGCTGGAGGACGGGAAGAAATGAGTTCAATGCTGCCAAAAGGTTGGAAAAAGTATAACGTTAGACAATTAGCCAAAATCGATGAAGATTCATTGGGGAATAGAACACGGACAAACTATAAGTTCAACTATATTTCACTGTCTAATGTTAATAATGGCGTGATAAGCGAAGATTTGCGTACATATCATTTTTCTGATGCACCTTCACGAGCCCGACGCTGTGTTAAGAAAAATGATGTTCTGATGGCTACTGTGCGTCCTAATTTAGAAGGATTCGCTCGAATTAAGCACGATATAAAAGACACTGTAGCCTCTACAGGGTTTGCTGTTATATCTCCAAATATAGAAAGTGATTCTGAATATATATATCAATATTTGTATAGTTACCAAATTCGACGGCAGATTTATGCCCTTGTTGTTGGATCTAACTATCCGGCGATTAACTCAACTGATGTTATAAAGTTAAGAATACTTGCGCCGACTTTGCCAAAGACAAGAGCTTTAATAGGGAAACTGCTCTTAACTTGGGACATGGCCACTGAAAAAACAGAAAGGCTGATTGAAGCGAAGGAGAAGAGTTATAAGTGGCTGATTAAAACCTTAATTAATGATCAATGTCAGAGGTGGAAGCATCTGAGATCAGAAAAAATATTTGAAAGTGTTTCAGAGAAAAACCATCCGAAGGAGGAGCTGCTGTCTGTTACTCAGGATAGAGGCGTAATTCCACGGACTATGCTGGAAGGCCGTGTCATGTCACCGGACGGTAGTACGGCATCATACAAACTCATTAAGAGGGGAGATTTCGTCATAAGCCTGCGTTCATTTCAGGGTGGTGTCGAATACTCTGAGTATCAGGGAATTGTAAGCCCCGCCTATACCGTCTTGAGAAACAAACTGCCAATACATGAGGACTTTTACAGGCACTTTTTTAAATCGTATATCTTCATTGAAAAGTATTTGCGGATTGCCGTAATCGGGATTAGAGATGGGAAGCAGATCAGTATGCCTGATTTTAAATCAGTAAAACTTCCATATCCACCAATTGACGATCAAGAGAAAATTGCTAATGTGCTTAACACTGCCCAAAAAGAAATAGGGCTTTTGAGGCAGCAGCTTGAATTGTTAAAAAAACAAAAACGTGGTCTCATGCAGAAGTTATTAACCGGGCAGTGGCGGGTAAAGACATAAAAGGGGGACAATGAAAAATGGGTGATGGGCGAAATAACAATAACTTGATTCCAAAGCACGGCGGTTACCGAAACTTAAAAAGTTTTCAGGTTGCTCAACTGGCATATGATGTGACAGTGCGGTTCTGTGAATTGTATATTGATAAACGAAGCCGGACGCATGATCAGATGGTACAGGCGGCGCGCAGCGGGGTGCAGAATATCGCAGAAGGTTCGCAGGCCTCGGGGACATCAAGGAAAACGGAGCTCAAGCTTACTAATGTGGCGCGTGCAAGCCTGGAAGAGCTGAGGCTTGATTATGAGGATTTTTTGCGGCAGCGGGGGCTGCCGTTGTTTGAGGCGGAGCATCCGGTGTTGAAGCGGTTTAAGGCAAGGCGGTGTGCGACGCTGGAGGATGTGCGAGAGTGGGTGGAGGAGGAAAAGAACATGGACTCTCACAGACCAACACGGACGAACAGACTGCAGCAAAGCGTCCGTGTCAGTCGGTGATAGTCTGTGTAAGTCTGTGCACCCCTCAGCGCTTGTCGCAAACGCTGCATTGTCTTTGCTCAATCTGTGCTGCTATTTCCTCGACCGGCAAATTGCAGCTCAGGCAAAGGATTTTGAAAATGAGGGCGGTTTTACCGAACGGCTTTATAAAGTGAGAACTGCCCGCAGGAGAAATCAATCATGAGTAGAAAAAATCAGATAAGTAAGAATAAGAGTTCAAACGGCCTGCTTGGCGATATCCGCAGAATGATCGAGGAGTCACGGTTCTCTGTAGCAGTGAGCGTCAACGCAGCCTTGACTATACTCTATTGGAGAATAGGCAAAAGAATTAATACAGAAATCCTCAAAGGTGAACGCGCTGATTACGGGAAAGAGATTCTTGCCACGCTGTCGCAACAATTGACTCAGGAATACGGAAACGGATTTAGTTACTCGGCATTAACCCGCATGGTGAAGTTTGCCGATGCTTTCCCTGAAACACAGATTGTTGCCACATTGTCGCAAACATTGAGCTGGTCGCATTTCAGAGAGCTTCTGCCCCTGGATAAGCCACTCCAGCGGGATTTCTACGCTGAAATGTGTCGTGTGGAAGGATGGAGCGTTCGTACACTCAGGCAGAAGATTGATTCCATGCTTTATGAGCGGACTGCCCTGTCCAAAAAGCCTGAGGAACTGGCAAAAGCGGAACTGAAGGAACTGCGTACAGAAGATAAGCTGGTTCCTGATCTGGTGTTTCGTGATCCCTATATTCTCGACTTCCTTGGTTTAAAGGACCGCTATCTGGAAAAGGACCTTGAGGATGCTATTCTCCGGGAGATGGAATCGTTTCTTCTTGAGCTGGGAGCCGGATTTGCCTTTCTGGCAAGGCAGAAACGCATACAGATCGACAGCGATGATTTCTATATTGATCTACTCTTGTTTAACCGCAAACTAAAACGCCTTATCGCCATCGATCTTAAGCTTGGAGATTTCAAGGCTGAGTACAAGGGACAGATGGAGCTTTATCTGCGGTGGCTTGATAAATATGAACGGCAGCCCGGTGAAGAGCCACCCCTGGGGATCATTCTCTGTGCCGGGAAAAAGCATGAACAGATTAAATTACTGGAATTAAATCAATCAGGAATCCATGTGGCAGAATATCTGACTGTATTGCCGCCAAGGGAGATGCTTCAGGAAAAACTGCATCAGGCTATCGAGTTATCCAGAGAGCGATTAAGCGGGGGGCACAATGAGTGAAGACAGACCGACATATGGCGGCTTTCGATTTAATGAAAAATACTTATCTCAGGTCCCAGCGTTAAAGCAACTTATAAACTTAGGCTTTGAGTATCTGACACCGGAACAAGCCCTTTCAGCAAGGCAAAACAAGGCAGGGAATGTTTTGCTGGAGGGAATCCTGCGTGATCAGCTCAAGATAATCAACCGTATTCATCATAAGGGACAGGAGTACCTCTTCAGCGAGGAGAACATACAGACTGCTATCCAGAAGCTCAAAAACATTAGGTATGACGGACTGCAAAAGACCAATGAGGCTGTTTACGACTTGCTTACTCTGGGAACATCGCTGGAGCAAATTGTTGAAGGCGACTCACGAAGCTTTACATTGCGTTATGTTGACTGGCGTGACTGGAAGAATAATAAAT